>JASKKT010000024.1 GCA_030154025.1 Methanolobus sp.
TTGGAGGCGTTTAATAAATCAAACATTAGCAGTTTTTTACCTCCAGGAGTCTCCACTATTTTCCAGAGATTTTTGTTTTTAGTAACGGCAGAAACATAAATGACCTGTGACCCATCAGGACTCCATGAAGCTTTCCAGTTTTCGGAACCCGGTAGGTAATTCTCAAGATGCGCACCTTCGGTCAATTG
This sequence comes from Methanolobus sp., assembly GCA_030154025.1. Lineage (GTDB taxonomy): Archaea > Halobacteriota > Methanosarcinia > Methanosarcinales > Methanosarcinaceae > Methanolobus. The sequence continues at coordinate 189 of JASKKT010000024.1, forward strand.
CCTCCTGTCCATATTTTCAGTATCCATTACCCAAAGTTCATGGTTACCAGTCGCATTTGAAATATACAGCAGCAGGTTTCCATTTGGAGACAAAGGATTACTTGAGATAAATAGGGGTACACCAGTTTCATTGAGGAACTGTGTCTTGTTACTTCCGTCTGCATCCATTATCCAAAGCTGCATATCAAATTCCGTATCATAAGGAGTAATCGAGACATATACAATATATTCTCCATCGAAAGACCAATATGGAAAGACAACAGTCTCTGTCCAGTCTGTAAGTTGCATGACTTCACTTGCAGATGCAGATGTAAGCAAAAAAAGACAGATAAAGATTGCAAAGCAGATTTTAGTTTTCATGTTGAACTCCTTGTTTTTATGGATTCCCTAGATAACAGGAGCATGATTCTTCTTCCATTAAGAACAATACTGTATAGTAAGCAAAACACTTGACAAATAAATGGATTGTGATAACACAGTTTCTACTTTCAACCTCAAGAGTATTAGAACCAGATCCTGAACATGAGTCAATTTCTTGAACTTGTTCCGGCGGATAGGGCGATGGTTGCCCAGGTATGGCAATGTAATCCCAACTGACTCTTGTAGTCACAGTCATTTTACATCTTTTATATGGATAAGATTCCTGCCTGAAAGTTTCACACCCATGTACAGACCAATCGACATTAACATAGTATGTTCCATTCGGTCTTCTAAAAAGAATTGCGTTTTTAATTTTTATGTAGAGATTTCCACTACCACTCATATAAGAATTTGAGCAACTGCTAACTATTTCACCGACATTCCAAATCCAGGAATTAGATACTAACACGCCATCCTTTTCTGCTTCAATTTCTAATTCATGAATTCCAAATGAAGCGGTTGTGGTGTAGGATAACTCAGTATTTGCTGGCAAATCCATATATTCTTGTGGGATATGTTCTTGAACTAAAACGCCATCAAGCTTCCACCTCACAATAGGGTCATCCATATTAACACTTGCTTTGAAAGTTCTTGATTCACCTGAAAAGTTAGAGACTGGTGACCCTGGGCTTATCAGTGTAATCAGCATAGTTCCACCTCCCATAATCACACCTCCAAGTATCCTTCACGAATCAAGTATTGGGGTAAAACCCAACCATTGCAAAAGGTTATGTTCCCTTCCTTTGTGAGTACATTCATTCCGGGATCTTTCCAGCCTTTCCACCACATATCATTCATAGGAACCCAATATTGATTATTAAATGCTTCATAGTTGCACCCCTTTTCCCCAATGGGAGTGCCAACTATTTCTCCTTTTATTTTTTGATATACACTGCTTATGTCACTTTTCACAGATGAGCGAACACGTAAACATTCGGAAGAGTTGGTTGGCATTCCCCTGTAACACAGTGGATTGTAGCATACCACAGGAGCTTCTGTTGGCTTATACAGTAATTTTAAACTTTTATCAAGACTTGATCCAATTATTGCAAGATCGTAGTGTTCTTTCCTGTAGTCTTGCATGAAGTTAAGATAATCATAGCCATACCACTTAAGCTGTGGAAAGATATCCCAGAATTCACCTGGAAATGTGCCGACTGCGATAACATTCTTATCGCTTTTGGGGAGTGACATTTTCGGGTTTATTGTATCAAAGACGAGCTCTTCAGGGTGATGAAGATTGAAAGATGTATCTACACAGGGAGAATCAATTTTAGAAGGAACTTTTGTAACAATCCTCTGGATATTCCTGTCATTAACCTGATCCCAGAAGGTTACTGAGGCAGGCTCAGCATTCCGGACAAATTGCTCCCAGTTATCTTTTACTTCATAAGAAACAACTTCGTTGATATTATCAAACAGGTCAACATATGCTGCACCAATCGGATTATACGGGAATGTCACTTCAAGGATATACATGTCATACCCTTGAGGAATCCACTGTTCGAGCACTTTTTTACTTTTAGCGGCCTCTAACGGGACGGTATAATGATAGCAATCATTTTGTAAATAGGTTCCAACATCATATTGTCCTTTCATAGTTTGCAGGCATGCTACTTTCAGACCTTGAGATTTAAAATGTTTTTCCAACAGCTGTGCCGTTGTAGTTTTGCCCTGATTGCAAGGAGCTGCAAGGACATAAATTTGCCTTTCATTTTTACCCATAAGATATCCCTTTAAAAGCATTTTGAACTTAAGCAAGTAAAGCGGGTATAAAATAAATATGTTTTGGTAATATATGAATTATTTATGATTTTGTCTTAAAAATTAAGAGGACACATGTTTTTTAAAAATATTCCAATAGTGATGATTTTTTGAAATTTAATGTAAAAGTTAATATTTCCTTCATCATCAATAGCACCACTATCCAACTTTTATGTAGGGAGCATATACAATCACACTGTAGCCTTCCTGAACACATACACACTCACAGCAAGCACAATGGCCGCGCCTGCTGTCAGTCCCAGGAAAGTATCGGCTGGGAAAACGCCTGCCTGCAGCTCCCGGATGCCGTCAATGGCGTAGCTCACCGGGTTCAGCATGGCGATAGCTGCGAGCCATCCAGGCATCTGGTCATATGGCATCAGTGCACTGCTTGTGAAGAACAGGGGCATGGAAACAATTGAGTTGAAGGCTGCATATGAGTCATGGTCCTCGAGTGTAAGGGCAACAGTGGTCATTACTGAGGACAGCAGTATCCCGAAGATGAAGAGGACCATATATGTCTGAATGAGGAGCAGTGGATTTAGGAGGTGCGCTCCGAGGATCAGGGCAAGGACAAGGATCACCGTGGACTGGACCAATCCCCTCATGGTGATGAACAGGATTTTCCCGTAAAGAATGCTCTCGCGGGGCGCAGGCATGGCAAGGAACTTAGGAAGAAATCCCAGTACCTTATCGAACATCAGTAGCGAGCCTCCCTGGAGAGAGGCACCCAGCATGGTAAGCACGAGGATACCCGGTGTGATGAAATCCAGGTAGTTGTCTGTGAACCTGATGGGTAGTGCAAGCCCCACAAATATAAGCCAGGCAGCCGGCATCACAAGTGCAGAAACAACATTAATCCTGCCGCGCACCCATCGGCGGAAGTCCCTTTCAAGGTAATGGAAAGTGGATATCATGCGCGCCTCCTGAGCATTGTCCTGAAACGCTGGTAGTCAAAGGCAGCAGTTTCTTCCTGCTCTGCAACCAGGGAGAGAAAAACATCATCAAGTGTTGGCTGCCTCACAGCAAAGGATTTTACTTTCATGCCAGCCCCAGCAAGCGCACCGGCAAGGGCAAAACCCATCTCCCCTGCACATCCTGCCTCAAATCTCAGCTCATCCCCGTTTTGCCCGATGAGCCTGACACCTTCGATATCAGTGCCGCGATATTCTCCTTCGGCACGGATGACAATTATATCGTTGCAGCAGCGCGCCTTGAGCGCTTCGGGAGAGTCATTTGCGACCAGCACACCGTGATCTATGATACCCACCCTGTCGCAGGCGTAATCCGCCTCATCCATATAATGCGTTGTAACGAATACGGTCATTCCATTATTCTTCAGGTCAATGATATGTTCCCATATCTTCTTCCTGCCTGCGACGTCAAGCCCGATGGTGGGTTCGTCAAGGAAAAGCACCTCCGGGTCATGCACCAGCGCCTGTGCAAGCTCGAGCCTTCTGCGCATCCCGCCCGAATATGTCCTGGCAAGGTCATCGGCACGGTCGCCGAGTTCCATCCTGGCAAGAGCCTCATCCGCTTTATCCCGGGGGTTTCTGACCCCATAGAGCTTTGCAAAGAAAACAACATTCTCCCTCCCAGTGAGCTTGGCATCCACGGCCATGTCCTGCGGAACATAACTTATCCTGTCCCTGACCCTGCGCGGCTCCGTCAGCACGGAGTGACCGCAAACGGATGCATCGCCCGAAGTGGGACGAAGTATCGTGGTCAGCATCCTGACAGTGGTAGTTTTCCCCGAGCCATTGGGCCCCAGAAGGCCGAATATCTCGTGATCTATGGAAAGGTGCATCTCTTCAACAGCCTTAAGGGTGCCAAAACTTTTTGTCAGGCCGTTTATCTCAATTGCAGTCATGGATTTCTCTCATTTTCCATTGTTTATCTTTTTTGCGCGGACCTCGCCTACAGTCATTATAGTGATGCCGCCGCCCTGTACGGGACCGTCCGCACCGTCTAGCCTGTCCTCAAGCCATCCCTCCGCCTCCAGATATGCTTCCCGAAGACCTTCGGAAACCTCGGGATCCGGGTTCCAGAGACCACGGCTCTGTGCCTCCAGGAGCCTCCTTCCAATCTCTTCCAGAGCATATGGGTTTTCCTTTTCAAAGAAAGAGCGGTTCTCCGGGTCAAGAACAAACGTTTTGGCGATTTCATCAAATATCCTGTCATCCACCTCGCCGGTGGAAGCCTCCCACCCATAGACCGTTCCGACCCTCTTTGCTATATCTCCTGCTCCCTTGTAGCCATGGCGTTTCATGCCTTCTATCCAGGCGGGATTGAGGAGTTTTGTGGTGACCACCCTGCGAAGTTCGGCAGCCAGGGTACGCACCTCCACTTTTGAAGGAGTTCTTGTGTCTCCATAGTAAGATTCGACCTTTTTGCCTGAAAGTGTACGTGCGGCTGCGGTCATTCCACCATGTGTCCCAAAATAGCAGCAACATCCGCACAGGTCGTATTCATCGGTTGCTGTCTTGTTGAAAGTCATGTCCACCTTAGAGAGAAGTCCGGAAAAAACAGCGCGGTTCTCGGTACCTGCGTCCCCGTCACCATAGGAGAAACTGTTCCACTCCAGGAAAACTTCTGCAAGATCCTTTTCTTCCTTCCATGCCGATGCATAGACTGCAAGATTCACGCCGTTCCCGTAGGTTCCCGGGCGACACGAGAATATTCTCTTGGAAGTCCCGGTTTCTCTGGTGTGCATCCTCACCGGGTTCATCCCGTCGCTTTCCTCAAGTGCGGAAACGGCAGCTATGGCCCTGTCAAGCATCTCGATGGCACAGAAGAAACTGTCACGCAGTATGCCGCTTACGCGGACAGTGACATCCACGCGCGGCCTGTCCAGTTCCTGCAAAGGGATCACGCGGAAAGAAGACACCTTCCCGCCCTTCCAGACCGGTTCCACCCCTATGAGCATGAGCATCTGGGCTAACTGCTCCCCGTCCGCCCACATCACATCCGAAGCCATCCAGTACATTGCAACGGATTCCGGATATTTGCCATGTTCCTTCAAATATGTGTCCAGTAATGCATCTGCAAGACGCCGGCCTACCATCCATGCCGCCCTTGTGGGCACCGTTGCAGGGTCCAGGGAATAGAAGTTCCTTCCTGTAGGGAGTATATCCGGTCTTCCACGAGTGATGAGTCCTGAAGGGCCCGGCTTTATGAAGCCACCTGAAAATCCATGCAGAAGACTTTCAATTTCTTCCGAATCCTCAATACCGGTATTCAGGGTCTGTATGAGAGATGAAACTTCTTTCAGCGATTCCTCCGTGCCGGGCAGGTGAGGACGACCGCAGGCACTGAAAGCTGCCTCGTCCCAGTTCTTCCCTGCAAGGACCTCCTTTACGAAAACGAGTTCTGCCTGCTCCTGCTCCCTCATAGATGCTGTGTCATCGGGGCATGCTTCCAGGCCATAGAGGGCATCACTTATTGCATTATCGAATCTTGCCGCGCTGTGGATGAAGAGCACACGGTCCTCATCGGAGGGCTGTTCCCCGAATATATGCATTCCGTTGGGTATCCGTGAACTTGCAATCTGTGTCAGCGAACTGTGTACTGACTCAACGAAAGCCGGGAAATCGATCTTTTTACTATTGAGGTCTGCAAGACCCGTGTCCTCCGCAAGACCACCGTCAATGACGGAATCCTTTATGAGATGCTCAAGGGTATGGGCGCGTGCAGGATCACTGTACTTTGCCCGATCATATTCTTCCAGCAGGCTTTCGATCTCTTTCAGTTCCCCATAAAGCCCCGATGCCTGCATCACCGTCTGCATGTGGTCCACAAGGGTAGCGCATGCCCTCCTTTTTGCGACGGTTCCCTCCGGAGGATTATCCGAGTTGTAGATGTAGATGTGCGGTATCGTTCCAATGGTGATGTCCGGGAAGCAGCGGTCCGAGGGTGTTGCTGATTTACCCGGAAGGAACTCCAGTGTGCCATGGGTCCCTACGTGGACTATGACATCGGCACCAAAGACTCTCTCCAGCCAGCGGTAGGTTGCCAGGTATTGGTGTGTAGGCGGAAGGTGTGGATCATGCAGGATCTTGCATGCCTCTGCGTCACAACGCGCCCCTGCACAGCCTCTTTTGGGCTGGACGCAGACAACAGCATTCCCATAGCAAACCCCTGTGACAACTATCCTGCCCTGATGCACCATGGCAGCAGGTACGCCATCCTTCATTTCTCCTGGCGGTTTCCCCCATGAGTCTTCCATGGAGGACTGCACCGCAGGGTCAAGTTCCCGGAACCACTCGCCGTACTCATCTTCATCAATAAGAGCGAGTGCACCTCCTGACCTTACAATTGACCCGACAGAAGTCCATCTGAAGTCACTTATGGCACGGCGCTCCATGATCAGGTCGATCAGCTCTTTCCCGCTGGATGGCGGATTCACCGAGTAGCCCTCATCCCTCATGACATTAAGGATGCGTACAGTACTCTCCAGTGTATCCAGGTGGGCTCCCGCGCCGACTGTAGCTTCCACCGAGGAGCATGGCTTATTATGAAGGATGAAAGCAACTTTCCTTTCAGCTGGCTTCTTTGATTTCAGGCGCAGCCAGGCTTCAGTCCGCTTGGCAATGCGTTCAACCCTTTCGTCAATGGGCTCATGCATGCCGACTCCTGCGGTATCGTTCTCTTCACTTCCCACCGGAAGCATTTCGATCATGCCCTGCATCTCAGGCATTGCAATGCTCCAGCCAATCTCCACGGGAGACGGGCCCAGCGGGGATTCCAGCCATTCCTGGCGGGTCTTGTGGTAAAGGAGCACAGGGTGTAGAACAGGCACGTCGAAACCACTGAATACATCCTTATCCTGTACCCTGAATACTGGCTGTAGATTAAGGATTATTCCTGCTTCTCCCATTAACCATTCCTTTGCAACTTCGTATCCCGGCCTTGCACCCAGTTCCGTATCCCCGTGCGAGAGGCAGAATATTGCGGTCACGTCGGCAAATGCCTCTATATGCCGTATCAGGGCATCCACCGGCTTGCGGTCGCCATTCGCCCAGTAGGTGCGTGAGAATATTATCCCTGCCAGATCGTTGTGCCTGCGGGGACGCCATGAACGGTATGAGTCCAGATCACTGAAAGGCTCCCCGCTTTCGGGATGATAGATACCTTCCCATGGATGGGGCACCAGCGGCTCAGGCTCTTCGTAGCGCCCCCGGATGACAGATATAAGATAGCGGACCATCCGCCTGATATTCTCCTGCCCTCCATTGATCATGTATGCGGATACTGCTGCAACAACTTTCGTGGGTACGCTGGAAAGAGCCCAGAAGTCCTGATTGTACCCGAAGGAGATGACAGGTATATCGCGCCTTAGCTGCGGTATTATCTCATCCCAGACTGCGTCCGTGGAAGGGTGGAGAAGGATGAGATCAGCATCTTTCTGTGATTCAAGGAATCTTGCCTGAGCCGTTAATTCCTTCAATTCATGGGTGCCTGTAACCGAGAGGCTTAACCCTTCCATTGCTGCGGCCTCGATCAGTAGCGAGCAATCAGAACCCCATACTACCGCTGCTACTTTCATGCTGTGGCCTCCGATATGGCCCGCAGGGGAGTGACTATGAGCCCGGCTTCCTGATCCCTGAATATCTTTGATTCCACTCCGTACACTTCCCGTATCCGCTCTGTAGTTATCAGCTCATCGGGAGTCCCGAAGGCAACAAGCTGTCCTTTCCTGAGCATCATGAGCCTGTCCGCATAACGTGCAGCGACGGTCAGATCGTGGACTGCCATTATTACTGTAATCCCTGTTTCCCTGGAAAGCCTGTGGATGATTGAGAGGGCTTCCAGCTGGTGGCGTATGTCAAGACTGTTGGTAGGTTCGTCAAGAAGAAGCACTTTAGGCTCCTGTGCCACTGCGCGGGCAATGAGAACTTTCTGCTGCTGGCCTCCTGACAGTTCGTTATACTCAAGATCCGCAAGATTTTCAACACCAAGGAATAGCATTGCTTTTTCTGCGATTGCCAGGTCTTCGTCTGACGCTCTCCATCCCATGTGCGGGGTGCGCCCCATCATAACTACTTCAAAGACACTTGCTGCAGCAATCTTGGCACCTGTCTGTGGGACATAGCCGATATTCAGGGCAATCTCGCTCCTGCGCATGTCGCGGATAGCCGTCCCATCCAGGAACACGGATCCTTCAGGATCAAGGATACGGTCTATGCACCGAATAAGGGTGGTTTTCCCTGAACCGTTGGGACCGACAAGACCAAGTATCGTCCCTTCATCAACATGGAAGGTCACGTCTTTGAGGACAGGATTGCTGCGATAAGAGAATCTTACATTGTCAACATATATTTTTACCAATAGTCACGCCTCCTTCTTAAGAAGAGGTATATAAAGAAAGGTACACCCAGGAATGCGGTCATTATTCCCACAGGAAGAATCTGGGGAGCCATGATGGTCCGCCCTATGCTGTCTGCCCCGAGGAGGAGAAGTGCACCTGTAAAAGCCGTCCCGGGAAGGAGGAAACGATGGTCTCCGCCTATAATCATCCGCGTGATATGCGGAGCTACAAGACCTATGAATCCAATAGTGCCGGTGAAGCAAATGACAGCTGCTGTCAGAAGGGAAGCACCTGCCATTCCTATTATTCGGACCATTTCTACCGGAACCCCGAGGCTTGTGGCTGTTTCGTCCCCGGCGGCGAGGGTATTGAGGCTTCGGGCCAGATACATGAACACCGGAAACGTGATGCAAAGAACAATTGCAGATTTGGCTACAGTGTCCCATGTTGACCTACCGAGGCTGCCGAGCATCCAGAAGACTACCGCATGGACATCCTCAGAACTTCCTATGTACTGGAGGAAACTGGTCATCGCCGAGAAGAGATACATGATGGCAATGCCTGCCATTATCATGGTTTCGGGGCTTATTCCGCGGTATCTTGCAAGACCATAGACTGCTGCTGAAGCAATTAAGGTAAAGAGAAAGGCGTTGCCCACTACCAGGGATCCGCTGCTCGCAAAGCCTGCTCCCAGGACTATGGCAAGGGATGCTCCAAAACTTGCTGCTGAGGCAATACCCAGAGTGAAGGGGCTTGCGAGAGGATTTCTCAGGATACCCTGCATTACGGCACCGGCAAGCCCGAGAGACGCTCCCGCGATGATGGCCATCAGAACCCTGGGGAGACGGTAATCCCATATAATAGTGACAAGCCCTGAATCGGGGGGTGCGACTCCAGCTAAATTCTGCTGTAAGTACAAAAACCCGGTGTATGGCAGGTATTTGTACATTCCGAGCAATACCAGCCCGAGAGTCATCCTGAATTCAAAAATCGCCTTCTCCAGTATTGTCATATATACTTCCGGAAGGCCGATGCGGTAAGAACCAAGGGTCACCGCTACTCCGGAGAGGAGAATGATGGTGCAGGCCAGCGCACCCAGGACAGTGAGCCTCTGCACGGTCTTGCGGACGTATCCCTTCCGGGCCGATCTTTCCTTCATCACTGCCTGCCGTCCGGGTAATAGAAGGTTCCTGTATCCCATACCTCTTCGCTGGTCTGGGTGTAATTCTCAAGGTATTCCCTGTGCAATGCCACAGGGTCTATATCCCCAAAGCGATCCGGGTAGAGCCAGGCAGCTACCTGGACAAGTGATGCGGGAAATGAGGAACCATAGGCAAATGAGGAGCTTATGACATAGACCCGCTTGTTACTGACCGCGGGGAGGGTGCCGAAACCGCGGATGCCGGTAAAGCCATCATACACAGCAATCACCTGATCACGTTCGTCGGTCTTGTATCCTCCCTTGCCTGACCAGATAAGGACGACCTCGGGTTTCTTGTAGAAAACCCATTCGTTCTCAACGTCTGCATAGCCTGTGACATAGCCTGTTGCCATGTTCACACCGCCGGCCGCCACAAGGAGGTCATCCAGACCTGTCCCTTCCGAGTACACCCTGCGACCGAAAGACTGGCCCTGGCCTGCTTCGGCATAAACCTGCACACGCTCTTCCTGCGGGATGTCCTGTATCCTTTCGTTTACAAGAGTAACATAAGTATCATACCATTCCAGATATTTGCTCGCATTCTCTTCCTTGTTAAAGAGGCGTCCGGCGGTTTCCATCTCTTCGCGGTAGGACTGGACTTTGTAGAACTCCATCCTCACAACAGGGATCCTGCCCGGAAGGTGGCTTTCGAGTTTTGCGGATTCGGGCCACTTTACATAAGTGATGACGAGGTCAGGGTTCAGTGCAAGGATGGCTTCTATGTCGGGCTCCATCCATTTACCCACGCTTGGCAGGGTGCTGGTCACAGGGAACTGGTTTGTGTTCTCTGTCATGGATTCCGCAATGCCGACTATCACGCCGTCTGCTCCTATGGCAGTCATGGCGTCAGCCGCATTGTTGTTAAGCACGACCACACGCTGCACCGGCTGGTAAAATACAAAGCTGTTGCCTGCGGAATCTTTTATGCTGCGAGGATATTCGGGATAGAGAGAGGCTGCCTGGCGCAGCTCACCCAGCCCCGGCGCTCCCTGGCTTTCACCCTGAAGATAACTTAGGATGCCCTGTGCCATCAGTGAGCGCGCTTCGCTGTCATTCCCATCATTGGCAGAAGCATGGGATACCATCATCAGCGGGACAAGAAGGAGGCAGAGGATGAGGATAGCATTCTTCCTCATAGTTCCCGCCTCCCTGTGAACACTGCAAATACAAGGGCAATGATGCCGGCAAGGAAACCGAATCCGGGTGCTGCACGTGTCTCTACGGCCGATTCATCGCCTTCGGAAGCAAGGTCAATCCAGGTGCCTGTGATTTCCGGCTTCCCTGCCCCTTTAAGCGAATATACTATTTCCTCTTCGCCTATGACCGCAAAGTGAAGCTTATTTCCTTCCACAAGTGTCTGCTCCGCTGGGTGTCCTGTCCCTGCGAACTCATATCCTTCCGGTATTTCCTCGGTCACTCCCCCGATGGTTCCTTCGGGAAATGACAGCCTGACCTTAATGACACCGTCCGCATCCGCCTCCGTGAAAGTCCTCTCCGCAAGTGCGGCGGCAGGAAAAGCACAAAGAACGACAGCAAAGATAACAAGAATTAACCTACGTGTTCCGAACATGGCAGAATACGGGAGATTATACTATTTAGTTTTTTCTTGTCACTAAATCATACATAATTTTGCAGTATATAAGATTAGTAACAATATCATATACTATAGTAGCAATATATTGTTAATTATGTCTTCAAAATCATAAAAAATGAATGTATATTCTCTATTATGGCTACTAAAATTCCTCGAAAAATGAGTGATACATACTTTAGTAATACTATTTCATTTTTTAGTCACTTTGCGTAATAATTATATACAAAAAAGTATTACTGCTCAGACAAGCCGAGAAAAAACCCTAAAAAACTCGACTATAGGTGGATACGAATATGAAAAAAATGCAATACAATAATGAAGATGCGGTCTCGCCGGTCATCGGTGTCATGCTGATGCTTGTTGTCACAGTGATCCTGGCGGCTGCAGTTTCGTCCTACGCCGGTGGCATGGGCGGCAATATGCAGAAAGCACCGCAACTCACGATGGATGTGTCAATACAGAACACAGGAGACTGGAAAGGCAGCCAGATCACTTTTAACGTGATGAGTGTCAGTGAACCCATCCCGACCAAAGACCTGAAGATCATTACTTCCTGGACCAACAGCACTGGCGTGCTCAAGGGAGCCACAATGACTGCTTGGGATGGAACGAGCTATAATACAAATTACACTTATAGTACTACAAACTACCTGTATCAGTCACCAATCGGATATGGAAGGGGTGTCAACTCCGCTAGTATGAACACATCGGGAGGCTATCCGCAAGCACAGTTCTTCGGGGAGTACACATTAATTCCCGGAACCACCATGAAGAATTCTCCAGAATCAACCTATAAAAACTTTGCATATAGCAGCAGCACCGGTACGGATGGCATAGAAGCAATCTTGGGTGTGGGCTGGGAGGAATTACGCACAGGAGACATTGTGAACGTTAAGATAATACACACCCCGAGTGGCAAGGTTATCTATGAGAGCGACGTGGGGGTGGATTAAACATGGTCATGAGAATGAACGATAAAGCGGTTTCACCGGTCATCGGCGTTATGCTGATGCTTGTTGTCACTGTTATCCTTGCGGCGGCAGTTTCCAGTTATTCAGGCGGAATGGCAGGAGATAATCAAAAAGCATCACAGATGGCTATCAAGGCTGATTTCAGCCAGTCCAGAGGCATGACAATAACCCACATGGGTGGCGATACGATAAACACGCTGGACACTAAAATCGTTGTATCTCCTACCAAAGATTTTGGAAGCTATGATCAGATGATGTGGGAAGTAAACCTCACAAAAGTAATGGTCAATAAGGCTGGTGGTTCCAAGGCATGGTACAATTCAACAGCTTATTCCAGCAATCTGGCAAGGACTTTCCAGCCAGGAGAGATGGCATACATAAGTGCAACGGATCTTAATGAGGTTCAACCGGAAACATACTTCTATAACCATGCATCAAATCCGGAAACTGATGCATTACACCCGAATTACGGTTTCATGACCACAACAGCTGTTGGCCAGAGAATGGTCCTGACACTTGTTGACAGCAGCGGAAAGACCATAGCAAAGACAGAAGTTGTCATCCAGCCGTAAGGCTGATGACACTTTTTTCTATAATTATGCTGAATGACAATCATATTAGATAAAAAGATATAGATGTACTTTCATTTCTGATAATAAATCTTCTTATCAGCCTTACTATAATTAACAAATGTATAAGAGAGCTAAACTAAATGGTATGGAATGCTGAACATGGGATCCAGGTTTTTACAAAAAAAGGAATTGACAGAACCATCTGAAGACCGGGAGCATAAGGATATATTAAGGGATCTCAGGACCAGAATATCAAGGATCAGTCTGAAAAGAGAAGCATCTGAAGACAAGGAACATGAAAATGCTTTAAAGTACCATAAGACCGGAATATCAAGAATCAACCTGAAAATCACAAATCTCGACTCCATTGTCTCTAAGTTCAGAAAAAAGGATTTACAATCCTCCGGTTCAGAAATGGAGGAGATCCATCAGAACCTGCTCACATACACTCCGCCCGAAGGTTGGGTTGAGGTGGAGAGGTATTGGACTGACAAGCCATACTCCTTCGTATCAATACTTGAAAATCCGGATGATAGGCGTAACGCATACAGGATCATAGAGCCGACCCTGACGAACTTCGAGTTTGTGCTCCTGGAAGAAGTTAAGATGTATCTTGAGGACATACTCACACTCAAGAACATCAGCGACCTGGAGAATCTGACGGTCGAGGGAAAAACAGATCTTCTGCGCGATAATACCTACAGGATACTTTCGGATTTCTCCCAGGATGACCCTTACACCCGCGAGAAGATATTTTACTTTGTAAAGCGCGATTTTATCGAGCATGGTAAAATCAGCCCAATAATGCGGGACCACAATATCGAGGATATCTGGTGTAATGGGGTGGGCCTGCCTGTTCACGTATTCCATACAGGCTACAGGAATCTGGAAACAAACGTTATATTTGAATCACATGAAGAACTGGATGCCTTTGTAATGCGCATTGCCCAGCAGGCCGGCAGGCACCTGTCAAGCGCCACCCCGATACTTGATACCGTGATGATCGACGGGTCCAGAATAAACATAACATACAGCACGGAAGTAAGCCCCAACGGCACCTCTTTCAGCATAAGAAGGATCAAGAAAGTACCCATCACCCCTCTGGACCTGATAGCATGGAAGACCTTTTCCCCCGAGCTCATGGCCTATTTCTGGATGTGTGCGGAAAATCACACAAACATGATATTCTGCGGAGGAACAGCCACCGGAAAAACCTCCGCGATGAATGCCATATGCATGTTCATCCCAAGCCAGGTGAGAATAGTCACGCTGGAAGATACAAAAGAGATCCAGCTCCCGCACAGCAACTGGATATCCACGATAACCAGAGAGAACATGCCCGGCATGGCTGTCTACCAGATCGACCTGGAGGGTCTCCTGAGGGCTGCACTTAGGCAGCGTCCCGAATACATCCTTGTGGGTGAGGTAAGGGGAAGGGAAGCCCAGATCCTTTTCCAGGCCATGAACGCAGGACACGCCACATGCTCCACGTTCCACGCAGGAAACGTAAAAGAGGTCATCAACAGGTTTACGCATCAGCCCATCAACGTTCCCGTACCCATGTTCTCCGCACTTGATGTCATGTGCATCCTGACAATAGTCTACAAGGATGGCGGTCAGAAAAGAAGAGTGCTTGAAGTTGCAGAAGTGAAAGATGTGACTGAAGTGATCCAGACACATCTGTCATATCATTGGAAGGAACCGGAGGACAGGTTCGAATTCTCTTACTCATATGTCCTTGAACATATCAGGAACAAAAGAGGCTACTCGCAGGAAGAGCTTGCAAACGAACTGGCCAGAAGAGCACGGTTCCTTGAAATGCTTATTGAGAAGGGGGTCAGGGACTACCAGGACGTAGTAAGATGGATCCATGAATACAACATACGTGGTCCCAATGCACTGGAAAAGCTGATGCTTGAAAAAGATGCCTGTCCGTTATACAGTGAATGAGATTCCGAGGGTAAAAATGGATTTCATGTTGAAGCGAGTGAAAAAGGAACCTTCCGGATACAAGGACTTAAGGAAGAGTCTAAAATCAGCAAGAATGGACGTAACCTACATAGAGTACATCAAGAATGCTATAATCAACAGTATAGGCATTGCACTCCTCCTGTCAATGGCAGTTTTCCTTCTTACAAAAGCAGCTACACTCCCCTTCATTTCCGGGATCGGCCCCATAATTGCCCTCAGTGAGAACGTAAACAGATACTGGTTTGCAGAATATCTGTTTATCGCGGTTTACCCCATTGCAGCCCTGATCTCTTTCAAAGCTTACATGCTGTACCCTTCTTTTAATGCAATGACACGCAAGACAAAAATAGACATTATGTTGCCTCATGCGGTTTCATTCTGCTATGGGATGAGCAAGGGAGGCATACCAGTCTACGACATTTTCAAGGATCTCGCAATGAACAGGAACGTCTATGGTGAGGTCTCTACCGAGATCGCATATATCATCCGTGACGTTGAATTAATGGGCAAGGACACCAGTACAGCGATCAGGAATGCAGCTTATACCAGCCCTTCGCCCACATTCCAGGACTTCCTGCTGAACCTCATTCCAATGTTCGAAAGCGGCAGCACGGTAGACCAGTATTTCTCCGTGAAGATGAAACAGTACTTCGATCATGCTAGGAAAACTCAGGAGATGTTCCTTAAGACCCTTGAGATGATCGCTGAGGTCTATGTGGTGGCTTTTGTAGCTACCCCCATCTTCCTGATGATAATGCTTGTAAGCGCAGGCATGGCCAATGTCAGTCAAAGCGGGTCTTTGTACCTCGCATTGTATTTCGGGATACCCATAGGATCAATAGCCTTTATAATACTGCTTGATTCGATCTCCCCTAAGGAAGACCTCGGGATTAAATTCGTAAAAAGGATACTTCTCAGGACTCCTAATGTCAACGAATTGGTAGAAGAAAGCAATTATGAGAAAAAGATCAGTTCATTCAACCAGAAAAAGAAAAAGATGAAGATTGCGGATCTCCTGAAAAATCCCCTCCGTCCTCTGTATCAGGAGCCTATAAGAGCTTCGCCCATAAGTATGATCCTTTTACCCCTTCCGTTCTTATTGACCGACTATACTCTTGATAAACAGATATTCCTCGGGACAATGGCTGCGCTTGCTCCGGTTTCCCTTGCTTACGAATATAAAGCCAGGAAAATGTCCAAACTAGACAAGGACATTCCGGAGTTCCTGAGGAACATCGCAGAAATGAATGAGATAGGCCTTAGCCTTAAAGGTGCCATTGGTATGCTCCTGAAATCAAATGTCGGCCTGTTATCCGGAGAGATAAAACGCGTCTGGGTAGACATGGAATGGGGAAGCCAGATGAAGGATGCCCTCTACAAGTTCGAGAATCGTGTGGGAACCCCTGCATTAAGAAGAGCTGTCACCCTTATTGTTAAGGCAAGCGAGGTGAATGATAACACTAAAGACGTGCTTATGATAGCGGCAAATGACGCCGAGAACGTCCTTTCTTTAAGGAAGGACAGGTTCCAGAGCGGTTTTGTATATCTCTCCACCGTGTATATCGCTTTCGGGACATTCCTGTATGTGTGTTATTCCCTCAGCGTGCAGTTCTTAGGTTCCATGGGCCAGAACGCCGGGATCAGCATGGAAAATATCACCCCAATGATGTTCTTTACATGCGGAATGCTGGGATTCTTTTCAGGGATTATCACGGGGCAGATGGCTGAAGGGAAGATTGTCTACGGCCTAAAGCATTCCGTAATCTTCCTTGCCCTGACATATGCGATATTTACGACAGCAATAGGATATTGAGGTATTTATTATGGTCTCGGAAATCATCGGTGAAATGTTAAAACTCTCCATTGTGGTGATGCTGGTATCAGTCCTTGCGGTCTCTGTTTACGCCTACCTGCCGGATGAAAGGATACCGTATGCAGAGATCATGTATCAAAGTACGGATGGCAACATTACCCTGATACACGCCGGAGGGGACACGCTCTTGAGTAGCGATGTTACTATAGTTATTCTTAATGAAACAGGTTATGCGTACCCCACCTATTCATTAAGTAAAAACTGGGCTTTCTCGGAACCGGCCCCTGTCGTTGTGCCTCTTCCAAATGAGACGAATGTCTCGGAAATAATGGTAGTTCACCGGCGGGCGGTCCTATACAAAGGTGAGCCGGGGTGGCAGAATGCCTAGCATCTTTAAGGGAGACAGAGCCATTTCCACAATTATTGCAGCCATGCTGCTCCTTGTAATAATCACGACATTCATGGCAGCCATCAACGCATACTACATTCCCTCGCTTGGCGCCAGGTCCGAAATAGAGCACATGCAGCAAGTTCGCCAGAGTTTCAACGAACTGGATTCAAGGATCAGCCTGTACTCATACCTGGCCTACCAGGCATCCCTTGATGATAATATACTACCCCCGCCTGACATGAAGATACCGATATCTCTTGGCAGCAAGGGGATACAATACTTCTCCATAACCCCATCCAGTGGAGCTCTTGTTGCCAATCCGAATGAGATGAATCTCACAAATCAGACTCCTGGAACGAAAATGAACGTCACGATCAATTACAGAGAAACAATAAACGGCACTGAGATAATAAACGTCACAGCCCCTCCAATAAATAGTACAGGCAGCCTGACCTACAGAGGTTTCAATCATTTCTGGATAAGCCAGGACTTTATATTAGAACACGGAGCTCTTATTTTGAGCCAGCCCCAATATCACAGGTCAATGATAATATCTGCTCCTCTTGGCGATCCCTGTGAGCTGAAGGGGAGGGACAATGTCACTTTGAACCTGAACATGTATAATGTAACCAATCGGAAATCGGTCAGCGGGAACGCAGATTACATGCTTCTGCTAAATGTGAAACATGCTGAAAATCACAGTTATACGGACGTGAATAATGTTACGATCAATGTAACTTCAGGGTATCATCAGGCATGGTACGATTACTTTGAGAGTTTCATGAACCTTACACGCATGGATGAACCGGAACATGACGCAGATAATCAGTCAGTCGGGGTCACATTCTACAATTACACCAGCGTGAACATAATACTATCTGATGTCGCGGTATCGTACTCGATTTAAAACATAACGAAGGAATGACAAGAATGCTAAGGAATGTCCCGTCAGTATTAATGCTCTTACTTATAGTGTTCTCTTTCATTTCAGTCTCCTCCGCAGCTGCGGAATATGAGTGGGTTTCGGCGGTTGATTCAAGGGTTCTCTATTGGGGAGATTCCGTAACATACAATGAATATGTCATAAAGGCAGATGATTTCAATGAAGATGGCTATGTTCATATTGTTATCTACAAGAATGGACAAATCGAAAACCATGCACCACTTCATGTCGGCGGATCGGTGGAAGTGGAAAATGAGATACGTGTTTTTGTTGAAAAGCTAGAGTATGGAAAAAAGGAGGGAGTCAGAGGATGGGTCTATCCCGTAGAGCCTCGTGTGACAGTTAAGATATACAAAGCGGAGAAAAAAGTTCCTGACATCGAAATAACAATTAGTACCGACAAAGATACCTATGACCCGAAAAAAGTAAGCGAGTCAGCATTTATTTCAAATATAACTGTCCGTAACAAAGGCAAAGAAGATCTTGTGAATGTTGCCGTATCATTAAATACAGACTCAATGAACATGACTCAAGGAAAACTTGTTCACAGATTCTCTGAAATTTCTAAAGATTCGGAGGAATCTATTAAAATCAAGCTGGAAACTCCCCTTATCTGGAAAAGCGATGAATTCACTATTTCAGCTAATGTCACGGGTGTGGATCCGGAAGGAAACCACTACCTCTTTACAAATGAAAAAACAATCAATGTGGAGCAGATGTGGGAGTTGAAGCTTACTAAATCGGTCAGCGAGATACTCTATCTCAACCAGAAGGCATACTGTGCTTTAATAATAAGGAATTCCGGTCTCGTACCCTTGGATGCGATCCAGGTTTTTGATTCTACATTTGAGATAATTGAAAATAACACAAGTGGTACGCCATTTAATACAACACTATCCTTAAAGCCAGGAGAAAAGATTAAAATTACAGAATATTCCATGCTACCGGATAAGCCAGGAAACTTCCTTATACCGGAGGCAATTGCTGTCTATACTTCCCCTGATGGAAAAAGACATGAGATATCTTCAGGTAAGCAGGAATGTGAAGTTGTCGGTCCTTATATTGTCATGACAAAATCAGTTGACACTGATAGAGTCATTGCATTCGAAGAGGTTACCATTCGCTTAAATATA
The DNA here is from genome assembly GCA_030154025.1 of Methanolobus sp. Classification (GTDB taxonomy): domain Archaea; phylum Halobacteriota; class Methanosarcinia; order Methanosarcinales; family Methanosarcinaceae; genus Methanolobus. The sequence goes on from JASKKT010000024.1 coordinate 19,269, forward strand.
AGCAACATTGGGAATGTAGATACTCATGTCACTGTTGAAGATAAGCTGCCGGATAACAGTATCCTCCTAAATGGAGGGCCTTCTTTCAAAGGAGTCATTAAGAAGGGATCCTCTGCAAGCTTATCGTATACAATTGTTATTAATCAGGAAGGTGAGATTCAGTTACCTGCTGCAGAAGCCAGCGCTGTGGATATGAAAGGATATAAGCATGCTTTTGAATCAAATATAACCCGGATAACATCTTACGGAAGTGAGTATGAACCCGATGAAAAGAGTGAAATTATGGCCTCGCTTTCAATCATTTCTGTATATATAGTTCTTATCATAGCATCCCTGAAGATCATGTTAAGGATGGCCAGAAAGTGAATTCCACGAAGTAAACATGCAACAGAATATGATTTTTGTTTAGCTGGACAATCTGGATAGATAACTGAAAAGTTAACATAAAACAGGTAATGATATCAGGTAAAGATAAAATAAGTTATGTAAAACTCTGCAACACAAAAGCGATAAATATAATAAGTATAAGCAGTCTCTAATACAACATGAGCACTAATGCTAATGATAGTTTCTCAAAAGTAGAACATGATCAGAAACTTATGATATTAAATGCTCTTGGCAGCGATACGCGAATAAAGATCATGCAGATACTCTGCGAGAATGAGACACATATTTCCAGAATAGCAAGGGACTTGGATCTTTCTGTACCTGTCACATCAAGGCATGTGAACGTACTGGAGGAAGCAGGGCTTATAACCCGCAAAATATTCGGAAAAAGCCATGTGCTCTGCGTGAACAACAGGAATATCTATACTGCACTGGATCTGTTCACTCCAAAAAAAAGAGTACAGGTCAAAAAAGGGACATGCCTGCTCGAAGTACTTGAGCAGATAGCTGTTGTTGAAGTAAAGAGTATTAGAGGGCTGGAAAGCGTAGTTTCAACTAACGGCGAAGAGGGTTTTTTTGTTTATGAGGTCGATGGGGAATTCTCCAATAAGAATGTAAGGGACTTCAGGCTGGAGAAAGATGCCACCATCTCATGGAAAAAACTGGAGCCTATAACCAGGATAGAGCTTGATGTAACTATTGACGGCGAGCCAGAAACGCCATAAAAAGCGTTTTTTATCGTTTTAAGCTACGTTTTTTGATTTCACAGGTACATTAGCCTTATAATCTGGATCAGGCTCTGGCTACCACAAATGACCAAGGCATTGTTCAAGACAAGGAAAAATCCGAAAAGAGCAATTCCTTTCTTCGATGCAGACCAGACGAGTTGTATCAATTTAGAATCAGCCGACCTGAGGCTCAGATAATTATAGTAAACAAGCCCCATGAATAGCATCTTAAGGAGGAGCAGGGACCATATGCCATACTGTTCCATCACAAAAGCAAGAAAACCGTTCTCTTCGAACCCATACTGAAGAGCGTGCATTGTTGTGATAAAATCCCCGATGACATAAAAAAGGATTATGTACTTGGCTTCGTGCAGGAAAGAGGAGAATTGCCTTATATCCATTAATGAGAACAAGTAATTCATATCAACTAATTATATATTAATCAAATATATAATTATTGTTTTTTTCGATATAATATATGGGATCAAAACATCACATCAAAATAGAAAGAAGCGGGCATTGATAAAATGAAGGCAGCTAGGTGAGAGAGCATGCCGGATGAATGATTATGGAGGAAATTAAAAGAGAAGAATCACTGGGTGCATTCCTGCACCATGATCTTTGAGGCCATGCCCTTACCAAGAGCATAGTTGCAGCCGTTAAGATCCACAATAAGGGCACCCATATTATCTTTCTTGACCTTGAGGAATGAATTCTCTATAAACCCCATGGATTTAAGTCGATTCACAAGGGAACGACCTGCATTGATCGATATTATCTTACTGACCTTGCCTTCAGGCATCATTGCCAGCGGCATGATTGGAGCCATATTCTACCTCTCTTAGTCCTTGATGTCTGTTTTGTCAAGTTGGTAAGCCTCAGTAGGCATACCTAATATTAATCGACACTACGATATAGTGTTCAATGGTATATATAAGTTGTCTGCGGCTAAGATAACTTGACAAGATGACAAATCCACTTGAGCAGATGACAAATCCACTTGAGCAGATGACAAATGATTTAAGCCATGCCCCCGCTTAACAAACCATGCCTGAGACCAATGGAGAAGTAAGCACCCCGGAACTTGTAATGGGAGTCCGTAACCCGGCATCCCTTGGAGCCTGCAAGGAACATGCCGATGCAGTCTATTTTTCCCTGGACAGGTTCAGTCTCAGATCAAGAGCAAGGGAGATCACACCAGAAAACCTTGCAGGTTTTGTGGAACAGGTACATGAGTGTGGCCTGAAGGGTTACCTTGCGGTCAATTCCGTCATTTATCCCCGGGACCTGCAGGAGCTTAACAAGGTGATGGAAGCTGCGGCATCTGCAGGTGTCGATGCTGTCATAGCCTGGGACCCCGCTGCCATTATGCAGGCGATACAGAACGATCTGGATCTGCACATCTCCACACAGGCGAATGTATCCAGTCATCAGAGCGCAGAATTCTACAGATCCCTGGGAGCGAGCAGGGTCGTGCTTGCAAGAGAGTTGAGCCTGGAGCAGATAAAAGAGATCAGGGCTAATACGGACATGGAACTGGAGATCTTCGTTCACGGGGCCATGTGCCAGTCAATATCCGGCAGGTGCTACCTATCGGCACACCTGCTGGGCAGATCCGGGAACTGCGGGGAATGCAGTCAGCCCTGCAGATGGGAATGGTCACTGTATTCAGACAGGAATGAGAAAGTGAGCCTTGAAGGAAAGTACCTTCTCAGTGCAAAGGACCTCTGCATGATAGAACACATACCTGAACTGATCGAAGCTGGTCTCGATGCCTTCAAGGTGGAGGGACGGCTGCGTGATCCCGGATATACCTCCGTGGTCTCAAAGTGCTACAGGAAAGCCATTGATGCTTATACAAGCGGTACTTATACGCCCGAGGCTGCCGGTCTGCTGAAAAGGGAGATGGGACTGCAGTATAATCGTGGTTTTTCAACCGGTTTCTATTTTGGCGATCCCGGTTCGGAGGGATTGGCCCTGGACCAGGCCATGAATGCCTCCCCTGTAAAAAAGCAGGCAGTGGGTTTTGTGACAAATTTCTTCCCGAAGAGTAATGCCGCATCTATTAAACTCATGGAGGGAGGACTGGATCTGGGGGACACGATCATTATAGAAGGCGGTACGACATATATTGAGCAGAGCGTATCATCTCTGGTCATTCAAGGAGAGAGTGTCCTCTCTGCAGAAAAAGGCCAGGAGGCAGGACTTGCAGTTACAGGCAAAGTCCGCAAGAATGACCGTGTGTTCAGAATAGGCAGGATGCTTTCCTAAGCTCATCCGGTCATCTGCTTTCTTCCGGGATTTGATCAGCAGGAAATTACAAATCGATTTAATTTAAAAAATATATAATATAAGAATGCACAATATGATTAGCAATTCATATCAGCGGAGGAAAGAACATTGGACAAGTTCATGCAGTATGCTATTGAAGAAGCAAAGAAAGGGCTTGCAGAGGGAGGTATCCCCATCGGCTCTGTGCTTGTGAGGAACGGAGAGATCGTTGGCAGGGGTCACAACATGAGGGTGCAGGAGGGCGACCCCATGGCACACGCGGAGATATCCTGCCTGAAGAATGCAGGGAGGATTGGCAGTTACAAAGACACGGTCCTTTATTCCACGTTGATGCCCTGTTACCTTTGTGCAGGTGCAGCCGTGCAGTTTGGCATCAGGAAGGTAATAGTGGGGGAATCGGCGAACTTCCAGGGAGCCCCCGAGTTTATGAGAGAGCATGGGATAGAAGTTGTAGATATGGATATTGCGGAATGTAAGGAGATGATGAGTAAATTCATACAAGACAGGCCGGATCTATGGTATGAGGACATCGGTAAGTAAAAAATTCTCATTCGCCTTTTTTGAAAGTGGCCCAGAATACGCTGCCTATACCGGCAGGACCATCCTCGATGCCTACCCTGCCCCCGTGGAGGTCAACCACTCTCCTGGCTATTGCAAGGCCAAGGCCGGCACCTTTAATCCCCTTCCTTTTTTGTGTAAGTCGTTTAAAGCGATCAAACACAAGCTCTTTATCAGTATCGGATATGCCGTCACCGAAGTCCTGGACATTCACTTTCCACTCAGTGCCGAGATCACCAATTTCGATAATAATGCTGCTATTAGCAGGTCCATATTTGATGGCATTGGAAATGTAATTGGTGAAAACCCCTTCCACCAGGGGATTCACTCTTGCCGGATAGTGGCCATTGAGCCTTATATCCATCGTTATGTTCTTTTCAGCCATCAGGGTCGTGAAACTGTCTGCTGCATCCCTTATTATGGGGCCAAGATCAAGGACCCTGAACTCAAGATTGTCAGTATCCTCGAGCCTTGCAAAGTGGGCGGTAGACTCGATCATATTAATGAGCCGTGAAATATTATCATCTATGATCCTGAGCTTGCGGATCTTGTCATTATTGTCCTCGGCATGTAAAAGCATGCCTGCAAACCCTTTAGCAATCCCTGCAGGGTTCATGAGGTCGTGCGCCATTATGTCGATGAAGAGGTCTTTCAGGTCATTAGAGTACTTAAGGTTCTGAGCATATTGCTTCAATTGCTTTTCAGCTTCCTTCTTAAGTGTGATATCCTCGCCTGAGCTGAGAACACCCAGGGAGTTACCCTCCTTGTCTTGGATGGACTTGCTGCACCACGAAACTATTCGTTCTTCCCCATTCTTGGTCATCAGGGGACCTTCATAATATAATTCAGCCCCGTTCTCAAGACCCATTGCTTTGATATAGTGTTGTCTGGCCTCATTTCCTGAGGGCTGCGGTACAAAGGTATTAAACCAGCTGCGCTCCATAATATCCGACTCCTCGCAGCCGAGTATGTCCATAGCCCTCCTGTTGACAAGAGTGACCCGCTGGTCCCGGTCAAGCACGAGCATCATGACCCCGGCAATATCCAGGTAGTTCTGTGCCTGGTCCCTTTCATAGATCACTTTGTCGTGCAATGACTTGATCCTTAGCAGGGATGTAACCCTCATCCTCAGTTCCAGCCTGTCCACCGGCTTGGTAAGAAAATCGTCTGCATGGCATTCAATACCTTTAAGGCGATCCTCTCTTGAGGAAAGCGCGGTCACCAGGACTACCGGGATGAAGTGGGTCTCAGAGGACTTCTTGATCTGCTCACATACCTTGTACCCGTTAAGCCCAGGCATCATCACATCCAGCAGAACAAGGTCCGGCCTTTCCTTCACAACCAGCTGCAGGGCTTCAGAACCGCAATATGCGGGAATAATGTCATACTCGGCAGTAAGATAAGCCTGGAGCAGTTCTACATTCATTGGCTCATCGTCCACTATAAGTATCCGGGGTCTGGGAGATGGGGACATCTCTTCTTTTTTTAAGGCGCCTTCCGTTCTAAAGAACACCCTGTCTCGTGAAATCAAACTGTATGGAACTTTATAGTAATTATAGATATCTCAAAAAATAAAGTCCTTTATTAAATTATGATAGAATATATAAAAAATGATGAGACAAGTTTTTCAACAGGAAGGACTTGAAGAGGGTGATACTGGCCGGGAGATGCAAGCTCACTCATCATCATCACAATAAGCATATCGCAAAGCACAGGCACTTTTATATATCCAGGAGAGAATGCATTAATTCGGCCATGGTGTGGCAGCAATGTCGTACCTCTGTCTCCGGACAGAAGCCTTCTGAAGGCACGGCAAGAAGATCTAACGGAGTATGAGCGGACCCGGGGGTCCATGTTATTATTCGAAGAAACAGTGTGTCATTGGTAGCGAAAGCTGTCTTTATCCTGTTGCTGGTGTCGTTCAATGTGGCATCAACAGACTATGCCAGCGTACCTGCCACATATACGAATGACAGTGCAGGGGTGCATGGGGTCATCCTGCCTGTGCCTTACCATAACCAGGGGGATACAAGCTGGTGCCTCTACTATTGCCTTGCCATGATGGCAGATTATAACAACAGGCATATCGAGCCGTGGATGATAGCATCGCATTTCAGCTCCGGTAATAACGAAACTTTTTCAGGCCAATACAATCCCTTCGACCATTCGCTTGAGGATCACATGAAAGAGAACTATTCCATAGTTACCAGGAAAAGAGTATGGGGTAGCAGTCTCAGACCTGTGGATGCTGAAAGTCTTAACTCGGTGATAAAGAGTAATATTGACCGGGGTCAGCCTGTCCTCATGGCCTTCCAGTACAATACCCCGGAAGGCACAAAGAAGGGACATGCAGTTCTTGCAGTGGGTTATGACGAGAGCTTCATCTATATAAGCGACCCCAGCGGAGCCCTGACCGTGGATCTCTTTGGAAAGGATGGGAAATACATTGCCGTACCCATAAGCTGGGAAGAGTTCAATCAACAGCTGGCGGGAAATGTAAAACCCTCCAACATGGCATTCACCATAGAGGTACTTGATAGCGCACCAGCCAGTACGCCTGGAGGGTCGGTGTATCTGGCAGATTACAGTGATCACGGATACAGCTACCTCCGTTTTGTGAACAGGACGGACAGCATGGATATCGGCCTGCTGCGTCTTGACGGCAGCAGGAGAGGATACTATATTGCCCGTGCATCGGATGTGTCCAGTTACCGGGAACCTACTTTAAACGACAGCATGTGGGTCTTCTTTACTGTAGCTAACCCGTTTCCGGAAGAAAAGACTTATGTTGTTGTGAACGAGCTGATCCGGAAGGATACAGGGGACAGCATGAATACCTTCCGCTACCTTCTGGAAATGGAGGCCCCTGCATATGGCATGACTTCAAAGGGAGTGAACTATTCTAACCAGCTCGGCTCTGTCAGCCCGGGAGCTTATTCTGTCGTGGTTACCCTTCTTGACAGTGAGATGCAGGAGATCACCTCAACAGCCGTTGATATTAACATTTCCTGAAAGAACTTCCGATTTTGAAGGTGTCAAGCCGAGTGAGACGGACTGCCCTACACGCTTATGGGAGCCCACCCATAACCTTTAATCTTCAAAGCTGATATGCAGCCGGAAAGCAACAGAATCACGCCGAACTGGATATTATGATGGGTTACATCGCAGGTACACTTGCCACCATAGCTTTTGCTCCTCAGCTCATCAAAGCCCTTAAGACCAAATCCACAAAGGAGATCTCCTTAATAAATCCACAAAGGAGATCTCCTTAATGATGCTGTTATGTTCTACAACAGGCATGACTTTCTGGCTGGTCCACGGACTCGTCATTAATGATTACGCGCTGATAGTTGCAAACAGCATTTCAGTTGCGCTGGCATCTGCTTTGCTTTTCTATAAGATCAAAAAGGACTACTTCAGAAGGCAAACAGAGATAATATGATAATTTAGGAGTAAAGGAAACAATTTCCGGGGAACTCCCGGCTGCAACTTAGTATATGGCGGAGGGAATAATTTAACTGTCATTCCCTATCGCGTCTACCGGGCAGCTTGCCATAGCCTCATCACTGGCAGTTTTCTCATCATAATTTTCCGGTTGCTTGTGAACATAGGCATGTGTTCCGTCATCGGTCATTTTGAAATTGGAAGGCGATGTATCAACACACACTTCGCATGCAATGCATTCTTCATCCACATAATACGGACCCGGTATATTTTCAGGTACTTTAATACTCTTATCGGCCATTATTCCACTCCCCAAGTAATTGTCATGGAATAGTACCATCCCTAAAAGATAAGTCCTTTTCGACAACAATGTTTTGCCCAAAATGCACAATGCAGAAGGAGGCATCTTGTAATCCGGTATGTCCGAAGCCTGTAGAGTAAAACCGGGGAAGTTGCACGAATATATTTAGCTTTTTGTCACACTTATCCGAAATAATGATACCAAAATTTGTAACTTATGAATAAAAAGACTTATAACTTACAATCACCATACACCTATGGTAAAGGGGTATTAATGCGAAGAGCATTAAAATATGTGCAATACTGATGGGTATATTTTCCATCGGGTGCACGGATAGGGTGGCAACGATGTAAATGAAGACTACATGTGGGAGTAGAGGCAAATAAGGCAGTCATGTGAGATATCTTTGAACAGATCTGATTGCTCACAATTACTACTTTCACTAAACAGAAGCCTATCCAGTTCATCTGTGACAGGAGATCAGATGACAGGCGACATTACACATAATAAACCGGGGGTTGATTTATGCGAAGAGGTATAGTAATCTCACTCGCTCTCCTTTTGGCTGTGTTTTTCGCGATAGGCTGCACAGATACAGGGAGTGAAGGGAAGTAAACGATACAGAGGTTGTACCTGTCATAGAAGACGAGGAATCAATTGATACTCAGGCAGTCAATGAGGACGATACAGCCAGTGAAGAAGGATAATTGATATAGAACAATCTTTTTTCATCGTGAATCAGGGTAATAAGATCTCATATTAAATAAATGGGGGTTAATTTATGCGAAAAGGAATAGTAATATCACTTGCTGTGCTACTGGTTGTGTTTTTCGCGATCGGCTGTACAGATACAGGAACTGACGATGGGACAAATGACACGGTTGTTGTACCTCCTACTGACAACGAAACAACGGATCAGCAGGAGCCTGTGACGGATGATCAGGCCCAGGTGGATCAGGACGTAGTCGATACCACTGAAGTGACTGTTAACGAGGATGGTTTCAGTCCGGAAACTATCAGGGTCATGACAGGAGACACTGTGACCTGGACAAATACAGGCCAGGAAAATGTCACGGTTACATCCGATGATGACTTCTTCGACTCAGGCATACTCGGTCCGGGAGAGACATTCACTTACACATTCGATGAAGCCGGAACCTTTGACTACAGTTCAGAAGAAGACTTCCTGATGTCAGGCACCGTGATCGTGGAGCCGGGGGAGGAAGGCACAATGACTGATAATCAGACAGTTACCACTGTTCCGACAGACAATGGAAGTAATATAACTGCTGAGGACAGGGGGTTTAACACCACTGCCGAAGGAGATATAATAGTAGAGAGCGAACAGCCAACTACTAATACAACCATTACATCGGACGAGAACGATACCCTCTGAATCTGAAAAGTATAAAAGAGGAGGCTCTGATGCCTCCTACGATCTTTTCTGACATCCTGCTTTAAGCAGATACAATCCATAAAAAGAGTTGTTTTTATATCTCGTTCTGTTTTTCTGTAGCTATATCTCACCCGGAAGACCTTATTTTGGCTGCAGGCTCCCTTCCCAGACTGGCAATGTTGGCAAAGTCCTCGTCCGAGGCAGGGCCGTTTATCTCTATCGCGCCCACCACTTCTATCTTTGTTGGCTTGAGCATTTCCGATAGCTGCCTGACAGCACCTCCTCCCAAGCCGTAGGAACTGAGCGCTGCCCCTACCGGAGAGGCGGCTTGAGGATCTTAACAAGATGAGTGGCATAGACTGCAAGCGGACGCAGCTCTCCAAGGACCGTGGGAGTTCCAGGCACGATCGCCCTGGAGTCCACAAGTTGCCTGGTAATATCACCGATGCCGGAGTTGAGAAGGTTGAAGTAGCTTACCTGTATCCCTTCGGACATCAGTGTTTCAGCCATGGCCTTGACCATCTTTTCAGTGGCACCCCACATGCTTGCATGCACCAGTATGGCTTTCTCCCGGGTTTCCCCTGCAGTCCATATGCGATACATATCCAGTATCCTTTCAGGATTCCTGTATATAGGGCCATGGCTTGGGGCAATCATGCCGATATCCAGGCCGCTTATCCTTTCAAGGGCCTGCGCACCCTTTCTCTTGAATGGCATCATGATCTCCCCGAAGTACTTTTCAGCTACATGGATAAGGTTTTCTACTTCATCATCATAAAAACCGGCTGCAGTGTGTGCACCAAAGTAGTCGCATGGGAACAGTACCTTATTCTCCTCCACGTAGGTGAACATGGTTTCGGGCCAGTGCAGCCATGGGGCTTCTATGAAACGCAATGTCCTGTCACCAAGCTCCAGCGTATCGCCATCTTTTACAATTGCCAGCCGTTGCTCCGGTATCTTGTAGAACACCTGTGCCATTCTGGCCCCTTTCCGGGTTGTTACGAGCTTTGCTTCGCTGGAGACATCCATCACTGCCTTTATGGCATTGGCATGATCTGGTTCTGCATGGTTCATTATTACATAATCCAGTACTTCCGTGTCAGTGAGGCTGTGCAGCTTGTCCAGGAGCTCCCCCTCGAATCCCGGGTTCACGCTGTCTACAAGCGCAGTCCCCTGCTTCCCTTTATAAGATAGGCATTATAGCTCGTGCCATCTGGCAGCGGAATTAAAGCGTCGAACACGCGCCGGTTCCAGTCTTTTGAACCGACCCAGAAGATGCTATCGGATATTTCCGGTGTATAATACTCTATAATATTCACCCCCTTACTGCAAAACAGACAAGGTTATAGTGAGATATCATTTTGTAAGCAAAAATTAAAAGAGCTCATTAAATTAAGCAAAGGTATAATTAAATAAGATGGTTTGATAGTATTGCATATAGGTCACGGCGCGGGGGAGCTTGATCTATATTATATCATAAACCATTATCTACGGATAGATGGGTATGAACGAGCAATTCCGGATACATAGGATGTTGCTCCTGTGTTATTGAAACAAACTTGAAAGAGGGGATTAACTATGTGTTTTTGGGTTCGGTTCTGGGAAGATGAAAACAAGAAGGTGCTGAGAGAAGTACCAGTGCACGCACAAACAACAACAGAAGCTAAGGATATATTCCAGCATGATTTTCCTGGCGTAAGCCATTTCGAGCTAAGAATGTCTTAGATAAAGACGGAGAACAATTGTGATCCCCCTTTTATTTTATACTTCCTGTTGTATCAATTTCCTGCCAATTAATATGTTGAATGTGGCTGTGTAATCGTTTGCCTTTATATTTCCTTTTGCATCCAAACGATATCAGAAAATGTTCCCTTCTTTTTCCTGCGTTCCTGAACCTTCCGCATTCCTGCGACACTCATGCTATCTGTACTTTATCCGGCAAATGTCGTTTTCTTGCAAGAGATACATCCATAATCAAATTGTACAATTCAGATTTACTTTTAACCTAGAAGCCACATATATCACGTATACACAAAAAGTGTAACGCAAAGGGGAGTATGAGATGGGATTAGAAGACCTCATGAAAGTGATCACCAAAGAAACTGAAAGTATCGTAGACACGAAAACACTTATAGGTGACCCAGTTACCTCCGCCGGGAAAACCGTGATGCCTATTATCAGAGTTTCTGCCGGTTTCGGAAGTGCCGGAGGGGAACGTGACGGGCAGGCAGGCCAGATGGGATTCGCAGCCGGAGGCTACGCGGGAGTTAACATGGAACCTATTGGCTTTGTTGTCATATCCAAGGACGATGTCCGCCTGCTGACAGTATCCGGAAGACACACCTTCAGCCGGATAGTCGACATGGTGCCTGAAGTCGTGAGCAGGGTAAAGGAAGGCACTGAGGTATCCGAAAGAATGTCCGAGGGCGAGAGAGCAGGCAGAAGTGAACGGTCCGAAGGAAGAAGAGAGGGTTTTGACGAAAGCCACCAGGAGTTCAGTAGCTGATCCATACCTGAAGGCGGAGCAGGCGGCGGCAGCCAGGCCACGGCTGGCAGGGCCGGAGCCGAGAGCAGCCGGTCCAGAAGAAGGGGCTCTTCCCGGGAAGAAGAATGCTGATCCTGTGATACCTGTTGATATGGCCAGTTCTGCTACTGGTCCATACAAATATCAGCATCTTTCAACAGGTCTCACACAATATACAGAGAACACTTCATGCAACTTTAACACTTTAGTCACTTCACTACTTCAGTGCATGCACCGGGAGGAGGAAGCATAAATTGCCTGACACTTTTGATATGTTTGTATTCTGAGCCGTGGTTATGGCCCGTTTCTTTTTACCGCTTGCTATTCCGCGGTATCCTCTTCCAGGTGTAGTGGCAGCCCTGATCCTGGATGGAGTTGATCAGACTATATTCCAGCTATTTACCAGCCTGCCTCTCGAAGGGTACCAGAGTTATGACAAGGCACTTGATATCTACTATCTGACCATCACATATCTTTCAACGATGCGCAACTGGACCAACGGCTATGCTTTCGGGGTGAGCCATTTCCTTTTTTACTACCGTCTCGTGGGAGTGGTGGCCTTCGAACTAACGCAGGTACGGGCATTGCTGCTTGTTTTTCCCAACACTTTTGAGTATTTCTTCATATTTTACGAAGCCGTACGCCTTAAGTGGGATCCGGCATCCCTGACACGGAGACAGGTAATTGTTGCCACAGCCCTTATATGGGTAGTCATCAAGCTGCCCCAGGAATACTGGATACACGTAGCGCAACTGGACACTACCGACCTGATAAGGGCATACCCGCCAGCCGCACTCATACTTGCTGTCTGGGTAGCGCTCCTGGTTGTGATCGCACTCCAGATCATCAGAGGTTTCCCTCCTGCGAAAGACGGGTTTGCTATAGCTGCCGAGGCCGTTCCTGCAAATCCCCGTCTGAAAGGACCCGGGACCCCGCAGGAAAGTTTCGTTAACAGCGCCATGCGGGAAAAGATCGTATTTGTATCCCTTCTGGGCATCATCTTTGCAAATATGCTGCCTGGTGTAAGGGTCACCAGTCTCCAGATAGCCGTAGCCACAGCATTCATTATAATTGTAAATACCGCGCTTAGCCAGTGGCTGGCGCGGAGTGGGACTCACTGGAAATCCATCATATGGGAATTCATGTTCATGACATTTGCTAATTTCCTGACGGTGCTGGCCTATTTCTTCCTGCTGAGCAGGTATGAGGGCTCTCTCAATCTTGTCAACACACTTTTCTTCATACTGCTGCTGACACTTAATGTGACCCTCTATGACCGGTACCGGCAGGTGTACAGAGAGAGGCATCGGGCATGACTCTTGCAGTTTTGGGATAATATCGTTATCAAGAGGAATGAATAGAGATAAATAGCAGTGTACTTAAACCTGTTAAGGGGAAGTGGACGGGCTCACAGGTGGGCAGACAGCCATCGCTGGATGCGCAGTCATATCATTCAGGCAACTCTGGATACTTGAGAACAGTTGTCTCGTAGCCCACGATAAGGACACGTACGAACTGACAACCATCGCAGGCTGATCGCTGACAAAATGATACCTCTGTTAGGCACTATTAAAGTGCTGGATACTGATATCGATCACTGGGGCAGGCATAATCTCTACTTTATCCCTCCACATCTGATGAAACGACTGCAGGAACTTGGGGAATGCAGTGTGGTTGTGCCTTCATTGCAGGAGATGCATGAGTTTAACAGGGAGGTGCACAACAGGTCACTGGAGTCGGGGTCCTTTTTTGAATTATCCTCATCCTTCAAGTCAGACTTCAGGATGCTGTTTTCAGATCTGGCACAAAGGGGTGTCAGGATGTCATTCATTGTCTCCCCGGAGCTCATGAATCATCTTAATATAGAACGTTATGAAGAGTTCAAGCAATATCTGGAAACGGGTGGAGTTGAATTCTACCTGTACCCTCAAAAAATGCCTTTTATATCTTTTGTCCGGAACGATTTCTGTCTCTTGTTCGAAATGCTGACAACAGAGGGAACCTATGATAATACGCAACTTGTCTGCGGTGACCCGTTTGCTCTTAAATGGGGAAAGGAGCTGTTCGAGTACTACAGTCAGAACTCCACACTGATAAGCGGGATATGATCCCAACTGTATCTGTAAGGCATGACCAGATCAATAATTGTGATCCGCTGACGGAATCCGCTGATGGGATCTCCTGTCGGTCGCAATTTGTAATAGTCCATTTTTTAAGATAATTAAGATTATATATTATAGTGCCTATTTATTTTTGTACTTAAAAACGTCTGGGTGGTAGCTTGAAAAGATGGCTTAAGACCACATACACCAAAGCTTTTTGCATTCTCTTGTTTACTCTGACAGTTATACTTCTGGCAGGTCTTGTATATTCCGAGGAATTCAGTGAGAGTGAACAGGCTAAGAACAAGCCAAAACTGAATGCTTATAAGGTTTCCGGCTCGCCTGTCATACTCGTAGACAATCCCTCCGCGCGGAATCCCACGTGGGAAGAGCTGATGGAGTTCCTGAAAGAAGATGATACCGATCGCATCCTGTATCAGCTCGATAGTTTCAATTGCATCGATTTTGCAGAAAGGCTGCATAATAATGCCGAGCGCAGGGGCTTCAGGGCTGCTTATGTCTCTGTCAGTTTTCATGACAGGCAGAAAGGACATGCTATAAATGCCTTTGAAACAGTCGATAAGGGTTTTGTCTTCATCGACTGTACAGGAGCTGAGAACCCGCTGGGGGAACTGGATAGTAACGACAAGGTTGCTTACATATTGCCGGATCGGGAATATGGATCTGTATCAATATATTATACTGACACTCCCGAGTATGAGTTCTACGAACTGAGAAAGGATAAGCGTTTAAAGGGTTTTTTTAAAAGTATCGGTACGGTCAAAGGTACAAGGATATTCTGGGAAATGTGATTTTTGAGATAATATCTCTTCAGATAAGGGTACATATGAAGTTACTCCACTCCAACCTTTATGCTTTTTTTATATTCATATGCGATAGCATATAATAACACTCTTATTTGGCTCTGTAGAAATCCTCATTTTGACAACAAAAATAATCTTGACATACCTGTCAAGGTTATGCACTAATAGTTTGAATTTAACTTCCTTTAGTTG
>JASKKT010000075.1 GCA_030154025.1 Methanolobus sp.
TTCTTGTGATGAGTAATACTCAGGGGACTTATCCTTTTTAAAGTAGTATGCTAAAATAAAATGTAACGTAGGTTTTCTACAGAGCCAAAATTTACGTGATATTTAAAACAAGATTAAATGGAGGATTATACACGTGAGCAAAAAAGTATTAGTACTGTCCGCCAGCCCGAGAAAAGGTGGAAACTCCGACCTGTTATGTGACCAGTTTCTGCTTGGGGCAGAAGAGACAGGCAACCAGGTTGAAAAGATCTTTGTGAGTGACAGGACGATCGCTTACTGTACAGGATGCGGGGTCTGCTTTGACAGGAAAAATGGATGTTCCCAGAAGGACGACATGAACGAGATACTGGAAAAAATGATAGCAGCAGATGTGATCGTAATGGCCACTCCGGTGTATTTCTACACAATGAACGGTCAGATGAAGACCCTGATCGACCGTACCTGCGCCCGATATACAGAGATCAGTGGGAAAGATTTCTATTTCATAGTAGCAGCTGCAGTTGATAGCGAGCCGGCCATGGAGAGAACGCTGCAAGGTTTTAGAGGATTTACTTCCTGCCTTGAAAGACCAAAAGAGAAGGGCGTTATCTATGGGACAGGTGCCTGGAATATAGGAGATATCAAAGGCAGCAAGGCAATGGATCAGGCATATGAAATGGGAAAGGCGGTTTGATCTTGGGACGCAGAACAGTGGGCAGAACAGGATCGTTGGAATCGAAATTTGAACAACTATCTGAAGATCACTGGCTGAGAATTACTTTTGATCCCGCTTATGAGCGATTACTCAATCAGGATAAAGTAAAAGCCAATAATCCAGGAGATTTAAAATGCTGTACAGACAAATGCCAAAGAATGGGGACGAGCTTTCGATACTTGGTTTCGGATGCATGCGTCTGCCTGTGAAAGAAGACGGAAGTATAGATGAAGAAAGAGCCACCAGGCAGGTGCGCGATGCCATTGACCAGGGTGTGAACTATATAGATACTGCCTGGCCCTATCACATGGGAGCAAGCGAGCCTTTCCTGGGTCGTGCGCTCGCAGGCGGATACAGGGAAAAAGTGAGACTTGCCACCAAACTCCCCACATGGATGATCAACGGCCGTGAGGATATGGACCGTTTCCTCAATGCCCAGCTTGAGAGACTGAACACGGATCACATCGATTACTACATGATCCACGGTCTTACCGGAGGAAGCTGGGAGAAGATGAAGGAACTTGGCGTTACAGAATTCCTGGACAGCGCAAAGGCCGATGGCCGCATCATTAACTCCGGCTTCTCTTTTCACGGCAGAGGCAGGGATTTTGCAGGGATTGCTGATGGTTACGACTGGGACTTCTGCCAGATACAGTACAATTTCCTGGATGAGCAGAACCAGGCCGGCACCGAGGGACTTGAATATGCAGCTTCAAAGGGCCTGGGTGTAATTGTCATGGAGCCGATGCGTGGTGGGAATCTCGCAGATCCTGTGCCTGCTGAGGTACAGGGGATCTGGGATGAGGCACCTGTAAAGAGGTCTGCCGCGGAATGGGCTCTGCGCTGGGTATGGAACCATCCGGAGGTCACGGTAGTTCTTTCCGGCATGAACGAAGAGTCCCACATTGAGGAGAACCTCAGGATAGCAGATGAGGGAGAACCTTATACTCTCACTGAAGCCGAACTGCAGCTTGTGGGCAGGGTGGAAAGGAAATATCGTGAGATAATGAGAGCAGGCTGCACGGGTTGCAGGTACTGTATGCCGTGCCCTGCATCGGTGGACATCCCGGGCTGTCTTGAGGTATACAACAACCTCTACATGTTCAGGAAAGAGATGGAATCGAAGATGATGTATGCCACGAGGTTAGCGGGCATAGTAAGTGCCGATGATGAACCGCATTTTGCTTCCCAGTGTATCAAGTGCGGTAAATGTGTGGATGCGTGTCCTCAGCACCTGCCGATACCCGATCTCCTGGAAGAGGTTGTAAGGGACCTTGAAGGTGCTGACCTCCGGGCAAGGGTGGAAATGGCGAAGAGGATGCTCGTAAGAGAATGAGAAGGAATGGGCTGTATCGTTATCCGGGCTGTTAAGAGAATAGGGATTGTAAGGCGGCTTTTCTCAAAGGACATTTTTCAGGGTTTATTCAGGCAGGCCCGGCTTGACCTAGCTCAATGTTTTATACTTTTTAGAATATACAATAAGAACTATAGAATATTTGCAGGTAGATATCCTTGATAAGTGTAAAGAATCTCTCGAAGCATTTCGGCACAACAAAAGCCGTAGACAATGTGGATCTCCATGTTCAGAAAGGAGAACTGTTCGGCCTGCTGGGCCCCAACGGCTCGGGAAAGACCACAATGATCAAGATGCTCACAGGGCAGATCAGACCCGGCTCCGGAGAAATCAGCGTTCATGGAGTGGATGTGCTGGCGAAGCCCCTAAGGGTGAAGGAACTGACAGGTATAATACCTGAGCAGGAAAATCCTCCAAGCTTCCTGACCGCTGAAGAATACCTGCATTTCGTTGCAAAAGTGAGGAAACTGAAGGATATTGAAGAACAGTGCGACTGGTGGTTCTCATATCTTGACTTTGGGGAGCAGAAGGACGTGCTCTGCAAGGACCTCTCAAGGGGCACAAGACAGAAACTGATGCTGTCCCAGGCCTTCCTGCACGGGCCCGATCTTGTGATTATCGACGAGCCTCTCATTAACCTGGACCCGCTGATGCAGCGCAGGGTCAAGGATTTCCTTAAAGACTACGTGAAAAAGGGCGGCACTGTCTTCATATCCACCCACATCCTGGAAATAGCCAGGGAGATATGCACGGGCATGGCCATCATATATAAAGGGAAACTGGTATTTTCCGGCAGAATGGACGACACTGCTATAGGTGACAGGCCGCTGGAAGAATTCTTCCTTGAACTTGTGTGCTGAGGTGCCCGAAATGCTTGAACTGTTCAGGAGCATGATAAAAGAGGAGTGGCGCATGCACTCATCCTTCTTCGGCAACAGGGGGTTCGCCCTCTTCCCAGTGGTCATAGCGGCAGTCTCATTACTGCTATCCCTTTCAATGATACTCTTCGGAAGGATAGTGAGCCAGACGGAAGTGCTGCTGGGACTGCATTACCTCTTCCTTTTCATGGGATGCATGGTGGGGGGATTCGGCCTGCTGGGCCGCGAGGTCATGAACATGCGCTTCGGACAGCTAAGCCTGCTGGCATATTCCTCAAGGACCTTACCCATATCTGAAAGGCTCATATTCTCCAATTTCATTGTCAAGGATGTAGTCTACTATTTTTTCCTGTACGTCCTCCCCTTCACCGCAGGCTTTGCAGCAGGTGCCGTCTTTGTGGGTCCGCACTACTCGTTTGTGATGCTGCTCACTACATTGTTCCTGTCATTCTGTATCGGCCTGTCCCTGGTCTTCCTGCTGACCACCATCTATGCCAACCTCGGGAAGAAGGCACTTCTGGTGATCCTGCTGGTTCCTGTGGTTTTTTTGCTCTTCTTAAGGGGGACAGGCAGTGTCAGCTTCTATGCGCTCCCTCCCCTCGCTCTCTACCTGGAGCCTTCCGTGGATGCTTTCCTGACTTGCCTTGTGCTCATTTTGGTGCCTTCAGTGATCTCCCTTATATTCCTCAAGATGGATTTCCCTCAGTCTCAGAAACATTACCCCAACAGCTTCTCAAAGCTTGCCGACAGCATGGGCTTCTATGGATACTCGCCTTTGATGGCCAAGGATTATCTTGACTTCAGCCGCAGCGGAGGAGGTCCCGGGAAGTTGGTGTTCTCATTCCTTGTACCGGTTGCAGTGGTGTGGCTTTTCCTGCCTCAGCTCTTGCAATTGGTTCCCGGACTGGATATTCTTGTGGTCTTTGCAGTGGTTGTGGGGATGATGGCCTCGACCATGTATAACTGGCTGACCGAGTTCGATATGTTCGGCTCCTATTCCTTCCTGCCCCTGACGGCCGCTGATGTGATGAGAAGCAAGCTCAACAGTTATTCACTGCTTAACCTGGTTCCTCTTGCAGTGGTCCTGTTTGCCGTCCTCCAGGCCGGCAGGCTGCAGGACCTGCTCCACATAGTTTTGCTATTCGTTGCTGTGTCGATGTACGTGGTATCAGTAACGGTCTACCTGACAGGGCTCAATACTTCATTCACCTTGTACAGTGCAGGTAATTTCACCACATATCTGCTGGCCATAGGACCTGTGATGCTTGGTCTTGTCCTGCTTGCACAGCTTAACTTCCAGCTCGTTCTTGCTTCTGCCATACTGGTACCGGTGGCTGGATATGTACTGAGGAGAAGCTTTGTTAAATGGAACCTGTGAGAAGTTTAATTCATGATGAGCATCAAAAATGGAGAGGCCTTTGAAAGAATCTTTTTCAAAGGCTTGCGGATGGAAGCTTACCTGGCAGCTGTTGAGCCATGGGATGAAAGGGCATCCGATGGCTTCAGGTCGGAACCACCTTTTCAGCTTACGTTCTCGTTCTTTAGATAAGCCAGGGCTTCCTGGGTGCTGCTGAAGATAAGGACCTCCTTGTTCTTTATCATATGCCTGAGTTCCCTGTCACTCTCGATCTTGCTCATGACTTCAGGCTGCACCGATGTGAGGTAGACCTTCTGCTTCATCTTCTTGCTGGAATGTATGAAACTTCTCAGGCGCTCAAGGCCGGTAGTGTCGATGAACGGGACATAGCGCATGCGCAGGATAATATGGGGCTTGCTGATGTTCATGTGCTCATTTATCTTGCTCTCGAACACGTTCATGGCTCCGAAGAAGAAGGGGCCGTTGATGGTATAGACCGAGACGTTCCTCTCAAGGTGGGGATCGGCGAAGATAGTGGCGTTGATGCCCTTTGTCCTGTCGTAGTTCTCCATGGTGTGGATGTCGATGATGTTCGTCATCCTGATGAAGAGCAGGATTATAGCCAGGAACATACCCATCTGTACGGCAAAGATCAGGTCGGTGAGCACGGTTAGCAGGAAAGTGACAATCAGCACGGCTGTATCCATTTTGCTGATGTTCATGATGGTCTTGAACTCGGTGATGTTGATCATCCTGAGGGATACCAGTATCAGCACACCTGCAAGGTAAGCCTTGGGGATGAACGCGGCTATGGGGCCGAGGAAGAGCAGCACTGCGAGCAGGATCAGGGCGTGTATGATACCTGACATCTGTGTCTTTGCTCCTTCCCTGATGTTGACAGCGCTCCTTGCAATGGCGGCCGTACAGGGAATTCCTGAGAAGAAGGGTAATATGATATTGGCAATACCCTGTCCCAGCAGCTCCCTGTTGCTGTCATGCTTTGTGTTTGTCATACCGTCACATACGACTGCACACAGAAGCGCCTCAATGGCACCCAGGAGCGCGATGGTAAGGGCTGCGGGCAGTACGGCCATCACCAGATCCAGGCTCAGGTTTATCATGCTGATGCTGGGGAGCTCCGTGGGGATGCTTCCCACAAGAGGTATGCTAAGGCTGAGATTGTAGGTGAGCAGCACTGCCAGGAACAGGGCTATTATCGAAGCAGGCAGACTGCTTAAGTATCTGATCTTTGCAAGGACGCCGGGCAGGTAAATGAGAAGCAGTATCGTTCCTATGCATATCAGTACTGCTGCAGTGTCCAGGATATCGAGCCTGACATATATCTCGTAAAGTGTTTCCCATACACGTTCCTGTGCCGGGAAGGAGATACCGAGTGCATTGGGTATCTGGCCGATCAGGATTATTGCTCCTATGCCGCTGGTAAAGCCGGAAATAACGGGCAGTGGGATGTACTTGACCACCTTCCCGAGCCTGAGCAGCCCGAAAAGCAACTGGAAGATACCCGCCAGGAATCCTGCAAGGAGCAGCCCTTCAAGTCCGAAGCTGTGTACTGTTGAAAGGATGATGACAGTCATGGCACCGGTGGGCCCGGTAATGGAATATCGCGAACCGCCCACGGAAGATGCCAGCATTCCCGCAATTACGGCGGTATAAAGTCCGAGAACAGGTTCGACACCCGAAGCCATGGCAAAGGCGATGGCAAGGGGAAGCGCTACTATGGCGGTGATAAAGCCCGCCTTGAGATCGCTGGAAAACGACTCTTTAAAATATCGGGTAATTGTTTTTGTTGTTTGCATTATATCAAGCCAGCTGACCGGAGTCGAAGTTCGACTGATAAAACGCATTAGAGTTAAGACCCTGTATATATACTTTGTCACATATGAAAATTTATGAGAATCTAATTTACTCCAATTTGGTGCTGTGCAGAGGACCATAGTTCAGCAGAGAAATTATATCCCTATCTGTCATTTGAAATATTTATGAACACTGTTATCCCCGAAATAAGGCAAGAACTCCAGCAGAACATCGACGAGCAGACAAAGAACAGCGGTCCCCGCTTTTTCAAAGAAGAAGTCAAGCTCTACGGCGTGAAAACAGCCTTAGTCTCGAAAATGGCAAAGAAATACTTCAAGACAATATCCGATAAATCCAAGCCCGAGGTATTCTCCCTGTGCGAGGAACTGCTGAAATCCGATTACATGGAGGAATCATTCATTGCATTCGAATGGTCGTATAGTCTGAGAGATAAGTATGAGCCCGGGGATTTCGCAATTTTCGAGGGCTGGATAGGGAATTATGTCAACAACTGGGCCAAGTGCGACACCCTTTGCAATCATACTGTGGGCACGTTCATAGACATGTATCCTCAGTACATCGTTTCTCTCAAGGAATGGACGGCATCGGACAACCGCTGGTTCAGGCGTGCCGCTCCTATCACACTGATCTTGGCCGCCCGCAGGGGAGACTTCCTGGATGATGTGCTGGAGATTGCGGACCTGCTACTGACCGATGAGGACGACCTGGTCAGGAAGGGATACGGGTGGATGCTCAAGGAGGCGGCTAGGGAGCACCAGCAGGAGATCTTCGATTACGTCATGAAGAACAAGAAGGTCATGCCCCGCACAGCACTGCGGTATGCCATTGAGAAGTTCCCGAAGGATCTGAGGGCCACGGCTATGGAGAAGTGACTTCAGCTTCATAGATTTTATTCTCACTTCTTTCCCGGAGCACGTTTACAAAATGAAATCCCTGGGATCCAGATATAGTGGCTTGAGGTTTACACTTTCGCCATCCAGTGATTTTGCGAGTATGTTCCATGTTTCTACCATAGGTTTGAATCTTTTCACTACTTCGATCATCGGATCATCAGGAATGAGCATAGCCAGCAGAGAGATACTTTGTGTGTTAAGTATAGTGTTGTTCAAATGCCTGATCAGATTTAACATCACTTCGGCACCGTCAGGCGTGAACGCACAATCTGTTAGTTGATGATAAATGAAAGCTTCATTTTCTGCAGGAATTTTTGGCATACGGGTAAAATGGTCCAGGAAACTGAACACAGCTCCAAGTACCTTCATGGAAACGGGTTCTTTTGCGTAGTACATTTTTGCAATTGCTGATATGTCCCACAGTCCTGCACATGCCATGATCCTGTCATTTGCTGATGCTACCCAGAGATTGTCCATATCATATCCATGCATATCCTTTACATGAGTTTCAAAGCTCTCTGCTGTATATGGTACAAAGTGCACTTTGCCGGCATTGAATTCGTTGATAAGGTCTACGATGTCCGGAATATCTTCCCTGCCTGCATGCCGGATGGAAACTTCGGGTGCAACCTTGGCTTTTCTATAGACTGAAATCGCTTGTATCTGAATCTCTCCTACCTTCGAATATCCGCTTTTCCCGAACATTGCGTTTGCAGCATCGTTAGCTTGAAAAACATAGAGATACACGTAAGATGCTCCATTATCTATCAGATCCTTCTCTGCAGTTTTAATCAATTCAGTGCCAATGCCCCTTCTCTGAAAAGCAGGGTTCACTATCACTTCTACAACATAAGCGTACTTCTTTCCAGCCGAGTCCTGTTTCAGTGTCCAGCCTATCCAACCCGCTATCCTGTTATCCTCTTGCGCCACGAACACTTTCCAGTTAGCGTACAACCTGTACCTGGTAATGGCATCCGGGCTCTTGTCCATTGATTCCGCAATCTTATCGTTACCTTGTGGGCACAGTCTTTCAATCTCCAGTAAGGTGGCATTATCACTTTCTACAAAGGGTCTTAACAGTACCATCAGTAATCCTCCTGTATACGGCGAGAAAGAAATCACTGTTGTATCAGGTCTCGCATGCACTCCTCTGAATCATGCGTGCTATGAGAATTTATCTATGTTTTAGACTCTTGAATTTATCTATAAAAAGCTTTTCAATGAGACTGCAGGGAAAAGTATCATTACCGAATCCATTGTGCAGATTTCTTATTACTAACAGCCACATATTATGGA
>JASKKT010000025.1 GCA_030154025.1 Methanolobus sp.
AAGGCTGACCTTGATGAGAACGATTTCCTCTATTTCTTTGACAAGGATAAAGATACGTCCGTCATTGCTGCATACCTTGAAGGGATAAAGAACGGGCCGGATTTCATAAAGGTTGCAAGGCAGGTAACCCGCTCCAAGCCTGTAATTGTTGTGAAATCAGGAAGGACCTCTGTAGGTTCCAGGGCAGTATCATCCCACACAGGCACTCTTGCGGGTGCTGATGCTGCATATGATGCGGCATTCAGGCAGAGCGGGGTGCTGCGTGCAGACTCCCTGGCAGAGATGCTTGACAAGTCCAGGGCCTTTTCGGCTTATCCACTGCCAGCCGGCAGGAATATTGCTATTGTGACCAACGCCGGAGGCCTCGGGATACTTACCGCGGACGCATGTTCCAATGCAGGGCTGACCATCACATCTCTTGAGGAGTCCACCATTGCAAAGCTCAGGGAAGCACTGCCACCGGCTGCGGGACTGTACAATCCCGTGGATGTGCTCGGGGATGCAAGTGCCGATGTGTATGCCTATGCACTTAAGACAGTGCTTGCGGACAGGAATGTGAACGGGGTGATCGTCCTGGTGTCCCCGCAGGCAATGACCGCTGTGGGAGAGATCGCGGAGAAGATAGTTGATACTGTTAAGAGCTCTGATAAGCCTGTGCTCTGCAATCTGGCAGGTGGTACACGGGTTCAGGAAGGTGAGGACATCCTGCACCGAAATGGTATCCCTAATTATCCATTCCCTGAAAGAGCGGTCACAAGCATGTATGCATTGTGTGAGTACTATTCCATCAAGAACAGGAATTACGCCCCACATGATGAGGTAAGGGTGGACAGAAGCCATGCAGGTGAAGCCATAAATAAGGCACGCGTGAATAAGACAAGGACCCTTGGCCTTGAGTCTATGGGCATATTGTCTTCATACGGCATTCCTGTGGTAGATTCCAGGATAGCGAAAACTCTCCCCGAAGCAGTGAGGATTTCCGAAGAGATAGGATACCCTGTGGTCATGAAGATCGTATCGCCTGACATTTCACACAAGACCGATGTGGGAGGCATCCGTCTCAATCTACAGCACGCCGATGACGTGGAGCGCGCCTATAATACTATGATGTCTGATGTGCGCCACTATATGCACAATGCACAGATAACCGGTGTCCAGATCCAGAAAATGCTCAGCGGGGGGAAGGAAGTGATCATCGGAATGAACCGTGATCCTCAATTCGGACCCCTGCTGATGTTCGGGCTTGGAGGCACCTATGTGGAGTTCCTCAAGGATGTTTCCTTTGCCGTAGCGCCCATAAGCGTCGAAGATGCAAAGCACATGATCACCTCCATCAAGACATATCCTCTAATTGCAGGTGTCAGAGGTGAGCAGCCTTCGGATATTGGGTCTATAATAGACACACTCCTGAAAGTATCTCAGCTGAGCATGGATTTCCCTGAGATAATGGAGTTCGAGATCAACCCTCTCATGGTAATGCCTGAGGGCAAGGGCTGTGTTGCAATGGATGTGCGTTTTACCATAGACACAAAATGACAACATTAATCATTCATACAAATAACAGGTAAATAAAGGACAGGTCGGGAGCAAAAGCATGGCATCGATATTGGTAAGTTCATCTGAGGAATATTCAGGTAAGAGTTCCATCTGCATGGGACTGGGTAAGATCTTCCAGAACAAAGGCTATGTCATCGGATACATGAAGCCGGTCGGGAATCTTCTGATCAATGTGTACGGGTCCCTTGTGGATGAGGATTCGGAGAGTATCAAACAGCTCCTCGGACTGCAGGATCCCAGTGAGCTCATCACACCGGTATATCTTACTGACAGCCTCATCAATGACACCTTGACCGGGATCAGGAAGGATCTTGATAATAAGCTGCGTGAGGCATATGCAAGGATATCGGAAGGTAAGGATATTGTAATTATCGAAGGCACCGGAGGCATCGGAGGCGGTGCGATGTATGATCTCTCCGACCCCGAGATCGCTTCAAAGCTTGGTACACGGATGCTGCTCGTAACCCGTTTTGATTCTATATATGCAGTTGATCGCATACTGTGCGACCTGCGGATAATACGTGATCCGGATATGCTTGCGGGAGTTATCCTCAACGAGGTGCCGCCTGCCATGCTCGACAGGGTAAAGGAACTCGTAGTTCCCTTCCTGGAAAGAAGAGGCATCAGTGTCTTTGGCGTAATACCGCAGGACGAGACCCTTCGCTCCATTCCTGTATCGGACATTGTGGACGGGCTCCATGGTGACGTCCTTGTGGGATCCGACAGGCTTGCAGAGCTTGTGGATAACTATCTTGTGGGCGCAATGGAGGCAGGCTCCGCTATAAAGTATTTCCGCAGGACACCTGACAGTGCGGTGATAACCGGAGGCGACAGGGCGGACATACAGATGGCGGCCATTGAAGCCAGGGTCAAATGTATTGTCCTGACCGGAAATATGCAGCCGAGCGGCGCCGTCCTCTCAAGTGCGGAGGCTGCGGGTATTCCCGTTGTGCTTGTGAGGGGGGATACCATGAGCACGATCGAAAGGATGGAGCACCTGATCGGCCATGCTCATGTTAAACAGCAGGTCAAGCTTGACAGGATACTCTCCCTGCTGGAAAAGAATGTCAATGTGGAAGCTATAGCTGAAAGTATGGGCATCAAGATTTGAGAGGATAAGAGGCGTAATTCCTCTTATCTATAAACTCTCAAGCAGAAGGCCGGCAGGCTACTTCATCATTCCTAGCACATCGCACAGTTTGTTGACAGTATCAACTGCCGTCTTCATTCCTTCTTCATCTTCAGATGCGGGTTTTTGGAGTATTCCACCAAAGTGGCCCCCATCCCCTACAACTATCATGCCGTGGATGTGCATCCATTCATGAATGGACTGTATGGTCTTTTCCTGCCCTCCGTTCCTTGAACCTCCGACAGCCATGGCAGCACCGACCTTGTTACTTAGCTGGAAACCCTGTCTCCTGAGAAGCACACTCCTGTCAAAGATTGCTTTCAATTGTGCTGTCATCGTTCCGAAGTAAACAGGAGACGATACGATAATCCCGTCTGCCGAGACCAGCTTGTCGTAAACCGCCTGCATGTCATCGTTTATGGGGCACTGCCCGCCTTCTTTAGCACATGCGTTACAGGCCGTACATGGAGCTATTGAAGATGACGAGATGAATACAGTATCGGTCTCAAAGCCTCTTTCCCCGGCAATACCCAATACTTTTTTGATGAGCGTGTCATTATTTCCGTCTTTCTTAGGACTTCCTGAAATTCCCAGTATCCTCATACTATCACCAGGCTGGATTAAATGTCAAAGGATATTAGTTTTTGGATATATCTATTCAGATACATTGTTTGAAGGCCGGACCTGCTGTCCCCTTATAGAAAAGGATATAACCGGCTTTGTTCATTTACAGCAAAATGTGGTAGTTAACTACTTTATATCACATAAAAGCATAATGTATATAAGCTCCGTATATAGGATATATTGCCGGAGAGGACAGAGGCTACTAATTGTGGTGATGGAACTTTGACTGCTAGAGATTATCTTACTATCGATGATTTTGATATGGAAGGAAAAACAGTCCTGGTGAGAGTGGACCTGAATGTGCCCATGGACCCAGAGGATAACATCCTTGACGACATGAGGATAAAGAGCCATATACCTACCCTGAGGGACCTGGAAGATGCGAAGGTTGTTTTGCTCGCACACCAGAGCAGGGCCGGAAAAAGCGATTTCACCACGATGAGGCCACATGCCGAACGCATGTCACGTTACCTTGGAAAAGAGGTTAAATATGTGGACGATATCTTCGGCTCGTATGCAAGGTCAAAGATTACTTCCATGAAGAATGGTGATGTAATATTACTTGAGAACGTCAGGTTCTATGCCGAGGAAAGCCTGGAGCGTTCTGCAAAAGCGCACTCACAGACACATATGGTCAAAAAGCTTTCTCCGGTGATCGATATTTTCCTCAATGACGCTTTTGCAGTATCCCACAGGTCACAACTTTCTATTATGGGCTTTACCGAAGTTCTCCCTACCGGTGCCGGAAGGGTCATGGAAAAAGAGATAAGCTCTCTTGACAGGGGTATCAAGGGAGGTGAATTCCCCTGCGTTTTTGTGCTCGGAGGAGCCAAAGTGGATGACTCCCTCAATGTCACCGATAATGTGCTTAGCAACGGCAGTGTTGACCGCGTGCTGCTTACAGGTGTGGTTGCCAATGTCATGCTTGCAGCCACAGATGTCAATATAGGCAAGGTAAACATGGATTTCATTGAATCCCAGGGATACCTTGATCAGATCGAGCGTGGCAGAAAACTCCTTGACAAGTTCGATGGCAAGATAGGCCTGCCCATAGATGTTGCACTAAATGATAACGGCAAGAGGATAGAGGTCTTGGTGGAAGAGCTTCCGTCGGACCAGTTTCCGATCAATGATATCGGGCTTGAGACAATAGTGGCCTACTCCAAGGAAATAAGGAATGCAAAGACGGTCGTGCTCAATGGCCCGGCGGGTCTTTCCGAACTTAACCTCTTTGCACTGGGCACCCATGAGATAATCAAGGCTGCCGTACACTCCGAGTATTCGATTGCAGGCGGAGGCCACATCTCCGCTGAGATAAGGAACCTGGGATACGAGGACCGCTTCTCTCACCTGAGCACAGGTGGCGGTGCATGTATCGATTATCTGGCAGGCATGGTCCTGCCGGGCATCGAGGCGCTGAGAACTGCTGCAGCACGTTATAGAAATAACCCATGAACTGCTAATTACAAAATGTAACAGCAAACGCATAAGCCTGAAGACGGCTGAGAATGAAAGTACATGGGAGTGATCGTAATGGAAGAAAGGGAAGAAAGAGCAGCATTGCTCACACAGGAAGAGGGCAGGACAGCTGTAAGGCTGGCCAGGGATACCATAGAAACATATCTGCGGACCGGTGAGATGATCGACGGTTCGGAGATGCAGCTTCCCGCTATATTCAATGAGCCCAGGGGAGTATTTGTGACCCTCACCAAGAAAGGGCAGCTGAGGGGATGTATAGGACATCCTTATGCTGACTCCGCCCTGAAACACGCAATAACGGATTCTGCCATCTCGGCAGGTTTCAGGGACCCCAGGTTCCCACAGGTGCGTATCGATGAGATGACAAACGTGACTGTGGAGGTGACAGTCCTCACGCAGCCAAGGCGCATGAATGTTCCCCCCAAGGACCTTCCTTCATCCATAGAGATAGGCAGGCATGGCCTGATCATTAAAAGCGGTTACCGGCAGGGTCTGCTTCTTCCTCAGGTTGCCCCTGAGAACGAGTTGGACGAGGTCGAGTTCCTGAACCACACCTGTCTCAAGGCGGGTCTTCCTCCTGATGCCTGGGCGGCCGGTGCTGAGGTCTATTGCTTTGAGGGTCAGATCTTCACT
This sequence comes from Methanolobus sp., assembly GCA_030154025.1. Classification (GTDB taxonomy): domain Archaea; phylum Halobacteriota; class Methanosarcinia; order Methanosarcinales; family Methanosarcinaceae; genus Methanolobus. Next base: position 5,423 of record JASKKT010000025.1, read on the forward strand.
GAGAGGGAGCCTAACGGGGAAATATTCGAGAAGGATATCCGGGAGAAAGCCTGCTTACGGGAGTAACAGGGCTCTGTCACTATTCTTTTTTAACAGCTGGTGCTCCCTTTCCGGCCCAGTACGAGGCAAGGAAAGATCCCGAGATGTTGTGCCATATACTGAAAAGTGCTCCGGGGAGGGCAGCTGCAGCTGAGAAGTGCTTGATGGCAAGGGCAACGCTCAGGCCGGAATTCTGCATCCCTACCTCGAAAGCGATCGTCCTGGCCTCTATCTCGCTCAGGCCCAGCATCCGGGAAAACGCGTAACCGCCTGCAAGCCCAAGCAGGTTATGCGCTACCACAGCGATGATCACCAGTATGCCTGCGGACACGACGGTATCCCTGTTCAGGGCCATGATGGTCGCTATTATGAAAATGATAATGAGTACGGAAAGTGCAGGGAAGGCATACCTTATCCTGTCGATGCGCTCATGCAAGAGCGTATTGAGGGCTATCCCAAGGGCAACCGGCAATACCACTATCTGCAGGATGCTGACGACCATGCCGTAGATATCTACAGGGATGGTCTGGCCTATATAGAACCATGTGAGCAGCGGGGTCATTACAAAGGCTATCAGCGTTGATACTGATGTAAGCATGATGGAAAGTGCCACATCGCCCCTTGCAAGATAGCAAATAACGTTAGAGGCCGTACCTCCCGGACAGCATCCCAGGAGCACGACCCCGGCAGTAAGCTCCGGAGAGAGGCCCAGTGCCCTGGAGATCACGAAACCTATTAGTGGCATCAATGTGTACTGCATGGCAGTCCCCAGCAGGATCACGCCGGGCCTTTTGAGCACCAGCAGGAAATCCTTGACCGATAATGTCATTCCCATGGCGAACATGACAAGTCCCAGAAGCATGGGAATGGCGCTACTGTAGGGAAGGAACATCTCCGGGTAAAGGAGTGCAACAGCTGAGAGTATTAATGCCCATAAGGGAAACAGGGTGGTGAACCTTTGTAGCATGGCGCTTGTCCGAAATTCTTTTAATGTATTATGCTGGCAACTTTTAATAACATATCCTTGGTACCGGAAGTGACCGGTTTAGTATAAGTAGAAAAGAATGCGGAAAAAGAACGTACAAATAGAAGTGAAGACCGCAAAGCGGCCAGACTGAACTTACCTGTAAGCCTCAAGCACTTTAATTATCTCTTCCACATCCCTGGCCAGCACATCGACCGACATCTCCATCATGAGATTGACGATGCCTTCCTCTCCGAATGTTCTGAAATCGGTCTTCAGCCCCAGGATCTTCTTGCCCCTGGCATAGGCATACCCCATCTCCCAGGCAGTCCCGGAGTCGACATCACTACCTCCGTCAAGCACGGCAAGCACAATATCCGACTGGTCTATCCCTTTTATATCATTCTCGAAAATACACATCTGCCTTTCATGCATCCTGTTCTCAAGATTATCCTCGCCATCCACCTGTGGCAGGAAGACCCTGAATCCAATTTCCACCAGCTTGTCCCTGAGATACACATTAAAATCCCTCTCGGCCTTTGAAAAAAGAGGTCCTGCAAGGTAGATCTGTTTTTTAGCTTCCATCATCTCATCCGTCCGTTTCAGAGGGACATACATTGTCGGGATGGTTAATAATATTGATGTAAGCAGGGTGAAACTGACGGGCAGGAAGAACGGATATCAGGGCCAGGATACTTTTAATCAGCTTGCCGGTGTTAATCTATAATGCTTAACTACATATAAGAGGCAAATAATGTTCATGTAGTAAGGATCTGTGGGGTTATAGCATCGTTGCGACAGTGAGCTCGGATATAGGTTTTGTACACGATATGCTTCAGGGAAGCTATTTTTCGCTATTGTACGATACCACGGAGGAACTCACGAGCATAGTAGCGGTATTCCTCGAGGCGGGCCTGCAGAACAATGAACGCTGTGTGTGGGCAGTCTCGGGCCAGATCGATGCTGAACGGGCTCGGGAATCCCTCCGGCAGAGGGGTGTGGATGTCGGAAGATATCTTAAGAGCGGACAGCTGATAATAACTCCCTGTACGGAATGTTACTTCTCAGGGAGGGGTCCCTTCCTGGGAGGTATCCCCGATATGTGGGATTCATTCTATAGTGAGTCGATCAATGCAGGCTATGAAGGCTTGAGGATAGTGGACAAGTTCACAATAGCCGGGGAGGAGGCATGGAATGCCTTTACAGCTTATCTTAAAGAAGGCATGGATGCAATACGCCGTAAACGTATCGTGGCCATGTTCGCCTTTCTCAAGGATGCAAGGACGGGACAGGAGATACTGGACATAATCGGCATGCATGACAGCACGGTGATCAGGAGAGGTGACAAATGGACACTGCTCCAGAGTTCCTCCTACTGCAGCCCCTTCCTTAAAGAGAATCGTTTCCCGGATGATGTGCTTGAAAATATCTGGACCGGCGTATGGGCTGTTGACAGGAACGATAATATAGTATATTTCAACAAAGGCATGGAATCAATATCCGGCCTTTTAAGGGCCGATGTGCTGGGGAAGAAGCTGGTGGAGTTCATACCGAGGCAGCTGAACGATGAAGAACTCGGTTTTGTTGACCTTTTCCAGATAGCAAAAGAAAACCTGCAGTCGAAAAGCTATGACGTTTTTCCCTTCATCAAACCTGACGGTCAGTTCATTTACCATAGTGGTGTCCTGCTCCCTCTGGTCGATGAGGACGGTAGGTATAAGGGAATGATGGGCACTATTGGTAAGGTCTTTGAGCAGAACATCACTCACAGCATACTCCGGGACAGGCTTCGGTCCCTGGAAAAGTTGGAAGACATCTACAGGAAGAGCCCGGTGGTCGCCTTTCTCTGGAGGGCGGACGAGGGCTGGCCTGTGGAATTTGTCTCCGAGAACATAAGCCAGTTCGGATACACGCCGGAGTTCCTGACTTCCGGGCACCTGAGATACGAGGATATTGTGCACCCGGACGACCGTGATATGGTACGAAAGGATGTCTCACAGCTTGAGCTTGAAGGAAGGACATATTTCTCAAAGGAATATCGTCTGCTGACAAGGTCAGGAGAGGCACGCTGGGTGACCGAGAGGTCATACCTGATAAGGGATGAGAAAGGTGCTCCCTCCTATTTCCAGGGGATAATAATAGACATCAATGACCGGAAAAAAGCTGAAGAGGCTGCCCTGGAGGCTGAGAAGAAATATCACCTGATATTTGAGAACTCGCCTCTGGGAATATTCCATTTTGACGAGAACGGTATCATTACCCATTGCAATGAGAAGTACCTGGAGATCATAGGGCTTCAGAAAAAGGAGGATATTATCGGCTTTAACATGGTAACGACCGTGAAGGACGAGAAAATGAAAAAAGCAGTTGATTCCGTACTTTCAAGGAAAACCGGGCACTTTGAAGGTGAGTATCATACGGCAGTCAGCGGCATAACTATAGCCATAAAAAGTCACTTCAGCCCTAACATCTCAGACGATGGCAAGTTCCTGGGTGGCATCGGCATATTTGAGGATATTTCGGGACGTAAGAAGGCCGAAGAGGCATTCCGCCTGGATGAGTCCAGGCTTGAAACGCTACTGAAGCTGAATCAGATAACGAACAAGTCCCTTAAGGAAATAGCAGATTTCGTACAGGAGGAGGCTGTAAGGCTCACTCAGAGCAAAATGGGATACCTCGCCTTCCTCAACGAGGAAGGAAGTGTGCTCACGATTTACTCATGGTCGAGGAATGTAATGATAGACTGCAATGTGGATGAAAAGAAGTTTGATTACCTGCTCGAATCCACCGGCCTCTGGGGCGAGTCTGTCCGTCAGAAGCGTCCTCTCATAATAAACGACTATACGGTGCCCAACCCCCTAAAAAAGGGTTATCCTCCCGGCCACATCAAGATGAAACGCTATATGAGCGTTCCCATTCTTGACGGTGATAAGGTCGTTGGGGTTGCGGGTGTTGGCAATAAGAGCAGCGATTACGACCAGGCTGATGTCAGGCAGCTGACCCTGCTCATGGAAGGAATGTGGCAGATAATCGAGCAGAAGAAAGTTGACGATACCCTGCGCAGGTATGCAGGTGAGCTTGCCCAGGTCAACAGGGAGCTGTACAAGGCAAACCTTGAGCTGTCTGCAGCCAATCAAGAACTGAAATCGCTGGACAGGATGAAGGATGAATTCCTGTCCAATGTGAGCCATGAGTTCAAAACACCTCTTACTTCCATTCAGGGTTACAGCCAGCTCATATCCGACGGGACCCTCGGTGCGGTCAACGAGCAGCAGAAAAAGGCAGTGGATACCGTAATACGTAATTCCGAGAGGCTCAGGAAACTGGTGGATTCCCTTCTATATATCAGCAGGGCGCAGGCGGGAAGTCTCACATATTCCTTTTCCGACGTATCGATAGTCTCGGTTATCGGCAACTCCATACAGGACCTTGCCCTGCAGGCTGAAAAGAAAGATATCACCATTAAAAAGGATGTAGGTGAGGACCTGCCTGTCATCTGGGCAGACAGGGACAAGCTTGTCGATGTAATGGTGAACCTTCTTGATAACGCGATCAAGTTCACTCCACAGGGAGGAATTGTGGAAGTAAGTGCTTTAGTTGAAGAGGACCAACTTCACATCCGTGTAAGTGATTCTGGTATCGGTATTCCGGAAGACAAGTTGCCCAATCTCTTCGGGCGTTTCTACCAGGTGGATTCCTCCATCCGGAGAAGGTATGGCGGGACAGGTCTTGGCCTGTATATCTGTAAGATGATAGTGGAGGATCATAAGGGAAAGATATGGGCTGAGAGCGAAGAAGGAAAGGGAAGTACTTTCCATGTGCTCCTGCCTTTGAAAAAAGACTGAGCACCATGGTCCCGCTAACCAAAATCCATATACATCTTCCTGCAATTCTGATTCTATACAAGGAGAAGTGACAGAAATGAAAGTGATAATCATCGGTGGCTTCCTGGGAAGCGGGAAGACAACAGCCTTGCGGAATCTTGGCAAGCACCTCGTGGAGAAAGGTCACAAGATAGCGATAATAGTCAACGAGATAGGTGAAGTTGGTGTTGACGGCGAGACAATATCAGGCGGCGGGCTGGTGACAAAGGAACTCACCAGCGGCTGCATCTGCTGCTCCCTGCGCATAAGTATGGAATACACACTACAGACCCTTGTGGAGGAGTACAATCCAGATACTGTTATAATAGAGCCCACTGGCATAGCTTTTCCCATGCAGATCAAGGAGCATATTGAACTGATGGATGTGGAGGATGTTTCCTTTGCTCCGGTGGTGTCACTGGTGGACGCCAGCAGGATCAATATGGAGATAAGCCAGGTCCCGACATTCATAGCCAACCAGATAAAAGAGTCTGAGATCGTCTGTATCAACAAGATCGACCTGGTGGACATGGAAACCGTGGCATCGGTCACCAGGACCGTAATGCAGCTTAACCCGGATGCTCTGGTCATCGAGATGTCCGCAAGGAGAATGGACGATAAGTTCCACATGTTCATGGACCTGCTTACGGGTGAGAGCCAGGCGGAACACACAGGTGCCGACCTGAATTCCATAGGGATGTCAGGCGTGGGGAGCTATTCCGGAGAATATGTCCTGCATGCTGATAACCTGCATGCAGACAAGGTCACCACAATGCTGGTACATCTGCTGTCCTCGGTAAAGTCAGAGCTTCAAAAGATCAACCCGGAGTTTATCGGCCATGTGAAGATGACCCTGAAGTTCAGGGAAGGTCTCATCAAGGCAAATCTAACATCGTCATATGGCGAGCCCTTCGTGGAAATACTGGATGAGGCCGGGGATGGCGAGCAGCATCTCAGGTTCCTCTCAGCGGTGACACTTGTGCCCAAGGACAAACTTATCATGATCGTTGAGAGTTCCATCCGGGATACCCTTGAGAAGGAAGGTATCAGCTTCGAGAAGAGACCGCAGCAGGGTCAAAAACCCATAAGCCTGTAACCGGCAGGTTTTCTCGGACATGGTAAAAAACGCATAAATAGGATTATAACCTTCCTTTTTTCATGAAAGTCAATCCCGAACCTGAAATCCTGGATTCGCTTGCAAAGACCATCCTTGTAGCCGCAAGGACTGCACCAAAGGGAAAAGGTATCGATGATATCGTGACCGCACTCCTTGATGACAACGACAGGGAAGACCTTGCAAGCAAGATGGAAGAGCTGAGCGACATAAAAGGGATAAAGTTCCTGCTGCGTGACGCTAAGAATATAAGGGATTCTGATTCAGTTATTCTCATCGGGCTGAAGTCCTCAGGTGCAGCCGGGCTTGATTGCGGAGCATGCGGCTTCGAGACATGTAAAGGCATGCTTGAGGCCAAAAAGGTCAAGAAGGAATTTACCGGTCCCCACTGCATGATCAAGTACCTGGACCTTGGGATTGCAGTGGGCTGCGCGGCATCTAAGGCAAAGGACCTGTGCATCGATAACAGGATCATGTACAGCGCGGGTGCTGCGGCCTGCTACTTTGAGATGATGGATGCGGACGTGGCTATGGCGCTGCCTCTGAGTATTAAGGGGAAGAATATATTCTTTGACAGGGTGTCTATGAAATAGGCATCCGTCAGGGTGTCTATGAAATAGGCATCCGACGGACCGCCTACTAGGCGGGAGGTTGATTGTTTGTCTGCGAGGTAGGATCTGTGTCTACTAGATGAGAATTAAACTTGCTGTTTAACCTGCCTCTTCTGATATCTTGTTCATCATCAATCAAAACCTCTGCTCTACAATCTGAAATAAGGTATTAATGATCCTGTTCTTTTGTGTCTTCCTGATGTTTTCACAGAGCTGAGAAAATCAAATGAGATCAAAACGGAGAAAATGGATGAAAAGGACATTGCTCATACTAATGGTGCTGATGGTGACTTTTATTCCCGTGGCAAGTGCCGATATTGTCAATGACCTCGACAGCAAGGTCAGCGAATATAACCAGAACACTGAATACGTACCTTCCTACCTGAAGTCCCTTTTGGGCAACGAAGTGATCAAACTTGTGATCGTTACTGATGAAGGGAACGAGAGATATTTGAAAGCGGTTACCGAAAAGTCCCATATCACTACATTTGAAGAGGTTGAAGCAGATACACAGTTTGATGCGACCGTGGTAGTGGGAGCAAATGAAGCTACAGTAAGAACAGTGTTAAATTCCAGGTACCCGCTGGAAGAGTTCACTGCCACAAAGAACAACGGTGAGATTCTGATCGAGACCATAGGTCTTGTCAGTACTGCTAAGTACACAGTCGCAAATGTGGCAATGAAAGTATTACAGTTGTTTGCTTTCATTTGAGTTATGCAACAGGGACCGTGTGGATTGTCAGATGACCTTCCCTTTATTTTTTGACCGCCTCCATCATATATGCAAAGATGATGGTCGCTTACTTCTGAGAAAGGCCTGCCTGTCACAGGGAAAGAACTTCTCTATTGGTATGCACTTCATGGAGTCTCGCTTGCAGTACCCTGGCAAGCATAGGCTGGCAATGCTGAAATAGAATTAAGCAATAGATATCTCTATGAAAGTCAGAGATGTGATGAATCCGGATGTCGTAGTATGCAGCCCTGAGGATACCATCGGGGATGTTGCACGCCTGCTCAAGCAGAACAACATAAGTGGGCTCCCTGTCGTGGATGATGACAAGGTCGTTGGCATTGTGTCCGAGGGTGACCTGCTCAAGCTGCTCGAGGTTCCTGATCGCAGCGGACTCTGGCTTCCCAGCCCCTTCGAGGTATTCGAGGTGCCTATCCGGGAGCTGATCAACTGGGAGGAGACAAAGCGCATGCTCGACGATGTGGGTTCAAAGCCCGTGGAGGAGATCATGAACAAGAGAGTCTACACGGTTTCCCCGGAAGACTCTATCGAAAAAGCTTCCACGATCATCACTAAACACAAGATAAACAGGCTTCCTGTCATCGAAGGCGGCCTGCTGGTCGGTATTGTCACCCGCGGTGACATTATCCGCGGACTTGGCAAGTTATAAGAAGGGAATCATATGAAATTCATTGAAGGCGGTATTTGTGCGGTAAAGGGCGTACGTGCCGGCGGGATCAAACCCGGAAAGATGGGAATTGCGGTCATACAGGCAGAAGGAAATGCTGCAGGAGTATTTACAAGGAACAAGGTCATTGCAGCTCCTCTCATGCTCACAAGGGAGCGCCTGGCAAAGACCGGCAGTCTCTCAGGTGTTATTGTGAACAGTGGCAATGCCAATGCTTTCACCGGCGAGCAGGGAATGGCTGATGCGAGGACCATGGCTTCCCTGCTGGCAAGGAAACTGGGAGTTGACGAGGAGCTCATAGGTGTGTCATCAACAGGTGTTGTGGGACGCAAGCTCGATACCGACTGGATCAGCACCCACTTACAGGAAGCCATGGATTCCATGGGTGAGGACGCCGCAGCCAGCATGAGGGCGGCACGCGCTATCATGACCACTGACACGATCCCTAAGGAGATAGCCATTGAGATGGAGTCCGGCATCCGTATAGGAGGTATTGCCAAGGGCTCTGGAATGATCGAACCCAACATGGGTACAATGCTTGCCTTCATCTACACCGATGCACAGATCCCGTCAAAGGAGCTGCAGTCATGCCTCACCACTGCCGTGGACAAGAGCTTCAACATGGTTGTTGTGGATGGAGACACCAGCTGCAACGATATGGCGCTGCTGACAGCTACCGGAAGCTCTGGCATAAGTCCTGGAATCGCAGACTTCCAGTCCGGCCTTGACCTTGTGCTGACAGAGCTTGCCAAGATGATCGCCGTCGATGGCGAAGGCGCCACCAGGCTGATTGAATCAAAGGTCACCGGTGCGGCTACGACAGAGGATGCCCGCCTTGTTGCTAAATCCATAGTCCGCTCCCCGCTGGTGAAATCCGCTATCTTCGGCAAGGACCCCAACTGGGGCCGCATTGTAGTTGCAGCCGGATATTCCGGTGCCAATATGGACCAGACGAAGATCTCCCTGTCGTTCTCAGCCGGCAGCGAGGTCGTCGAGCTTGTAAAGAGCGGCAAGGTCGTACGTAATGACGAGGCCACACTGGCCCAGCTGAAATCCATCATGTCACAGGACGAGGTCTTCATCATCACCGACCTTGGGATGGGACATGAGAGCGCAACTGCCTGGGGCTGTGACCTTACCTACGACTATGTGAGGATCAACGCGGACTATACTACCTGATCCAACTGAGGAAGACGATGTACAAGATATATGTGGACGGCCAGCATGGCACTACAGGCCTGCTGGTGAACGAGCGTCTGGCAGATCATCCGGAAGTGGAGATTCTTGAAATTCCCTATGAAAAGCGCCACGACAAAGAACTGAGGAAGAAGCTGCTCAACGAGGCAGATCTGGTGTTCCTGTGCCTGCCGGACGAAGCGGTTGCAGAAGCGGTGAGCCTGATCACAAACCCGGACGCGAAGATCATCGATGCATCCACAGCCAACCGCGTGAACGAATCATGGGCTTACGGACTGCCCGAGCTATCCGCCGCACACAGGAACAAGATTGCCGGAGCGAGCAGGGTTTCCAACCCCGGCTGCCATGCAACGGCATCCATCGTTGCCCTGTATCCCCTGCTGGAGGAAGGCATCATCTCTAGGGAAACTGCTGTCCCGCTCTTCTCCATCACCGGATATACCGGCGGCGGGAAAAAGATGATCGAGACCTATGAAACCACGAAAGAGCGGGCCTATAAGGCACCAAGGCAGTATGCGCTGGGGCTTAACCACAAGCATGTGCCTGAGATCATGGTCCACTCCGGCCTGAAAGTCAAACCCATTTTCATGCCGGTGGTTTCTAACTATCCGAGGGGGCTGGCGGTCACACTGCCCATGTCCGTGAAGGATCTGGAGAAACCTCTTACTAAGCAGGGCCTGCATGAGCTCTATCAGAAGTACTATGGCAACTCTATCTTCATCCGCATTCATGCAGCCGATGAGACAAAGGACCTGGTGGAGAATGCCTTTGATGTGCAGGCAAGCAACGACACTAACTATCTGGACCTCTACATTTATGGCAACGAGGAGCAGATACAGGTACTGTCCCGCCTGGACAATCTCTGGAAAGGCGCCTCCGGGGCAGCTATACAGAACATGAACATCATGCTCGGCATGGATGAAACGACCGGCCTTTTGTGAGGCCGCTTGTTTTAATGCCAGAGGCTGCAACCCTATCTAGGATTATAGAGGGCTCACTTCTGCCTTCTTTTCCCGGCAGTTTTTTTTCTGAACTATCAGATCATCTCTTAATATGGTATAGTATCTAAACAGTGCTGGCTTTGTATTACAATGTAAGTACTGTCTCTGTATATCGGGTCCTTGCTTTTGCTGCACCTTTGCTGTCACAGGAACTCCTGTTAGGCCAGAACAGTCCCCCATCCAATCCTTATATATGAATTCCTTACATAACTTCTATTAATTGGGTGAGATGCATGGAGATACAGGACTGGGAAAAGCATTACGAAACTGCCTATTCAGATATAACTCGTTCTTTAAAGGACGTCCGCGGGGTTTTTGTGGCCTATAACAGTAATATAGATGCCATCAAGCATGTCAAAGAAGAAGAAGTGAGAAAGCTCGTTGACCTTCTGGGGTGCAGTGCTATCCAGGAACAGGTCGTGCAGTACCCACGGGAGATAAAGGAGCCTGTGGACCTTATGGCCAGGCTGGTCATTTCCATGCGTGATGGGAAGGCGGCTGAAGTGCCGACCTACACAACGGATATCCATGAGTGGCTTCAGGGTAACCTCGGGTTCGACCGGGCCCGCATGGGCGGGCAGGCGGGCATCATGTCCAACCTGCTGGCAAACCTGGGTATTCAAAATGTCATCACCTATGTACCCTGGCTGTCGAAGGAGCAGGCCGAGTACTTCGTGGACTCCCCCAACCTGCGCCATCCGGCGATGGAGAACGGTCAGCTTGTGCTGAGGCACCCAAAGGAAGTCTATAACCCGGATACGAAGCCAAAGGTGAACTGGATACTGGAATTCTCCAAGGGAACCAGGGTTTGCTGCTCTGGGGAGTGTTTCGCGGTTCCCAGGGATAACCGCCTCATAATATCCTCCCGGCCCGAATGGCTGCACATCGATATGAGTAAAGAGCTCTATGAGAGCCTTCCTCAGATCAGGCAGAAGATAGACGGAGCGCTGCTTGCCGGATATCAGATGATAAGGGAGGAGTACGAGGACGGAACTACCTACCATGATTATGTGGAGAAGTCCGTCAGTGTCATCTGCCGGCTGAAGGAATGCAATCCCAGGATGCAGATCCATGTTGAGTTCACATCCATACAGAACAAGGTTATCCGCAAGGCTATCCTGACAGAGATAGTCAGGGAGCATGCCACTTCCCTTGGTCTTGATACCGTTGAGGTCGCCAATGCGCTCAACGTGCTAGGCTACGAGGAACTGGCGTTCGCGGTCATGAGCAAGGACGAAAGAAGCGTGATAGCCTTATACGAAGGAGCTGTCCGGCTGCTCAAGGACCTGCAGCTGCAGGTGGTCAATATCCATTCACTTGGCCACTATATCAGCCTTGTTTCCAGTGACCATCCGGTGGGCGTGGATGGGCACCGCGATGCGCTGCTGTTTGCTTCGGTGCTGGCTGCTACCCAGGCTTCTGTTGGGCATATCAACAGTATCGATGACACAAAGGAAGGCCTGAAGGTACCCTTATATGAAAAAGGTCATGAGGATCTTGCCAGCCTAGCGGAGTATCTTGTGCGCAAGGGAGTATGCTCCCTGGAAGAGTTCGAGGACGGATGCGTCAATGCTATGGGGCATAACTTGGTTATAGTGCCCACAAAGGTCGTGGACAAGCCCGCAGGCACCGTGGGAATAGGGGACGCAATCTCCGCTGGTGCCTTTGTGGCCTTGCTCACCAAGATAAAAGACAAAGGCGAAAAATGTGCGGAGCAGGCATGAACATCCTCTGTGCATACAATGCGAACATAGATGCCATCTATAAAGTGGAGGGTCCGCAGATAAGCCTCTTTGCCAGTAACTACGAGGAAGAGATAGCCGCAGGACTGAAGTGCCTACCTGGCTCCATATCCTCCATACCTGACTTCTTTTCAGGACTCTTCTCCTGCATGCAGCATGGCACAGGAGCCGAATGGATGATTCTGGACAAGGGAGTCTACCAGTGGATCAGGTCGAACTTCCTCGACGGCTCTTTCCTGCGCATGGGTGGTAATATGGGCATTATGGCGAATGTACTCTCAGAACTGGGAGCATCCAGAGTCATACCTAACGTCCCCAATCCTTCCCCGCTACAGATGTCTTTTTTCTCGGACAGGGCGATCTTCATCCCTTATGAGGGAAATCTGAAAAAGAGCTCGCATTTATCTGAAGATGATCCATCGGCTTCTGCTTCCGAACTGATACATTTCGTATTCAATTTCAGGAAGGGAGATAGCTTTATCCTTGAAGGGGAGGAGACAAAGGTGCCCAGGGAGAACAGGTTCATTGCAACCTACGACCCTCTCAACTTTGAACTGTACGCGGATGAGCACTTCAGCCGTTACGCTCTGGACAATGTCAGGTCCATGGACGGGGCTTTGATAGCGGGTTACCACCTGCTCCGCGAGACATATCCGGACGGCAGCGGGTATGCGGATAAGCTTCGCAGGTCCCTGGAACAGTTAAGCTCATGGAAGGCCGGCAACAGCAAACTGCAGATCCATGCGGAGCTGGGTCATTTTGCTTCTGTGAACATAGCTTCGGACGTTTTTTCAGGCCTTGCTCCCATTGCTGACAGTATCGGCCTGAACGAGGACGAGCTGGCCACACTTGCAGATATATATAAGATTGGCAGTTCCGGAGTACTTGAGATGGATGCAATGTCTGTCATCAGGACCGCTGCATCCCTATGTGACTTATTCGGTATCAGAAGGATATTGGTGCATACAAGGGAATTCGTTGTCTCGGTATCCAGGACGCCGGTCCCTTCATCACTGAAAACCTTCGAGGCTCTGCAATTCGGTATCAGGTGCGCTGCAGCATTTGCATGTACAGGGAAGCTCGCAGACCGGAATACGCTGGTGGCAGTCTCCTCCGAGATAGAGGAGAGTGATTATGGCAGGATGCAGATAGCGGGACTGGAAAAAGAGATCCCTGTGGTGTACAGGGAGAACGGTGTTATTGCAGAGTATCGTAACTACTCGGTATGTGCCGTCCCCACCAGGTTATGTAGCCAGCCGGTATCCACGGTGGGACTGGGTGACACCGTATCCTCCGCTATATTCTTAAGGGAACTTGAACTTGGGTCCTGATATGTACGAGCTCTTCTGCGAGGATTTCAATCTTGATTACACCCTGGACTGCGGTCAGGTGTTCAGGTGGGACAAGCTGGGTGACTGGTGGGTGGGTGTTGTGAAAGGCAGCGTCGTGCGTCTGCAGCAGGACGAGATGACCAGTAAAGTGCTTGTCGACTCCCCCTTGCCAAAAGAGTTCCTTGAACACTACTTCAGGTTCGATGACGACCTGGATGATATCCTGCGCCGGGTCAACAGGGATATTTTCATGGACGAAGCTATAAGGAAGTACAGGGGGCTGCGGCTCATAAGGCAGGATCCATGGGAGTGCCTGATATCCTACATGCTCGCCACGGCCTGGAGCATCCCCAACATCAAGAGAGGCATATCCCTGTTGTCGGCCCGCTACGGGAAGAAGATCGAGGATAGCTATTACAGCTTCCCGGAGCCGGAAATCCTTGCCGGCCTGTGTGATGGCGAGCTGAAGGACTGCAAGCTGGGATTCAGGTCCAGTCGCATTTCTAAGGCCGCAAGGCATGTCGTGGGTGGTAATCTTGTACTGGAAGAGCTCTTCAGGGCCGACTACCGGGAAGCAAGACAGAGGCTGATGTTCCTGGAGGGCATAGGTGAGAAGGTTGCAGACTGCATCCTGCTCTTTGCATTCGGGAAAATGGAGGCCTTCCCGGTGGATACCCACGTGGAAAAGGTCGTAAGGTATTATTACGGTGACCATGAGTTCTTCGATGGCAGCGTCACAAAAAGCAAAATCGGTGACTGGGGGCGTATGTACTTCGGGGAATACTGCGGCTATGCTCAGCAGTATTTCTTCTACCAGAAGAGGCTTGAAGGCCTGATATGATAGTCGGCCAAGAGGAAACAAACAGGAAGGAGATGCGCGAAATAAGAAACGGTCGTGTTCAGTTGCCTCTCCATTTATTCAGGGACCGCCTGAAATCCTCCTCTTCTATAAGGCAGATTTCCTCATTCTCCAGTATCCTGTACCCCTGCCTTACGGACTCGGTGAGCTGCTTTCCCATGGAGCAGCCAGCCAGCTTTTCCTGGAGGAGGTCTTTTGCCGCCGTGAACTTCCTTTTTATGTCTGCAACATAGTATCCGTCCTCTATGTAAAAGGCAAAAGTGCCTGCAGAGCCTTTGTACTTTGATATGAAATTCTGTGCATGCTTACGTTCCCATACAGGAGGGCCCCTGTGCTTTTTCACATCAGGCAGCTTCGCACAAAGCAGTTCCAGCACGATGGCGGCTTGCTTTCCTGCCCACCCGTTACTGTTTAATATAGTGAAGCCGTGCTGTTCAAGCAATGCTCTGACACTTGATTCCATCTTATCCAGCTGCGGGTAGAGTACATCGTCAACAATGTCCGGCTTGTCGAACACTATTGTCACAAAGGAGCTTTCCCTCTCTCTTATCATGCCGATCACCTGTTGGTCTGTAAGCGGCGTCTCCGGTTCGGGGAAGAAGAAGCTAAGGGAAGGTTCCTTCAGATATGAACAGCATGCGTCGATGAACCTGCAAAACCTGTCCAGGGAAAGAGCAGCGGCTACATTCCGCTTAGGGTCGGTGGGGTCAATAACAACAAGAGACTCACTGTGTGTCACTGTCCCATGCCCCTGAAGATCGATGGTTACTCCAGGTTTCCAGTCACATGCACCGGATATGGCCGCTTGGAAAGAGCCATAGTGAATGATCAGCAGTTCTGTAAGATAGCCGGAAAAACCCTGCGTCCGTAGCTCAGAACCATATACTCCGGTCCCTTTCATGAATTGCTTGAGCTTGAGAACCTCATCTTCCATCCCTTTGATATGTATTTTGACAAACTCGCTGTGAAAAGGCGTCCTGTCAACAGCAGATTTCATATCGGAGGCGCAGTCGACTGCAAAACAGGGTACCATGTCAACATCGAACCCTCTGTAGTACATATTAAGATAAGGATGTTCAGCATAGCGTTCTTCATACCTGTCCGCATCCTTTGCGATCTCCCTTGCAATCAGGAGACCGTACTTTTCCAGTTCATCTCTGGTCGTCTGTACAGGGAAGGGGATAAATATGTCAAGGTCGTGCGTCCCGGATGTCCATGTATCCCTCGCAGCGGAACCTACCAGTTTTGCACGTATGCCACTGACACCAAGTCCGGCAGCAGTGGAATCCACTTTACTGAGCAGGTCCTGTACTACCGCCAGAAGCCCTTCTTTTTCTTCCGGGGATGGTTTCACCCTGCGGAGAACTTCACTTTCCACATTGATTCTTCTATCCATCACTGAGGTAGTCATCCTTTTCTGATATCAAGTTTTGCATAATGCTGCACTTCAGCACCAATAGCTCTCATTCCTGTATCACGTGTGCTCTGGCTTTCACACGTTAATTTGTTGTTATTGAAATAACAACAGAAAACCGCATTTTGATAAAGTATTTATAGAATCAATCCTATCTATCCCAAAATTATAGATGTTCAAACCCAACTAAAAATCGAGGAGGCTTATATATCAAAAATCTATTTGAGAAGCTTGGTCAGTTCATTGAAGATAACACCATCCCTATAATCCTCATCGCTTTTCTGTGCATCATAATATCATTCCAGGGTGCCCAGTTCATAGAAATGAAGTCGGGTACGGATACCTTTGTAGAGAAGACTTCGACTCTATATCAGGACTTTGACCATCTCTACCTCAACCTTTTCAGCACCGGCTCCATCGTAATACTGGTGGAGGGGGATGATGTAGCGGACCCTGCCGCCTTGCAGGCAATGGACCGGATACACCAGATCACCCAAAATATCCCGGGCGTGCTGGAGGTCACATCCCCTTCCCAGGTAATAAAGGAAACCAATTACCGTAATACAGGCACCCGTACGCTCCCGGATGACGCTGATACGCTCGATTCCATCATTGCCTCCGATATGCCCTCATACATAATGCCTGACAGGACGCATGCTGTCATCTCTGTTGTTTTCAGTGGTACAACCTCTGAAAGCATGCAGGAGGAAATCCTCCGGGAGACACAGGCTGCCATCGGTTTTGCCGAGTTCCCTCCCGGCTACAAGGTAATAGTTACGGGTGACGTGGCTTTCGGCACTGCAATAAATGACGAGATGAACTCCAGTATGGGCACCCTGCTGGTAATTTCAGTGCTGTTGATGGTTGTGGTGTTGTATCTGGTCTTCAGGCACGTCCGCTGGAGACTCCTGCCCCTTCCGGTAGTCCTGCTCGGAATTATTTTTACATTCGGTGCAATGGGATACCTGGATATACCGATGACCATGGTATCTATGGCAGCCTTCCCTGTGCTCATAGGCCTTGGTATTGATTATGCTATCCAGTTCCATAACCGTATCGAAGAGGAATTCGAGCGTAATCACTCTGCAGCCACTGCAGTGATAGAGACAATTAAGCATACAGGTCCTGCAGTACTGATAGCGCTCATTATTACCGCGCTTGGTTTCTCCTCGCTGTTCACATCCTCAGTTCCCATGGTGCAGGACTTTGGGAAACTGCTACTGATCGGCATAATAATGTGCTTCCTTTCCTCTCTCTTTGTGGGTGTCACGGTTCTCTATGGCTTCCATGAATTTTCTCAGCATCCTGTTCTCAGTAAGCTTCCTTTCAGAAAGAAAAGATCGGATGTGAATAAAAAAGCAAAGCACGAGGACACAGTCCATAAACCCGATCTTACAGAGCGACTTCTGGAAAAGGCAGCCGTGCTTTCTATGCGCCATCCCTTGATTGTGATAGGGGTTGCAGGTTTCCTTTGCCTGGGAGGCCTCTATTTTGATGCGCAGGTCCCTATACAGACCGATGTACAGACATTTGTTCCGCAGGATATGCCTGCTCTTATTGATCTGGTTCACATGGGTGAGATTCTTGGAGGGAGCGAGGAACTCAATGTTATCATAAAAACAGATAATAATGCTGATCCACAGCTACTGGAGTGGATAGATCGCTTCTCTTCCCACGAGGTTGAGAACAGGGGTCACATCTACAGTTCTTCCAGTATCGTTGATGTTGTCAAGTCCATGAACGGCGGTGCAATACCCGATGATTCCCGGGAGGTCAGGGCATTGTATGCACAGGTCCCGGAAGTCCAGAGAGAGAGGCTGCTCCATGGCAACAACATGCTGATCCTTAACCTGGGAATTGGCAATGCCATGAGAGAGCTCGGGCTGGAAGGTATCGAGGATCTTACACATGTGGTACAGGAAGACATAGGATGGATGCCGCCACCGCCAGGTACCAGTGTGACAATAACAGGTGGTTCTGTTGTGTTCTTCACGGTCATCTCGGCACTCACATCCGGGCGTATGCTCATGACCCTGCTTGGACTCGTACTGGTCTTTGCTGGCTTGCTTGTGATCTACCGTGATTATCTGAAGGCCCTTACGCCTGTGGTCACAATGTTCATGGTGATCGGATGGTCAGGCGGCCTGATGTATTACCTGGGCGTGGAGTACACTCCCATGACAGCCACGCTGGGAGCTCTCATACTTGGTGTCGGTTCGGAGTATGCAGTGCTTATGATGGAAAGATACTTCGAGGAAAGGGACAAGGGTGCGGCTCCGGAAGAGGCAATGAGAGAAGCCAGCGTCAAGATCGGAAAGGCGATCGTGACCTCAGGTCTTACGACAGTCTTCGGTTTCTCAGCCCTGATAGCCTCACCTTTCAGCATGACAAGCAATTTCGGTTTCATAACTGTCATGGATGTCATTCTGGCATTGCTCGCCTCGTTCATTGTGTTCCCGGCAGTTATCGTTTTGCTCGATAAGCACCGTGAAGGCCGCAGGCTTCGGAATAATGAGCGTGCACTGCAAGTTGCAGGTTCTGATATAAAAGCAGCCCATAAGGAGGCAGCGTTGTGAAGGATATAAATAAAAGAATGCTTCTGAGGAGGTTTAGCCTGATTGCTGCAGGGATCTGTATCCTTACGGCCACAATGATGCCTGTGACATTTGCATCGGCATCAAAGGAATTCATACCTCCTTCTGATCAAACCACTACAAACTACTACCGCAGCTATGGTGAGCCGGATATATCAGTTTCCGTGCTGGGTGACACCGAGCTCGAAAGAGGGGAAACTGCCAACCTTGAACTGGTCCTCTCTAACAGGGGAATATTCTATGGTGTCAAAAGCATCACCAGTGTAGGTACATCCACTGCCGCTCATGCTCTTTCTTTGCAGGAACTGGAGTATGAAAAGCTCAGGACGACCGCATATGGAGTAAAGACGAGCCTTGTTTCCGGCACGGAGTATATCAAGGTAGATCCCACTACCAGCAGCCAGACACTGAAAGACCCCCTGTATCCCGGCTCATTGCCAAAGGACCCGCTCTCGTACACAATTACTGTTTCCAATAATGCACCGGCCGGAGTCTATATGCTGGAAATGCCTGTTACCTACGAGTATCAGAGTGATGTAAGGATGACCCGCGGAGAGTCAGTGGTCCTGGGATTGCCGGACCTGGACCATGTAAAATACTATACTCCTGTCAGCAAGACCCTCCATGTCCCGGTCATAGTAAAGCCGGCAGCAAAATTCGAAGTGACGAATGTTTCAGGTGAACTCATAGCCGGCAGGCAGAGCTTTGTCAACATCACCTATACCAATATGGGAGAACTCCCTGCAGCAGATGCGGTTGCCCGGCTGATCGTAATGAAACCACTCGCTGCCGACAGCTCAGTAAGGCCCATGGGCACGCTTATGCCGGGTGAGAGCAGGACTGTATCGTTCAGTATCTCTTCAGAGAGGGGGGCACTCGACAAGACATATGCCCTCGATACAGAAGTGAAATACCGTGATGTGAACGAGGACCTTGCTTACTCCGGGAATATGAAAGCCAATGTGGATATGCAGTCTTCAGAGAGACAATTCAATATTACCGCCCTGGCTCTGGCAGGTATAGTGGTAATGTGTATCGTACTAATCATAAAGACCATGAAAAAGAATCGTAAAGGATAGAACCAATAGGACGGAGGAGGAAAATCATGCCTAGGATAGGAAGACTGAAGAAAGCAACTTCAATCTTTATATTAATGATTATAATTATGCAGGCTGCGGTGCCTGCAAGTGCACAGATGGCCGTTATGGACATCAAGCTGCCCGATTTCTTCAATTTTGACGAGAACTACTATACGGTATATGGCGGTCCGGATGTGAGTGCCACATTCGTAGGAAGCAATGAGTTCTCGCGGGGAGACAAAGTGACTATCAATCTTAACCTCATGAATAAGGGTGTTATAACCGGTTTCAAGTCCGAGACCAGGTATGATTCCGTATCAACCCTCGATCATAAGATACAGCGGGCCGAGATGGGTTACGAAGCCCAGAGAACCACAGCTATCGGAATAGTTGCAGTCCTCAACTCCAGCTCCCCGCATGTAAGGGTGAAGTCCGGTCCTCAGGAAGCAGGGACCCTGCCCAGCGGCCAGCAGGTTGAAGATCCTGTGAGATTCAACATCGAGATATCAAAGAACGCACCAGCAGGAACTTATCCTCTCAGGCTTGACCTGTTCTATGGTTATCAGGAGAATGTGCAGATCAGCGGGGACGATGAAACTGATCTTGGAATAACCAATATGGAGGTCGGATTGTGGTATGCAGTGGGACACCAGAACCAGACTATGAACATCATCGTAAAGGATGAGGCACGGTTTGAAGTAGTGGATGTAGAGGGTGATCTTTATGCAAACCAGGAGAACCTGCTCTACGTAACTTTCAGGAACAGTGGTGAGGAGCCTGTGAAGGATGCTATAGTAAGGATAAGTGCAGATACTCCCTTCAGTACCACAGATGACCAGGCATTCCTGGGTTCTCTTGCACCAGGGGAAACTGCACGGGCGCTCTTCAGGTTGAAGGTGGACGAGTCGGCCGTACCGAAAGACTATGCCATCAACAGCGAGATCAGATATGAGGACAGTGACGGGCACAGCCGGATTTCCGATACTCTCAAGATAAGGACACAGACACTGCCCGCAAGATCTGCCTTTGACGGGCTTGCAGCAAATGCAGGGATCCTGGCAGTTATAGTTCTTGCTCTTGTTGCTGTGGCAGGATACTTCGTATATGGCAGGTTCCTGAAGAAGAAGGAGTAAAAGAATGAGAGATAAGGCTTCCTTATCTCTTCCTTCCTCCTGTCCGGTTCGTCGAACACACTTATCCAATCGTTTCTCTGAAATCTTATACAGAAGAACTCTATCGGCAACATGGCAAATTTATTTGATTCACTGCGTAACCTTGGACTTACCGCCTATGAAGCCAAAGTACTTGCAGCTCTCACTAAAAAGGGCAGCAGCACTGTTGCTGACGTCCACGAGCTTTCAGGCATTCCCAGGTCCGCTGTGTATGGTGCTTTGAAAAAACTGGAAGATAAGGGCATTGTTGAGATCCATAACACCAAGCCGCTGAAATATAAGTGCGTTCCTCCTGAGGATGCGATAGAGAGGCTGAAGCAGGATTTCACGATCGAGTCTTCCAACGCACTCCGGCAGCTTGAGGATATATACCGCTCAGCTGTTACGGATGATGAGGAAGAGGGCACCTGGACAATAAACGGGTATCGCCATGTAACAGAGAAGATGATACAACTGCTCAGCAGTGCAAAAGAAGAGCTCTTCCTGACCGCTCCTCATCCGTTCTACAGGAAAATAACAGGGGTTACCCCCCGGCTTGCCGAGAAAAAACAGTGCATGATGCTCGGAATATTATCGGAGAAGATAAGTTCGGGCGTGAAGGTCCGTCTTATATCCTATGACCATGAAAAGGCCTTCTTCATATCAAAGGCCCTGCCCGGAGCTCATGTAAGGCTGTATGGCAGGAAGGACGGGGAACTGCCTTCCAAAGGCGGTGTAATGGTTGTCGACTCCAGGGAAGTGCTCATAGATATAAAAGAAGCAGCAGGGAATAAGGAGGATCTGACTGCGCTGTGGTCTGACGGGAAGGAGTTCGTGACAATATTCAGGCACCTGCTGGAAGTCGAGTGGGAATCCTCGGAAGATATCAATGCTTTTCCGAGTGATTGAATAATCCTATATTCTCTTTTTTGACAACGTTATTGTAGTTCTTGTATCCAAGTATGCCTGCTATCAGGTTGGTATGCTTGCCTTTAATCTTCTCAAGCTCTTCTGATGTATAGTCTGTTATGCCCTTCGCAAAAACCTCGCCGTTGCACCTGATCTCTATGATGTCTCCCCTGTCAAAACTTCCATTGACATTGATTATCCCTGAAGGGAGCAGGCTCATACTGTCCATTATGGCATCCTTTGCACCCTGGTCCACCTCTACAGAACCTGAGGCCTTTGAAAGTATTATCCAGCGTATCCTGTTCTTGTGAACCTCCTGGTTTGCAAGGAACAATGTGCCGATATCCTCTCCTTCAATCACTCTCCTGACAACGTCATCGGCGCTGCTGTTCGCAATTATCATGTTGCAGCCGGACATGTGGCATATCTTGGCCGCATCGATCTTTGTGCGCATCCCGCCAACACCTTTCATACTGGTGGGGCTGCCTCCGTAGCTCTCCACCTCGGGAGTGATCTCCTCGATGACGCTGATCATCTGAGCATCATGATTGCGTTTTGGGTTCTTGTCGTAAAGGCCGTCGATATCGGAAAGTATTATCAGCAGGTCTGCCTCTGTTTTGCTTGCCACCACGGCTGAAAGCTTGTCATTGTCCCCGAAGGTGGCTTCGATCTCGTTGACGCAGACAGTATCGTTCTCGTTGATGATGGGGATGACCCCGTAGCTGAGCAGGGTGGAAATACTGTTCCTCAGGTTGAGATAGGTGAGTCTGTTTGAGAACGATTCGTAGGTCAGAAGTATCTGGGCCACTTTCAGGTCGTGCATGGCAAAGGATCTGCTCCACTCCTGCATGAGCACACTCTGGCCTACTGCGGCACAGGCCTGCCGGACTGGTATTTCTCTGGGGCGGCAGCCAAGTCCCAGTATGTCGATGCCTATGCCAATGGCCCCTGAGCTTACCAGGATGACCTGCTTTCCCTGCCCATGGAATGCAGCAACCTGGGCTGCCACGCCGTCCATGAACCGATGATTGAGTCTCCCGTCTTCCGTACTGATGGAAGACGTGCCTATCTTCACCACTATTTTATTAAGGCCTTTAAACAGTTCTTTCCGATTGATCACGATCAGTGCCTCTGTGTCAGGGATATCTTGGGTACTTGCCTCTATGTGCTCACTGCATTCTCATTCCATATTGATGATTTCCGAAAGGTCCTTGTCGAGCCTCCTGTGGGTGAAACCGCGGGCATCAGGACCAACGTAATCCGCTACCTTGTGACCGTTGCCAAGTAATATATACTTGTATATCAGGAGCCCCTCCATGCCCACCGGACCTCTGGCGTGGATCTTGTTGGTACTGATACCTACCTCCGCGCCCTTGCCATACCGGAAGCCGTCTGCGAACCTGGTGGAAGCGTTCACCATTACGCTTGAGGAGTCCACAAGGTCTGTGAATGCTTTTCGGTTGAATGGGTTCTCTGTGATGATGACATCGGTATGATGGGAGCCATATGTGTTTATGTGCTCAATGGCGCTTTCGATGGAGTCCACGACCCTGATGGAAATAACAAGATCATTGTATTCAGTGGACCAGTCCTCTTCCGTAGCCCTGACAATGCTCTTGAGGAAATCGATGTGTTCAAGGATGGCATAGGAACTTGCATCGCATCTCATCTCAACACCTGCACTGTCATACATACGTGCCATCGCGGGCAGGAACCTGTCAACCACGCTCTCGTGGATGAGCAGGGTCTCAATGGCGTTACAGACCGCAGGATACTGTACTTTTGAATCAAGGCAGACACTATATGCTTTACCAAGGTCTGCATAACTGTCAACATAGGCATGGCATATGCCGTCTGCGTGTCCCAGGACCGGTATCCTAGTATTATCCTGAATGAATTTTACGAATGCATTGGATCCTCTGGGAATAAGCAGGTCTATGTAAGCGTCCATGCTTAAGAGATCCTTTACTTCCTCCCTGGTCTCTATCAACTGAAAAGCACCCTGCGGCATTCCTTCTACAGATTCTGCAGCCTCAAGCAGCAGATCGAATATCGCACGGTTGGAACATGCTGCCTCGCTTCCTCCCTTGAATATGGTTGAATTCCCGCTTTTGAGGCACAGGGACATTACCTGGGGCACAACGTCAGGACGAGCCTCGAAAATGACCCCTATCAGGCCGATAGGGCAGCTTACTTGATAGAGGTCCAGGCCCTTATCCAGTTCAAGAGCATCGATGGTCTTACCTACTGGATCATCCAGTTTTATGACATCCCTTATGCCGCTTATCATTCCTGTGATCTTGCTGTCACTGACCTTGAGCCTGTCAACCATTGCCTGCGGGAGTTCGCCCTTCCTTTTCAGCTTCTCTGCAAGCTCAACATCCCTCCTGTTTGCTTCCAGGATCCTGTCGCGTTTCTCGTCCAGCGCTCTTGCCATAGCTTCAAGGGCAGCATTCTTTGTCGCCGTATCAACACTAGCTAGGACTATTGATGCTCTTTTTGCCTGTATTACCTTGGCGTCTATATCTGTAACCATAAATGATCATCCGGATAGATTCATAAAAGAGAATATGGGATATGTCTCTCATAACTAGAATATAACCTATTGCAAATAATTCTTTACACATATATTTGTCGATTACGATTTATTATGTGGACTTAGATCCAAGGGAATCTGCACAAGCCTCGCATAATACTTTTAATCTGTCCCGTAAATATCTCCATGATGCCAGAACCGGACCTTCTCTTCTTCATAGCCGCCCTTTTCTCAGAGATAGTGGGAACCATGGCAGGCTTTGGCTCCTCCACGATCTTCCTCCCAATAACCCTGTTCTTCTTTGATTTCAGGACCGCACTAATATTAGTAGCGATATTCCACATGTCAGGTAACATCGGCAGGATCGCCTTCTTCAGGCATGGCTTTGACAAGGCCCTCCTACTCAGGTTTGGGATTCCCAGCGTCATGTTCACAATTATAGGTGCATTGCTTGTAGACCTGATCTCCCAGCCCGCACTGAAACTTATCCTTGGCAGTTTCCTGGTCGTCTATGTTGTGCTATCCATTTCCAGGCCCGGCCTTTCCATGAGACCGACAGGAAGAAACACTCTGATCGGTGGCAGCGTCTCAGGTTTCTTCGCCGGGCTTATTGGTACAGGCGGGGCGCTGAGGAGTTCTTTCCTGACATCATACAATCTGGAGAAATCGGCCTACATCTCTACTGCCGCGGCAATATCCCTGGCCGTTGACATCTCTAGGATACCGGTCTATCTGGCAAGCGGATATCTCCCGCAGGAGTACTACTATTTCATTCTGCTGCTTTTCTTAACGGCTATCACCGGCTCATTCCTCGGGAAAAGAATCGTATCCCGGGTGCCGCAGGAGAAATTCAGGACTTTCGTACTGGTCTGCATCGGACTGGTAAGCCTGAAGTTTATCCATGATGGGCTTAGCCACCTCTTTTAATGCAGGAAATCACCTTAGATCACCCTTTCCACCACTGCCATGACGATCTCCAGTGCAATAAGAGCTATCACTATCCATTCCAGGAAATTGGAATGCTGGATGCGGACTTCTTCCGAGAGCATCGAATAGTTGTCCCTTATCACTTTGATCTTATGGCTCACGCTTTCACTCCACTGGCTGCTTCGCAGTGTTTTAAGGACGGATGCGTAGACCCTGGCGTAGTAGACATCCTCGGTGACTTTGACAAGGTTGTTCACTTTCTCAGTGACCTCCGATATCTCGGCGCTGTTCTGCATCAGCTGCATCATGATCTTCCTGTATTTCTGCCTCCTCCTGAAAGGCGGGAGCTTGTCGGCAAGTACGATGTCATCATACATCTTCCCCATCTGGCGGCTCAGTTCCCTGTCATAGTAGCGCAACTCGAAGACCTGGACGTTCGCAAACTCTATGAGGTCGAAAAGGTCTGTAGGACTGTCCGGATTGCATAGCAGGGCCGAGTCCCAGGAGAGTATGGCAATATCGTCTTTAGTATAGCTTTGCGAGTCCCTCAGTATTTCTTCTATCATCTGGGGACAAAAATCCCTTCTTTCTCCTGCCAGCAGGGGTATGGGGTCTATGGACGCATCCATCCAGTCCATAAGGTAGACCGTATAGTCCTCAAAAAAGTCTGAGTTAAGGGAAAAGCCCCTGCTGTGTGACTTGAGCATGCCGGCAAGTGTATCCAGATGCACTGTAAAGAGACTGGAAAGTCCGTCCTGTCCGGAAAAGAGCAGTCCTGTTTCTTCCAGGAGCCTGAAATCAGACTCCGGCCTCTCATAGACAAAGCACAGACTGATGGCTCCTATATCAAATATGCGGGCAAAAACATTGAAATTGAACGTCCTGCCTTCCTTTTCCAATGCTGCCTGACCCAGGCTGATCGTCAGAGGCGGCACATCCATTCTGATGGATGTGGGCTTAACACGCAGGAAGCTTGTCCTGGCGGTTGTAAAACTGCTGGCAAGTTCCTTTTCCAGCCAGTCAAGATCTATCTCCAGCCCGATGTCATAGATCCTGTAGAACCGAAGCATTATCAAGTTTTTTTATCTCCTGCAGCAGCACAATGTGCTCTGTTTCTGCATGGTATTCACTTGCACTCTCTTGATGCTGTTCATCCAGATATGGGCATCGGTCGGAGTAATTGAAAAAGGGAACTGGAGCTTGAGAGAATACTAAAAATCATAAATATGTCTATAGGATTCCTTACTGACTATAGAACATACATAAACAAATGACATGAAGCCCACAGAGATTCATTATTCGCCTTCATATGTTGATTTCGGGACTTATAGGTCCTTTGTCTTTTGTGAAGCCGTTATTTTTTATTTGAATAAGTTTCTATATAAAAGAAATTACTATCTAAAAATCTATTATGGCCACACTATCAAACTGAATATGTGTATAAATTGAAACCCCAAACTCCTCAAAAGTTTCAAGCATCTCTTCTTGTAGTTTGAGGATTTGACCATAAATTATTTTAATATTCTCTATGTAAGTTCATTTGAACACATATGTGTTCAATGAGGTTCAAATAACTTCCCAAAGCAGACTTGAACCTCACTGTGCCCGGAGGCAAATGAAAATTGGCTTTAAGAGTACTTATAGCTTGTCTTGTTTGCCTCCTGAGATGCAAAAAGAGGTAAAACACATGAAAACAAACCTAAAAATTAGAGTGCCAATAATATTCATAACAATATTGTTGGTAAGCTCAGTACTGATGTCGGTATCGGCCACAGCCAACGAAAATAAAGCAGCAGATAACAACATGGCTGTCCCACAATTTGAAGAGTGGGCAAAGCCCATGAATCTCTCTGAATATAACGGGCACAAGCCCCAGTTAAAAACAGAGTCACCTTCTCTGGAAGCTCTTGAAAAAGCAAATCCTGACATAATTGCTTTAAGTGAATTGGAGAAAAATAGGTTCAATAGTATTTCCAGAGAAAATGTAGCTTTTGAATATTCTTTTGAACCAGACAATACGGTTTCGGTGAAAATCCCGATGGAGACGACAAAGTTATCAAAAGGGGAAGTCGGAGTGAAATCCAATCCTGATGTAAGGATTACAGAAGTGACTTATTCTTGGTATTGGACACAGGACATAACCTTCAATAACGATGTGAAGATTCAAAACTATGGAACCTCAACTGCAAGCGGAAAAGTTCTCTTTTGGTCTTTAGAAGATGGTTATGGATATTACCGGACTTTTAGCAATTTGGCCCCAAATGCAAACACGACTGTAACTGTTCCTTTCCAAGCAGTAAGTGCTTACAGTTCCATAGGAGTAAAGCCTATTGCTATAGAAGTTCGTGTTGATCCAAATGATGTTTCTACACACTTTGCTTGGATGCCTGTAGATGGTATTGAAAAATACAATAATAATGCAGGTCATTTAT
>JASKKT010000026.1 GCA_030154025.1 Methanolobus sp.
GTGGCGCCCGGACTTAAGCTCCTGCATATGGACAATGCCAACCCCGGCACCATAGCCGCATATCCCGATCAGTGCAGGGAGATATTCAGGACCATTGTGCAGTACCATACTCCCGGAGACGTTGCCGCCCTGGGGATGGAAAGCGCCGATCCTGCAGTCATTCGTGCCAACGACCTGAAGGCCATGCCGGACGAGGTCTTTGAATCTATCAGCCTGATCAATGAGGTCGGGAGGAAAAGAGGATTCAATGGAATGCCCGAACTGCTCCCGGGACTCAATTTCGTGCACGGCCTCAAAGGTGAGACTAAAAGGACATTTCAGATGAACTATGATTTCCTGAAAAAAGTGCTTGATTCGGACATGCTTGTCAGAAGGATAAACATCCGGCAGGTCATGGCATTCCCCGGGACCAGGATGTATGGCAATGACGAGCTGGTTGCAAAGAACAAGAGGCTCTTCCTGAACTATAAGGAAAATGTACGCAAGGAAATCGACCTGCCCATGCTAAGGAAGCTCGTACCTGCAGGCACGATCCTGAAGGATGTACTGTGCGAGGTGAATGACAGGAATATGTGCTTTGCACGGCAACTGGGATCGTATCCCCTGCTGGTAGGCATCCCTGAAAATATGCCCCAGGGTAACTTCATCGACGTACTTGTAACAGGACACGGACACAGGTCTGTTACAGGAGTACCTTTCCCACTAGATATCAACAGAGCATCTGTCTCGCTCATCAGGGAATTACCAGGGATTGGAAAGAACCAGGCAGCAGCCATCAAAAACCTTGCACCCTTCTCAGATATGGAAGACTTCATGAAAAGGACGGATAGTATGAAGCTTGATATTGCAGGAACATTGAAGGATTATCTTGCCTTCTCCGGGAAATAAGAGAACTCAGCGCAGGAGCTTCTTTATTGTTTCCGTATCCTTGAGTATCCTGAAGCTCACAAAACCCCCAACTAACAGATTCATGTAGAATGTGAGGGCCCTCCACACCACCACAGTTATACCCAGCAGCGAAGAGCTAACAAATACCGAGAATATGGTTGTCGCGCCGAACTCTGCAACCCCGCTGGCTCCCGGTGTTGCCGGTATTGCCATCAGGATCAGTACAAGTATCTGGGAGGCAATGACTATAAGAGGATCAGGATACTGGTTCAGGCCTATGAGTATAACATAGAGCATTGAGAACTCCACGGCCCAGAAAAGGAAAGTGTTGAACACTCCCCACAAAAGGCCGGCCCTCTGTTCTTTTTTCAGGAAGAGGAAAATGCTGTCATGGAAATTCTCAAGCTCGGAATCCACCTTTGCCACTATGTGCTCAAGCCTGGCATCAGTCCTGGCACCAAAGAACGGTGCTATTCTTTTTACAAAGAACATCGTCATCTTCCTCGTAGCCTCCGGCTTCCATACTGCGTACAGTACCAGCAGCAAAATCCCCAGAAGGAAGAACGCTGCTACTATGAGCATAGCATCCAGGGACGGGTCTTCCATGAAGCCCCTGAGAATATAGAGCGAAACCGGAGCAAGGGACAGTATGACAATGCCATCCAGTAGCCTTTCGCCAAGCACTACAGCGGATGCTTTCCCGAGGGGCATCCGGTCCACATGCAGGAGATGTATCCTGACAGGTTCCCCCCCCATAGAGGAAGGAGTGACAGCCGCTGCAAGAGTGCTGGAGGTGACTATTTCGACCGATCTCGGGACGCTGCAGCTGTAACCAAGAGTCCTGCACAGGCCACGCAGCCGGATACCCCACACCAGATATGACAGGGCATGGATAGCGGCTGCTGCAAGTATATATTCGACCCTTATGCTGAGAAGGCCATGGATCGTATCTGTATCAAAGGTAAGGACTACAACAACAAGTCCTGATACAAGGCTTATGAGCAAGGAGACCATAAGCCATTTCTTTAACTTGTTCATGCAGACCAACCTACAATTAAAAAATCAGCGCAAACCCCGGCCTGAACCTAAATGTAAGACTCATTGATCATGTCCTGTTTCACATTAGTGTTCTCAGGCACCACAATGTCAGGCCATATCTTGATATTGGAGTGCACGGTGGTGTTATTCCCTATTACGACATTGGGCCCTATCACGGCACCATTCTCAAGACAGGCATTATCAGATACCCTTGCTCCGTTGTCAATGATGGAGCCAGATACATTGCAGTTACTCCCTACGGTGATATTGTTGAATATGTAAGAGGAAAGGATACGGGACTCGTTATTAATGACACAGTTGGACCCGATGGTCGTATATGGCCCTATCAGCACATTATCGCCGATCCTTGTGTTCTCCCCTATGACCACGGGGCCTACGATGGCTGAGTTGGAGCCCACCGAGACATTGTGACCAAACTGCAGTGGCCCTGTCAGGCGGGCATCCTTGGTGGTGAACTGTCCGACTATGCTCGTACCGGGCAAGGCCTCCAGCATCCATCTCTGGGCCTGCCTGTAAGCTGCAGCATTCCCGACATCCGTCCACTTGCCACGTGCCAGTATGCCGTTTATCTTGTAATTCTTTTCAAGCATTGCAGGGAAAAGGTCCTTGGCAAAATCATATTTTGTGTTTGCAGGTATCCAGTCGAATATCTGCGGGTCGCACATATAGATACCAGTACTTGCCAGATTACTGAATATCTCTCCGGGGCCGGGTTTCTCCAGGAAGCGCCTTATCCTGTTATTAACGTCCATATCCGCGATACCGAACTCCCGCGGATCGTCTATGGAAAGGAGCCCTATGGTAACCATCGCATCGTTCATTTCATGGAAACGACACATCTCCCTCAGGTTGAGGTTCAGTACGTGGTCCCCGCCAAGCACAATGAATGGTTCGTCCTTAAGGTACCTCTCTGCGTTCTTCACTCCCCCGGCAGTGCCGAGTTTCTCTTTCTCATAAACGTAATCGATATGGACTCCGAAGATACGACCGTCTCCGAGCTGTTCCTCTATGTTCTCCGCCATGTACCCCAGGGTGATGACTATGGAATTAAAACCTTCTTTGCACAGGTGTTCGATCAGATGCACAACAGAGGGTTTGTTGAGTATTGGTATACTCGGCTTTGGTCTTTCAAATGTCAATGGACGTAGCCTAGTCCCCTCGCCTCCGCACATTATACAGGCCTTCATGCTTGATTATGACGCCGTGTTCGTTTAAATCTTTAGCGATTAATTGTTCTTGTTTGATATGATCATGCATTCCTGACAAGAACAACATCGTTCTTGTGCTGAACTACGATTTCGGGCTCTCCCTGATACTCTTCAAGATTCCCGGTCACCCTGACCACGTCATCCTCATTCACCATTGCACCGATGTCCTTTGCCCCGTTTGCCGAGGGAATGAAGACCTTGACAGGCCCGGTGTCGGAATTCACGGTCATGAGCAGATGATTGCCCGTATTGGTAAAGCGCTTTGATACTATGTCTCCCTGCACATAGACCCGTTCACCTGTTTTGGAAAATGCCGAAAACTCGGCCGCATCCGAGACTCCACCATTAAAAAAACTTACGTAGGCTATTGAAAGTGAGAGAAACACCATTGAAAGCAGGATGACTACGACCTTTTCTTCTTTTTCCATTTTTAGCTCCTACCGGGAATCACTCACCTATGGAAACCACCTGTATCGTAAAGACCAGTGTCTCACCTGCAAGCCTATGATTGCAGTCAAGGGTTACGTTCCCTTCGGCGATCTCCACTATGGTGCATGCTCTCCACATGTAGTTGACCTGCTCCCCTACTACCGGCGTGATATTGGCATTGGCAAAGTCCTCGGAAGGCAGGGAAACCACTAATTCCTCTGAATAGTTCCCATATGCCTTCTCCGGAGGAATGGTGACGGTCTTCTCTTCGCCCACAGCCATGCCTGTAACAGCTTCGTCAAAGCCTTCTATCATCTGCCCCTGGCCAACAAAGAAACCCAGGGGTTCATAGTTCCTTGCAGGATTATACAGTCCTGAGTCTACTGCCACCTGCTCGATGGAAGTATCAAACACGCTGCCGTCCTCATACATGCCTATATAGTCAACGGTCACATAATCTCCTGATCCGACAGTGTCCTGAGACACACATCCGCTTACTACTATCAGGGACATCAAAAATAAGAATACGATCATCTTCATTCAATCACCTGAGCCAATACGATCATCTGTATGACACACCTGCACGCTGAGATGTGAAAGCTTATCCATACACCTATAAAAATCACAAATGCATATAAATTAATTCAATTCAACGATTAGAATAATAGATTGTTAATTATTATAGGCAGACCTGAGAAAAGCGATGCTAATACAGAGTTACAGCCCGTTTTCTATGTTTTGCATGATATGGCACGTGTACAGGAATAGAGTTCAATTTGGGATCTGCCGGTTTGAGCATAGATATTGTAATACCGTTTGAAGTTAACGCCGTTTATTAAATTAATCCGGGTTTAAGTTAAGTAAGAAAAAGACTAACAATTAATTGTGGGCGTTGGGAGTACGCGCCTGGTAATCAACAGAAATCACCCTTGATGTTGGGGAACTTCGTAGAAGAGAAAGGCAAGGCACCCGGAAGCATGGTGGCAAAGGGTGCCTTATACCTCCGTACTACCCTTTTTTAGCCAATTGTGATATTAGGGCTTATATCTGTCCTATTAGATCTTAGTCAAAAGACCATATATACGAGAAGTTACTCAACCTCAGCCAAGTCTGTAAGAAGGGACTGGAACTAAAACAATATCCTTATAAGCTCAAGTTCTGAGTCTTATGCATGAAGAAAAATGCGACCCTTATTAGTGTTATACTTGTGCTTGCAGCCCTTCTTACTGCCGGCTGTACGGAGAACGAAATTAACCTTTCCCGGAAAGATTCCTCCATGCCATCTTCCGCATTGATGGAGCCAGTTCCCAGTACCGCCGCATCTCCCGAGGAGCTTGTGGCATTCGTCGAGAAAGCTTACGAATATGCACATGTCCACGGACAGGAAGCCGCTCTTAAGGAATTCAACAACAAGAGCGGCCGGTTCGTTGACGGTGAACTCTATATATTCGCTTACGATTCCAATGGCACGACGCTGGCCCTCCCATTCCAGCCCGAGCTTATCGGGACAGACCGGTGGAATATAACCGATCCTCAAGGCACTAAATACATACATGAGCTGAAAGATGCAGCGCAGTCAGGCGGGGGATTTGTCCGGTATCTCTATGCAGACCCCTCAGATAATTTCACCGTCAAGCAAAAGCTCAGTTTTGTGATGATGGTGGACAGGGACTGGTTCATCGGAGCCGGCATATACGATCCACAGGTCGATTCCCCTGTTGTGAAAGTGGGTACAGACCCTCAGGTAAGAGAGGGACTGAAATCCATTGTAGGGGAGGCCATTGATTATGCCCGTGCCAACGGAAAGGATGCTGCGATCGCAGAGTTCAATGACAAGAACGGCACATTCGTCCGCGGCAATTTATACATCTATGCCTTTGACTATAACGGAACAGCCCTGGCCCTTCCTTATCAGCCCCAGTTTATCGGAACAGACCTTTCTGGACTCCAGGACGCCTACGGAGTTAACTATACCCGGGTCGAGATCATGCTTGCACAGCAGGGCGGCGGTTTCATCTTCTACCATTATCTCCATCCTTCCAGCAACATGACCCTTGAACCCAAGATGAGCTATGTCCAGAGGGTTGACGATGACTGGTGGCTTGGTGCAGGTATCTACCTCGCAAATGTAGATCAGGTGATGACAATGGACGATCTGGCCAGCTTTGTTGGAGAAGCCTCGGAATATGCAGCTGTGGCCGGAAACGAAGCAGCCATTTCAGAGATCTCTGAAAAGGACGGCCGATTCTCCCGTGGCAATGCGTATGTCTACGCTTATGACTATAACGGCACGCTGCTCGCGCACCCATACCAGACGGAGCTGGTCGGAACCAACAGGCTCAACTGGACCGATGCCCGTGGGCTACCCCTGATACGCATCGGTGCCCTTACCGCTTCCAATGGCGGCGGCTTTGTAGCCTACATGTATCCGGCGCCAGAGAGCGGGGCGATAGACGAGAAGGCACTGGACTCATATGAACCGAAGATTGGCTATGTTGCGCCAGCGGATGAGAACTGGTGGATAGGGTCTGGCATATACTTCTCGGATATGGTGCCTGCAGGCTCAGGGAGACCGGAGGTCATATCAGAGATGATAGGCCTCGTGGAGGACTGTGCAGCCTACGGACAGAAGGAGGGGACTGTAAAAGCCTTTGCAGAGATCTCAAATCAGTCAGGCATGTTTGTAGACTGGGAAGGCCACTATATTTACGCCTATGACTATAATGGTACGCTGCTTGCTCATCCGTACCTCCCTGAGAAGATCGGATCCAATCTTATGGAAGTGCGCGATCCCTTCGGCATGGAAACTATCCGGGCCCTATCTGAAACTGCACGCTCCGGTGGCGGTTATGTTGTCTTCATATGGCCGAACCCGGAAAATGAGAACAGGGAAGAACTGAAAATAGGCTATGTCCTCCCCGTGGATGACAACTGGTGGGTCGGTTCCGGAGTTTACCTTAGTGAGATAACAGGAGAGAACACATCATTGTCCTCTCCGGTTTACTAATGAATACATCATCCGGGACTTCGTTCTCATGCAAAGTAGAAAATAAGTAATCTAAAATATATTCTTTTTTCACTACTGTTTAAAGTTGGCCCATTTGTCAAACACACCCAAAGTGGGATTAAGTAACAGAAGAGCTAAGTAATGCCAGAAATATCTGAAAGTTTGGTTGCAGAAGGTGTCTTAAACTCTTCTGTTACTTTAGTACAAGCAAATGTGATATAAAGGGCATAACAGCCTGTAATCAGTTAAAAAATATTAGTGGACTGGTCGGGTCTATTCTCCAAAAGTTGATATTCCTAGCACTCCTATTTAGACAGTGATGACTCGCAATGTAGATGATATTCACAGTCTGGACAATGCTTTTGAGCATGCCATGGATAGGTTTAACCGGGCAGAGATCGAGCCTGCAGACCGGGAGAAACTCGAAGCCTTTTTTAGAGCTCTCCGGAGGGAAGGCCTTGCCAAGAATACAGTTACCTGGTATGTGAACTACACCACGAGGATGTACCAGACCCTCAAGACAATCGGCTATGACAAGCCCCTGCAGGACTTTGACCACGAAGATCTTGAGAGGCTGTTGTTCTATGTGGAGGACGTTAAGAAGCTCTCTGCAGGCAGCCTGTGGAATTACAAGAAGCTCATAAAGAAGCTCATGAGATGGATGCATAACGATGAGCCTCCTAAGTGGGTAAGAGACCTCAAGCTTAACAAGGAAGATTCCCCTGTACAACCCTCCGATCTCCTCACACAGAAAGAATTTGATGCCCTCCTGGAGGCCTGCAGACATCCCCGGGATAAGGCCATTATTTCTGTCCTGGCTGACTCTGGCATGAGAATCGGAGCCCTGGCATCCTGTAGGATAAAGAATGTTGAGTTCAACCAATACGGGGCCATAATCTACATCTCCAAGACATCAAAGTCAAAGAAGACCACACCTGCTAAGGGTATCCCCATAACGTGGTCTACGGGTTATCTCAATCAATGGTTATCCATACATCCCCTCAAGGATGACCCAGAAGCCCCTCTGTGGGTCACCAGGGACAAGAACATGGAACCATTAAGCTACAAGTCAATGAGGAAGACTATAGCCGATATAGGGGTCAAGGCAGGCATTAAGAAGAGGGTTAATCCTCACAGCTTCAGGCACCTTGCGATTACTCACTGGATTCTGGACGGCTACAACGAGCAGGAGATAAAGCATCGTGCCGGTTGGTCCAAAGGATCCTCGCAGATGTTTAAGATATATGGCAATTTCACAGACCAGGAGATCAATGACCGCATCTTTGAGAAGTGTGGCCTGAAGACTGAAGATAAGAGGCATGTGACCTTGAAGAAGTGTCCCAGGTGTAGCAATGTGTTGAAGCCACAGGATAAGTTCTGTTCACAATGTTCCCTTGTGCTGGATCATCAGGCACTTGATGAGATCGGCAAATATGAGGCCAGGATTCCGGAGATATTGCAGCTGGTGATGAGGTCGGAAGAGGCAAGAAGGCTGTTGAGTAAGATGGGTGAAAAATGAGTATGCTATTATGCCAGCCATAGAGATATATAAAATAAGCTTTTTTTACAAGTATTATGTTTTACATGTACATTGATGAGAGCGGGGATCTGGGGTCACAGTCCAAGTACCTTATATTATCAGCTTTAGTTGTAAAAGATGAGAACTCGCTTGATAGAATCATCAAGAACATGAGAAGGAACAAGTTTAGTAAGGAACTGAATAAGGCCAAAGAAATTAAAGCAAACAGCTCAAGTCATGAACTTGTCAGCTACATGCTTAAGAAGCTGAATGATGTGCCAGATACAAAGGTATTCTTTATCACGTTGAATAAAAAGAAATGCTATAGTTCCTTTTTGAACGGGGATAGGAATAAATTGTATAACTATGCTGCTGGCTGGCTCGCAAAAAACATAATAATTGACGAGTGCGATTTGTGCATAAGGATCGACAAATCCAAGTCAAAACAGATATTGAGGGATGACTTCGATCAATACTTCGAACGGAAACTTAGAGACGGCTGCACTTTATGGAAAGTCGATATCCACCACAGTGATTCGTGCTCGTGGTCAGGCTTACAGTTTGCTGATGTGCTGGCATGGGCTGCATTTCAGAAAATAGAACGTGGCAACGATGCTTTTTTAAGCCAATTGACCATAGAAACGCAGTTCTATGAGGTGTGGAATCCGAAAGAAAAAGATGGCCAGTACCAGTAAGGACTGTTGTGCGTGCACATCATTGTACACTTGCCTTACTGGTTTTACCTGTATATGCTATTATATGCTAGGCCAATATTTAAGCCTATTCCAAAATACACTTTTCAAACCACTTACGCATAAACATTGCCATGGGCAGTGAAGGCATGGGACCGTTCGATGGTAGGTCGTAAAACAAGGCCACATACCCCAATCAGACTTATATCATATACTTATAAAAAGATGTTCTTCCGGGAAGACGGTAGAGGTGTGTGATCATTTGTGTGGGGGTGGGGAGTGGTATTTCAAAAAAGGATCACACACCTCGGACTGGTAGAGTCTTTTAAATTATAAAAACGTAGGCTATTTTTTATGGTCTTTTGAATCTTTTTTGTAGGGCTTGAATCAAATGGGAGAGGTTATAAGAGTTGGTTTCATGATTCGGGAGAGGGTGTTGTAGGAAGAAGAGAGTTAAATGATATCCTGGATGGTCTTCACGGCTCGGTCATCCGGAGGATCCTCCCGCCTTTGTGGTGGTGGACACGCCCTTCGACAGCTGGTGTATAAACTGCACCAAGCACACTCACTAAGTCAGCAATACTAAGCTATAAATAGATATATCAAAGGGTCCAAAACTACTTGTTTTCATCATCTGAGCTAGTGAGTGTTATTCTTTTTGACATGTTTATTAAGAACTCTTTGAGCTCAGTCTCCGACATGTTCTTAAAAGGTTTAAGTGAGTCGTCTGAACACTTCCCTCTGAGACTTTTTAGAAACGCTTCCTTGCTGAATGCTGCCCCCAGCATGCCCGCGGAACTCTTTGCAGGATTTGTTTCTGTATCAGAATTTTGAGATATCAACAGCCCTATAAGTTCAGTCGGTGTTAGTATATCTTCCTTTAGACGGTATTCTGTCGCCAATTTTTCTGTAGCTATAATGACAATCTCAGTGGCATTTCTTCCCGCGCCTTTCTCTACGAGATAATCAAACTGATCGAGTGTTCTTTGCGGTAATCTAAACCCCTTTGTTCTTGTCCATTCCGGTTTATCCATGTATGCACGTATGTAAGAGCAAGCTATATATAATATTAGCTCATACATATGTATGAGCAAGCATGACTGAAAGAACAATATTCCAGGATAGAAACAAAAGAACGTACATCTGCATCCCCGCTTACCTTCGGGACAAGTTCAGCCTGAAGAAAGGTGACGCTGTGGATGTAACGGACACTGAGAACAGTATAGTGATCACTCCAGCCAAGGAGCAGTAATCAAGAAAAGAATTGCATTAAGGGCCCTGGAGACCGAAGCCCCCAGAGAACCACATTAACGACTCGCAATCTGTTATTGTGTTTCTCTGGTTATTAAAGTTCTGGTCTCGGGTGTCCCACACAGGAGATCAGAGAAACATGAGAACACAATGGATATGTATGGATTGTGGAAAGATGGTATTTTTCCCAAGTGTCGACCCGGAAACAAGGCGTGTTGTGTGCACCTTCTGCAGGAGGCCAGCTCTTGAAGAGATCCCTCCTGAGCAGATCAAGGCCCAGGCGGTGATGGCATGACCGAGTGTGAAGTTTTGGTGGGCTATCTGAAAACAGAGATGCCGGCAGTCGCGGTGCACCCAGTGGGCACCATCCCGGAGACCGTGATTCTACAGAAATATGTTCACAACATGGCAATGGATGCAATCAACCGGGAAAAGTTCCTTGACATGGACAGTCTGATCAACGCGGCCCTGGCTTACTATTTGGGGATGGTGGGATAATGTACACATGTATCAAGGATCCGGAAACCGGCCGCAATCTTTACGCGAATATCGAGATTGAGACAAAGACTATGGTGTATCCTAAATCCGGCACCAGCGATACCACGATAACACGAGTGGAGACAACGGATGTGGTCACAGAGGCCGAGTTTTCCGAGGTGATCGCATGGGAACTACGGGGTGCTATAATTAGGAGCGGTCCCCTGCTTTCATGGGTGGTGAAGGAAGTTTTCGGTATATCCGTTGAGACATGTCCAGAGCTCATAGCAGCTGTGGAGGAGAAACTAAACGAGGCAAGACTTGATGAGATGGTACTGTGAGGATGAAACCTCGCTGTGGGATATGTGGGAGACTTCTTCCCCACAATCTCAAGTGTCGAAGCTGCAGGAGGAAGAGACGATGAGACGGAGACACGGGCAGCAGTGGAATGTGGATCCATATGATCTGCGATATGATGAGGCCGCAGGGATGTACACGGAGGAAGAACTGCAGGTTGTTACAGTAGATTACTCAAAAAGAAGGAGGTAGAAGAGTTTAACGCAGGGACATAGTGTTTTAAATTATGAGCTCGACAATAGAATTGCAAAGAAAATTTCAACTTTCCTTTATATACCCCTAACACAAAAAAAGAGTAATAGGAGGCAACGTATGATGAAAAAAGGCTGGACAAGCGTTTTTGTCAAAGAATCCACCAGAGATAGGATCAAGCAAGAAGCTGATGCTACGGGGATGAAGATGTATGCATTGATAGATCAGAGATTCCCAGAAAGAACAGAGTGAGCATTCCGCACAGTGATAATTATATTAACTCAGAGAGCCAAAACACATAATGCACTGATAACAAGGAAGCCACAAAGGTACTGGAAATACCTTTGTAGCTCGAAACATGATTATACCTCCGTATAACCCACATTTCAGACCATGTGGTATTACGTTGTAGTCAATTATAATACTTTTGTCTATACATTTGTTATAACAAAAGTATTCTGTTTTGAGCATGTGGCCTTCCGGGAAGTACCGCATGAATTTACCCGAAAACAGAAACACAATAGAAGTTGGGGGCAATGCCCCCCTTGAATTGTTATGTGACCACCTGCACCACCAGGAGGCATGTTATACATGAACTCCATGGGTTATATTCAAAGCGGTGGGTCAAGTTCTGATGATCTCCGGACCCTGAGTCGACACCCGCTTATCCAGGAGTACGCGGCTATTGACGGGGAGCTGTACGAGCTCATCAAGGCCACCAATAAGACCCTTCTTTTGTTCGTAAACCTGGCCAAGGAAATCTGCGCGGGGGGCGAGCAATGAACCCTGCCCCTGACACCATATTGAATTCACAGCGTACCCGATTGGACCAGCTGCAGGCAATCAATAAAATGTTCCGCGTCGAAAGACCTCTTTTGATCAAAGCGAGAGAAGGGGGTGTACCCGAAGGAGCAGAGCGTCGGTTCTATGAATGGTTATACTATAAAGATATCTGGTCACTGTTAAAAGAGCCAATCTATACCCGTGGGATCCTTGTAAACGAGATTGTTTTTGACCCAGACACTCCCGACTACGATGTAAACAGAGAAGAAAACCAGAAGATAAAGGACTACCTGGACAGTCAGGAAATCCCATACGAGCTTGCTTACAGTGGTGGCAAAGCATGTCATCTTCACATCTTCTTAGCCGCTTTTGATATTGACAGTGAGGATTTGGACGAGGCGCGCCAGTATGACGTAGATCTATTCAAATGTGCTAGGGAAACCATTGCAAAAGAGGTCCTCAAGAACGCAGGTGCTAATCCTGATCGAATGGGCCTTGACTGGGGCAAAATCAAGTTTACTACAAAAGGCGGTCGGCTTGGGTCAATGATAAGAGAATATGGGACGACCCGGCACGATGGTAAATACAAGACCCTCGTCGATGAAATCCCACAGACCATACCGGACCACCTTCCACTGAGATTCCCCGGTAACCCCAAACTATGGAACATATCCGGGACCATTTATCACGAAGCAGTGAGGAAGGCCTTCAAGGAAGCAATCTCACGGGCAAGGACCAGGAACGAATACAATTTTGAGGAGATGGACTTTGCAGGAACCGACTTGATGGAGTTCCCATGCATGCAGAAGATAAGAGGCCTCAAAAACGGAAGATACTATGCAACCCTGTCTGCAATGCTGCTTTCTAAGAAATGTGGATATAGCAAGGAACGGACAGAAAAGGCATTAGTTGACATTACATCTTCTTTTACTGGCTTAAGCAAGAGTGACCAAGAACTGAGAGTCAGAAACGCAATGAAAGCGTATGATAGTGATTATCATTTTTCATGCACTGCTCTCAAGGATAAAGTGGGAGTCGGGGTGTGCGATTATAGCGTGTGCCCTCTCAAGAATAAGATATCTGCAGCCAAGGATGAAAGAGAGCAAGCAGACGAGACATATAGTCTTGAACAGATAAAGGCAATGGGAGCAAGAATCAACGAATCGCGTTTAACTATCAATGTTCCCGAAGATCACTTTTTAAACAACTATGTCAGATGGATGGAAGGCATAACGGACGCTTACCCGGACTATTCATACTGTGCGGGGCTGTGGTTACTGTCTGCATGTACACAAAACAAAGTCAGGTTAGAGTTACAGCAAACCACTGTGTACCCTAACCTGTGGTTTATTATCCTCGGCCTATCAAGCGTCAGCAGAAAAACAACTGTGTTAAGCAAGACAAGGCGAGTGTATGAATCATGTACAGGTGAAGTATTGTATAACGATGACTACTCACTGGAAGGATATCTAGAGTTATTGCAGAACAACCCAAACAGCAACTTTGTGAGGGACGAATGTACCGGACTGCTTCAAAAGATGCATAAAAAGTACAACGACGGTATTTTTGACTTAGAGTGCCAAGTGTACGACTGTGAACACATACGTAAAACCCTTGCCTCTGATAGGGGAAAGAAACGAGAGGTAGTTATAGATGGCCCATTTGTGACGAAACTATACGGCACAACACCTGATAATTTCTCAGCGAATATGACCGTCGACGACATGTTCACAGGATACGGTCCCAGGTTCTTATTCTGTCACCCGAAATACAAGAAGAGCAGCAAACCACTGGAGCTAGCAACAGACGAGGACAGGAATGCTTTTGCAAAAATTGTTTCGTCGTACATGGATCTATATGATAAGCTCCAAGCAGCTAAAGAAATTCAGTTTAGCGCGGAACCAGCTGCAATGCAGCACTTTGATAGTGTAAACAGGCAGATGGAACAAAACATCATCGATGACAACGACAATACTTTAAGCGTGGCGTGGGCGAGGGGGAGCATTCACGCTTTCAAGATCGCAATGCTCTTGGAGCTTGGTAAAAGGACACCGTCGTATATGATTACATTAAAGTCGATGACGGAAGCCTGTAGGATAGTCATAGAGTACTTCATACCACAGTTTATGGACGTAATTGGAAGGCTACAGGAAGATATCAAAAACAACCAAATTGAGAAGGTCAGGAACGTACTGATAAAGAACAATGGGACGATGCAGAGAAACGAGCTTTTGAGGTATTCCAGACTTAAAAAGAAAGATTATGATGACGTTGTGGAAACTATGCTGACATCCGGAGAGATCCTAGAAGTGCAGGAGAACGGGAGTCGCAAGACTTGGTATGTCCTGCAAGATGACAAGAAGGATTACGGAAAACTATCACGACTATCACACAAATCACATGAATCACATAATCACATAGAATACGAAAACACGTGTGATTTTTGTGATTCTGATAGCAATAGCCACAATGTACAGACGTGCGCGTGCAGAATTGAATCTTCATGTGATAATGTGATTGGTGTGACTCCTGTGATTAATGTGACAATTCCAGAGGAGAGACGCATTGACATTATGGGCTTTTGCCGGGACTGGTCCAGAATGTGGAAGAAGTCAATACACAAGCAGGATGTGATTCCAATTGCCATGGAGTATTGTGACAAGCGCAAGTTCAAAGAAGTAAATACAGTTACCCATGTGGTCAGACATTTTGCGGGAATCCCCCCTGAAATGGAACCAATAAACACTCCCGAACCTGTGGAGGTCTCCCTGTGACCTGCCCCACCTTCACCACCGGAATCGAGCGCAAGATGAATGCAACCATCTGTAAAGCTCGCCGCCTGATCGAGGACCGCTTTGACCCACTGGGAGTGTGGAAGGGCGAATGGATCATCGAGTCCTACGAAGGCCCAGAATCCCCATATCGTGTTGAGCTCCATGTCCCAGCAGGCTCACCTCCATACGTGTACATCCTGGCAGACTACTCAGCAATGCGGGTCAAAGTGTTCGGTCCTTTCATGCGACATATCCGGACCTACAATGCTTCGAAGGTGAGACTATGAGAACAATCCTGGACCTGACCATCGATGAACGTGAGAAGATCCTCCGGGAAGCAAACATGAGATGCTATCGTGAGATAGCCGAGGATATGGATATCCCGGTCGGTACAATCAAACGGGTGGTTCGAACACACCAGAACACCCGACTAAAACGCTATATGGAAACGCACTGAGGGGAAACAATGGTATCAAAAACATCATCTAAAAAAGTTAACTCTGTTGATAAAAGACAGGTGGCTTTAGAACTCCGCAAGGATTGTTACACCTTTCAGGAAATAGCTGACCAGTTGGGGATTACCAAGGGGTACGCATACAAGCTTGTGGCAAAGGGCCTTGCAGAACTTACAGAGAAGGTCAGGAGCTCTGCAGATGAGCTGAGAGAGCTTGAGAACATCCGCCTGGACACTCTCTGGTCAAAGGCCTATCCATCAGCTCAAATGGGGGATCTTGCAGCAATCAATACCTGCCTGAAGATCAGTGAAAGAAGATCTAAACTTAATGGCCTGGACTCTCCCACCCGTGCAGACATCACTGTTACACCTAATCCACCTGCTTTACCTGTAACAGAGCAGGAAAAACAGATTCTCAACGAGTTAGCCAGGATAAGAGGAGGCCTTGAAGATGACGAATGAGGAGACCTCCACACCTGCCCTATTCGCTCAACATGTTAGCCGTGGTCAATGGCTGCCTGCAAAGCATCTAAGGTTGCTCTCTGACAAGCTGGTCGATGTGGCTGCAGGCAATATCAGACACCTCATGATCTTCATGCCACCGAGGCACGGCAAGAGCGAACTCACATCGAAATACTTCCCCGCTTGGTACTTGGGCCTCAATCCGGACAAGCGGGTAATCCTGACTTCCTATGAAGCCGACTATGCGGCAACCTGGGGATATCGGGCCCGGAACATCCTCCTGGAGTACGGTCATCTGTTCGGTGTCAAGGTATCCCCGGAGTCTTCTGCCAGGAACCGATGGGACATTGAAGGCCATCTCGGGGGGATGAGCACTGCAGGAGTGGGAGGGGCAATCACCGGAAAGGGCGCTCACCTTCTCATCATCGACGACCCTGTGAAGAACGATGAGCAGGCCAACAGTAAGACTTACAGGGACAA
Source organism: Methanolobus sp. (assembly GCA_030154025.1). Taxonomy (GTDB): domain Archaea; phylum Halobacteriota; class Methanosarcinia; order Methanosarcinales; family Methanosarcinaceae; genus Methanolobus. Next base: position 16,033 of record JASKKT010000026.1, read on the forward strand.
AGCTGCAGAATGGTACAAGTCCACAGCTTACACTCGCCTTGAGCCAGGTGGAGCAATCATCATCATTCAGACCAGATGGCATGAGGATGACCTCTCAGGAAGGCTGCTGAAAGAAGAGCCTGACAAATGGACAGTGATTAACCTGCCTGCTCTGGCGGAAGCTGATGACCAACTTGGCAGGCTTCCAGGGGAGGCACTATTCCCCCGCAGGTATCCCGTGGAATCCCTCTCGGAGATCAAGCAGACAGTAGGGTCCTATTGGTTCAGTTCTCTCTACCAGCAAAGGCCACAGATCGAAGAAGGTGCCATCTTTAAGCGGCAGTACTTCAAGTACTTCGAGGCCACACAGGACGGCTTTGTGCTGCACTCCGGAAACATCGACAAGAAGGTGTCAAGATCTGCCTGCAAGGTCTTCCAGACATGTGACCCCGCAGCTTCTACCAAAGACACAGCTGACTACTTCGTGCTGGCCACCTGGGCACAGACCCCGGACATGGATCTACTCTTGCTTGATGTGAACAGGACAAGACTTGAAGGCCCCGAACAAGTAAAGTTGTTTAAGTCCGAGTTTTCCAAGTGGCAGCCAACCTTCCAGGCAGTGGAGACAGTTGCAGCCGGGAAGATCCTCTATCAGATGCTTGTCCGTGAAGGCCTGCCAGTGAGGGAGCTCAAACCAGACAAGGATAAGGTTACCAGGGCACTGCCTGCAGCTGCCAGGATGGAGGCCGGGACAATCTACCTCAAGAGAGGAGCCCCCTGGCTTGTGGACTATGAGGATGAGCTCACATCATTCCCGAAGGGTGCACATGATGACCAGGTGGATGTAACCTCTTATGCGGTCCAGATGATCATGCACAGGCCAGCTACTGTCCCCAGGTTCCAGCCAGGGTTCGGGATATCGGGTGGCATCGGTTATGGTCTTTCAAGTACGTGGATCTGATGGGGTGATTGCATATTTTTGTGTCACGACTATCACCCAGATGGATATGGCGTTATCTGCACTAACAACTGTGAACACCGCCCTACCTGCACAAAAGCGAAGATTCCACTTTTAATACATGCCGCTAGTGTAGAGTGTCAAAACAGAGGAGCTTCTTCTGAGGATCCTGTGCAGGCCGCCTGCATCCAGATAGACAGTATCCAGCCAGATGCTTACCTCAATGACCTTGTTCACCATGACCCCGGCTTTGATGACAGTGATCTTCTTTATACTGGCTGCTCGAGGCCAGGGTGTTCAAACACGATTCCCCTCTTAACGTCTCAATGGAATTTCTTTTTTGATGTGTACCACCGCAAGTATGGGAGAATGATGCTGCCATATTGTTGTAAGGACTGCCTGGAAGATCACATGAGAACACTTAAACCGGGATCTTGTCTGCTTTTGGTTTCCACTGATCTCACATTCATGAGAAAGAAGCATATCTGCACTGTGGTCTTGAATGATACTCTTCAGGCATCCGTTTAACTTGTTAGATTTGATGCGGTTGCCTCATATTTTCAACTTTCCTTTATATAGTTGTACGTGTGACGTGTGAAGTGATGAATATGTACGATCGGCAAGAGTGGGCTCAGGTATTGATTCCCAAGGCAACAAGGGACGAGATACGCGAGACCGCGAAAACCCACGGCTTGAAGATCTGGCAAGTTGTGGACAGCTCCCTCCAGAGTTTCAAAACAGGTGAACGACTATGAAAACAAATACTAACACACTTGAATCAAAGTTCGAGGACTTCAAGAAAGATGTCCTGGCAGAGTATCAGGAAACAACCCGCAAGTACCAGGAAGAGGTCAAAGAAAAGGAATATATGAGAGGCCTTAAATCTCTCGCTGATACGCTCCCTGACCTTGAGAACATGCCAATCACAAAGGCCAACGCAGACAATGTGATCAACGTGTTCAAGCTCCTGGACCGTTTCCAGAAGGATCCTGACATCTATACCAAGAAGTGGGATGCCGTGGCAATCGAGCTTACTGGAAAGGATTACGGCTTTGACAAGAAGATGGCATACAGCATCTACTACATGGCCCGCTATGCCAAAGCACATGAACGCCTTGCATCCAAGAAGACAGAACTCTATCAGGTCATTACCGGGGTGAATTTATGAGCAACGACGAGATCATTCAGAGAGCTGTCAAAAATGCTCTTGATGACTTCTACCAGAAAAAGAGTGAAGCCCCTATAAGATCCGAAGTGTCAGGATCCTTCAGAACCGATGAGTATGTCGCGCCTGAAGGACTTGGTGTGACCGGTATCACTGTGACCACCGGCAAGCAACGGTGAAAAGAGGAGATGGCTTTATCCGGGCAGGGATATGACGACAGCCGAGATCTTCTGTTTTCATATCCTTTTGATCCTATTTTCTAATCTCTTTTGAAATTCACGCAGTTCATGAAATTAATCCGAAATATGGTTAAGTACCTGAAGCACAAAAAATTAATCGTGGGCGTTGGGAGTAACGCGCCGGGGTAAGAACAGAATTCAACCTTGAATATTGGGAAACGTTAGAGAAGTAACGCGGGAGGCATCTGGAAGCGTGGTGGCGGAAGATGTCTCTGTATCCCACCAAGGCATTTTTTCCGTATATTTCTTACACTAAAAAAAGAAGCTCTTGAACACGCATGACCGGCTTGAATAGAAGAATGAATATACCATAGTATATACATAAAACAAAACAAAAGAAACATAGTCCGCATAGGACTATCTAAAGAATTTTAGTGGACTGGTCGGGAATTGAACCCGAGGCCTCTACCATGCCAAGGTAGCGATCTTCCCCTGATCTACCAGCACAGTAATTGACCACATACAGATATTATATGAAATAAAGTTATCGCTAGAAACCAGCCTGAAAATCACACTGTGCAAATTAAGCACATGAGTTGAAGGTGATCTGAGCGAAATATTAAAGTACCTGTGTGCGTATTTGGAGTGTCGCTTGAATAACACAAGATTCAAGAGACAGACCAAAATGGGCCCGTAGCTTAGCTCGGTGGAGCGCACGGCTGATAACCGTGAGGTCCTGAGTTCGAATCTCAGCGGGCCCATATTAGTTTTCTTTTAGTGGACCCTTAGCATAATTAGCTTCTGCAATTATCCCGATATAAGAACAGTGGTTGCACTTAATGCCCTTATCCTGCTTATGCCTTATATAGGCTTTATTGCAGCCAGTAATCTATTCTATGAAATATACGTTGCTGACTCAATATTTTGCTGTAATATGGATTAATATATAATAAATGCTTATAATAGTAGTGCGCTCACACCGCATCAAAATCATGTATAAGTTAGCAAGAAAACTGTTGAGCAGCTACCTGTTTAGCAGACAAATGTCCGTTCGGACAGCGAGGAAAAGTGTCTTAGATACTAGCCAAGCCTTCAGACAAAACGAAATGACATCATTCGGTGATATTCCATGAGAGAAAAGAAACCCCACAATATGAATGAAAAGGATTATGAGATGGTTGAGTTGCTCAGGAAACTGGATATAAACAGGCCTGTCGCACTGACAATCGCAACCCTGGCAAGTGGGGATGAAATAACTTCCCGCGAGATCGAAGCAACTTCAGAACTGCGCCAGCCTGAAGTAAGTATTGCCATGAAGTACCTTAAAGACAATAACTGGGTCGAGATAAGGGAAGAAAAGAAGAACGAAGGTAAAGGCAGGCCGGTCAAGCTGTACAGGCTGGTAATTCCCTTGGAAGAGATAGTCAGCTCGATCGAAGAAAAAGTGCTCTATGAAAGCAGATCAGTGCTTGAGAATATAGAGAAACTCAAAAGCTTCACCTGAGGCAAACAGATCCAGGCTTGCCTTCGGGCAGTCTCGCAGGAAGGCAAATACTTTTTTTCTTCATCCAGGGCTATTTTATGTGCTAACCGACAGTTTCTTCAAGCGCAGGTATTATATCAGGATATCCATTCTCATACTCACACACTGCAACAGATGAATTGCAATAAAGGGAGTTATTCTTTTGAGCACCATTAGTGAAAAAATATTCAGCCGTGCATCCGGAACCAAGGCCAAAGCAAACGATTTTGTCATAGCGGATGTAGACTATGCAATGGCACATGACGGGACAAGCATCCTTGCGGTAAGATCATTCAGGGAAATGGGGACCGAAAAGGTATGGAACCCGGACAGGATTATTATTCCTTTCGATCACCTCACACCTGCAAACACAGATACTACCGCAGCCCTCCAGAAGGACATCAGGGAGTGGCTGCAAGCGCAAGGGATAAAGAACTTTTATGACATAGGAGAAGGCATATGCCACCAGGTGCTTCCTGAGAAAGGGTTTGCACTGCCAGGCAAGCTTATCGTGGGTGCCGATTCCCACTCCTGCACCTACGGAGCTTTCGGAGCTTTCGGCACCGGCGTGGGGGCCACGGACATGGCAGAGATATTCTCAACAGGAAAGCTCTGGTTCAAGGTCCCGGAAAGCATCAGGATAACAGCAGAAGGAAAACTGGGAAAGCATGTCTATGCAAAGGACCTCACGCTCAAAATAATAGGAACCCTTGGTGTCGCTGGGGCCACTTATAAAGCCGCGGAGTTCTATGGCAGCACAATAGAAGGTCTTTCAGTCTCCGGCCGCATGACCCTGTGCAACATGGCAATAGAGATGGGCGCAAAGGCAGGAATAGTGCCTCCGGACAGTAAGACCTTTGAGTACCTGAAAGGGCGCACCAGGGAGAAATATGAGCCCGTATACGCTGACGAAGATGCACACTATACGCAGGAATACCACTTCGCTGCAGATGGCCTGGAACCGCAGGTTGCATGCCCGCATAATGTGGATAATGTGCGCGGGATCTCAGAACTGTCGCCTACGAAAATAGACCAGGCCTTCATAGGAACCTGCACCAATGGCAGGCTCGAGGACCTCGAGGCGGCAGCCAGTATTCTCAAAGGGGAAAAGGTTGCTGTCAGGACACTTGTTATTCCCGCATCCAGAGAAATTTTCCTTGAGGCTACCCGTAAAGGTATCATTGAAACCCTCCTTGAAGCAGGTGCGACAGTTGGCACACCCGGATGTGGCCCCTGTCTTGGAGGCCACATGGGCGTAATTGCCAAGGACGAGGTCTGCATATCAACAGCCAACAGGAATTTCAAAGGCCGCATGGGCACCGGAGGATTCGTATATCTTGCATCTCCGGCCACAGCCGCTGCATCAGCGCTTACCGGGGAGATCACCAGCCCTGCAGATATTTGAACCATCCAACTTTCAGACAAGATAGACAATGAAAAATGAGGTGAATAGATGACAAAGGAAATCAACAGATCAAAACTCGCCCACCTGCTTGAGCACTGGGTTGAGCACAACGAAAGCCACAGCAAGAGCTTCAGGGAATGGGCCCAGAAAGTAAGGGACGCAGGCTACACAGAACTAGCCGATGACATCCTGGAAGCAGAAAAGAAAATGAGTGAATGCTCGGACCTGCTCAGGAAAGCCAGGGAAAAATGCTGAGGGTGTGCCTCTACTCCCTGTTTGGCATTATATCCATGCCAGTTGCCCATCGAGCATTCCCGTTCGGAAAAATGAAAATGGCACTTCTGTTTTGATGCCATTTTCAATTTTTTATTATATTTTGCTTCTAACGCCCGAGCTTGGCGTGTGCCCGTGCAAGATGTCCGGCAGCCTGGGCGCCTATCAGGGATATCTCTCCTGCGAGCACAGCTGAAGCCACGATCTCTGCCAGTTTCCTGGAATTCGTGCCCGGGGGAGTTCCCGACCCCTTTACACCTAAAAGCCTCAGGCAGTCGCTCTGGGGCCCGAGGCCGGTGCCACCTCCTACAGTACCCACCGGAAGGGCCGGAAGAGTGACAGAACAATAGAGATCACCGTACTTTGTCAGTTCCATGGTAGTAATGGCAGTGCTGCCCTCCACAACATGAGCTGCATCCTGTCCGCAGGCAATGAACATTGCTGCGATTATGTTTGCAGCGTGTGCATTAAATCCAAGGGCACCGGCACGTGCAGACCCAAGCAGGTTCTTCCTGTAGTTGACATCGACCATGGTCTCAGGTTTGCATTTGAGACGCTCCTCTACAAGCCCCTTCGGAATAACGACATCTGCCGCAACAGTTTTACCTCTGCCAAGAATAGTGTTTATAGCGGCAGGTTTCTTATCGATGCACATATTGCCGGAGAGAGAGATCGGAATTGCTCCAAACTCGTCCTCTATGAGAGAGGTCAGGGACTCCGTAGCAATCGTAACCATGTTCATGCCCATGGCATCCTTGGTATCATAGGAAAAACGAAGATAGACAGTATTCCCGGTAACGAAGGGTTCAACACTGATGAGCTCACCGAAGCGGGTTGTCTGTGATGCCTTGTCCTTCATTCTGGCAAATACACCTGGATCCTTTACCCAGTCTGCGAATTCCCTCGCATTCGCCACGTTGTCGAGCCTGAAGACCGGGGCTCTTGTCATTACATCTTGGAAGATGCGCACATTTGCGCCATCTGATCCGGTTATTACGGAGCACCCCCTGTTCACGCTGGCAACAAGGGCACCTTCGGTGGTAGCCAGAGGGATGTGATAGGAACCTTCTGCGAACTCACCCTTTACCTTAAGGGGGCCTGCAACTCCCAGAGGCACCTGGATAGCACCTATCATGTTCTCTATATTTCGTTTTGTTACATCCTCAAGACTGAGAGAACAGGTCCTGATGTGCTCAAGTTCAATCCCGCTGCTCTCTTCCACCGCATACCTTCTGATCTTTACAGCAGTCTCTTTGTCAGTTAGCGAATCTATCCTGTGGAAAGAGATGTTTCCTTTGATCACCTTTTCCAGGATATCCCTTTCATTATCGTTAAGATCATCCCTTATTGTCATGTATATATCCCCGGGAACGAGCAGCCCCGTGAGGCTGAAGCATGTCATCCTTAAATTATAAGGAATTGAGCACGATAATACAAATACTTCACGCTTTTGCAGGCGTATCTTTTCAGTGATCGGAAGCATCCTGCAAGCGCTTATAAATAAAATACGCGTGTTTTTATATTAGGATAACATAATAAACTATGCTCAATTCGTTAGTAACAGAGCAAAGGATACGAGAACCTCGGTAAGGTATAAGTAACCTTTTATTAAAATAGTACATTTATTCAGTTTGGGAATTAGATCAGAACTACTTAGAGATATAGGTGGTATACGTGTCAGAGGCATATTTATCAGAAAGGATCGGGACGGGAATACCGGGATTGGATGAGATGCTCCGCGGAGGTTACTTTGTGGGAACAGCAAATGTCGTCTCGGGTGATTCCGGTACAGGTAAGACTATCTTTGGGACCCAGTTCATTGTAGAGGGAGCAAAGAAAGGTGAGAATGTCATGTGCATCATCACTTCAGAAGAGTCAAAGTCCATTGTACGGGAAATGAAGACCTCCTTTAACTGGGACCTCGAAGAATACGTCAGGCAGGGAAAACTCACCTTTGTAGACATTACAGACCCAAGCCTCCGTCTTCAGAAAAGCGTGGAGATCGCACCATCAGAACTTATAAAGAGTTTCAAGAAACTGGTGGAAAGCAAGATCGAAGAGGTCAAGCCCACCCGTATATTCATCGACTCCATTGAGGCACTTTTCCTCGCAATAGAATCCAATTACAAATTGAGGACACTCATAGATGATGTCTTCAGCGTGTTCCGCAAGCACCAGGTAACCTCCGTCATAACTGTAGGATCCATGTATAATCTTGACAACATGGTGGAATATGGCGCAGACTCGGTCGTCAAGCTGGGACGCATCATTGCAGGCAACAACCTCCAGAGATCCATCTATATCATGAAAATGAGAGGTTCGGGCACTATCAACGAAGTGCGCGTGCTCAATATATCAGATAATGGCATGTCAGTGCTTGCACAGTCCCCATACCTTGAATGAGAGTGGCATCTATGCCACCTCTCCCCTATTTTAGCATGCCAGAATTTTGTATTTCAGGAGTTCGCTCTTAGAAAAAACGCGGTTTTTAAAGCCGGAACCAATCGTCATCCTCGACGCCATCCTCATCCACAATGTCCATTTCCATAGGCGGTTTCCCTGCAGCTGAAGCTATAGCATCATAAAAGTCCCGCAGGTATTTTTTCTGATTGAGACTCCCATATATGAACTTACGCTGAAGCTGCAGGTTTTGCATAATAGTCTCTTCCTTTGGGACAATGGTTACCGTTACAGCGGTCATTTCAAGCGCTTTTTCCATGGCAGCCCTGAAATCCCCGATACAATAGGCAATGCGATGCTTATAGTTTTCACGGGTCTTCTCAAGGTAAGCTGCAAGACGTTCGCTTTCCATCCTAAGGAAGTCGCGCTTCACCTTAGCGACATTGCACTTGCCCATAATGAACTGGTAATCCATGAAAGGGTATTCAGTGTCTATCTCCCGGGGAGTGATACCGCATGTACCAAAAACGACCACATGCACTTCTTCAGGCTTGAGGAGGCTGAAGATTATCCTGTCGAATATCCTGTGTGAAGGGCTCTCATGGTAGGGCTTCTTCTTCGAGCAAGGGACAAAGATGCAAATATCCCTGACCGGAGCTTCATACTCACTCAGCACCCACTCATTTGCGCGTATCATGTCAGGATGGTAGATCAACTCATCTGTGTCCAGCGGTATGCCGGAGCGTTCGTCCTCAGGTATGATTGGTGTCAAGGAATAGCAATATCAAGGAAAGTATATATATAAGTGACGCAAACACTATACGGTTTTGTGCAAAATATACACTGACGTTCCGTGCAGTTTTGCATCTATAAGACCTTCTTTAAGAGGACAGATCATGGCAAGTTCGATCCCCGAAATGTTAAGAGCGGAATGTAAATGTGAAGATATGGCAAAGTGTGTACTGGGTCTTAAAGAACTTGACATCAGCACTTATAAGAAGCTACTTGAAAGTGGCCCTATGACCGCCGAGCAGCTCGGTCAGATGCTTGGCAGAGAACGCAGCACAGCCTACCGCTCATTGCAGAACCTTACTGCTGCCGGCCTTGTATACAGGGAAACAAAATCAATAGATGTCGGGGGGTATTACTATGAATATGCTGCCATTGAACCTGCGCAGGTAAAGGAGATGCTGAGGAGCACAGTAGATGAGTGGTACAGGAAAGTGAGCGAGCTCATAGAGAATTTTGATAGAGAGCTTCTGGGAGAGTGAACTTCCCACTTCAGCAACCTTTGTCAGTCTTCCACTACAAGACATCCCGCGACCAGGTCGTGTAAGCCCTGCTTCTTACGGGTGAACCCTATCATCAGGTATCCCAGATAGTAGACCATTGAGGAGAGTAGTTTGGCAAGGTTCCTGAGTGCAGCCCTCCAGAAAGAGATCCTTCTCCCGTACATGTCCGTGACCTTTATACCAATGAGCTTCTTGCCAAAGGTCGCCTGGTGCGAAGAGCTTTCCATTATGGCAAAGTACAGGAACCTAAACAACAGGAGGATACTGACTATGAAGAAGACCACGGCAGACAGAAAAGCTGGCAGGAATGCATTGTTGTCCTGCAGACCCGTTATTGTTCCCGTGGCGGCTCCGAGAAAAAGGCCCAGGATTATAGAGACAGGGCCACCGACCACTACCACAAATAAGATGTCCAGTATAGCTGCCATTAATCTTTTCCAGAAACCGGCATAAGAGTATATTTCCATGATACAGTCACCACAGATCGATCAATCTGTCATAGCATTAGAACCATCAGTCCCACACCACTGACAATATCTACACTTCACCCGTTTTAATCTGTGTGACCGGTACTATTTAAAGGATTGGAAAGGCCGGATCAAAAGATGACATTGACAATAACCCCAGCCCTGCTCATACTCCAATGGAAGCTGAACGGGGAACGTGGAAACATTTTTGACGAGATGAAGAGGGGATTGTACATCGTCCACGTTCCTCTGGAATCAAACCGTTTTCAGCTTTTTCCTGATGATGACACATCGTACCACCGAATGACATCATCCAGCCGTTTTTTACGGCCAGGCTTGTACCCGGCTTATCTGAGTACAAGCCCTAATATACTATTGATATATATAAATATATCTACACCCGATTGTATACTCATAATGATGATGATTGTGGAGATTCCCTTAAGATAAACCTAAAAGAGACTGAAGCCAGGCTTGAAGCATATAAGCAAGACCGTTAATATTACTCTCTTAAGTATCATGCCGTACGTTACGTATAATAAGTAATTGCATATTTCCCGATGTTACGAATAATACTATAGCTGCTATTCACTTCATACAGTTCATATGTTTCATACTTTTCATACTTCATCTACTCCACACATTTCATAGAGGAACAAAAGTGCAGAACTAATCACCTCCTTCTGCCGAACTCTTGAAGCGCTTAACGGAAATTATCACATGTCAGTAGCAGGCCTCAGGATCAAGGATTGTGGCCTGCAGAGAATAAAAGCTGACCCATAACTCTTTTGCAAGTATAACGTATTATATACCTTAGGAAGAATCTTGTATATAATGGAACGCTCTGGTAAAATGTGGCAAGCATTGATCCTGCTTGCGCTTCTGTCTATTGTGCTTGCTTACGCATTGTACCCGTATACAAGTGCCTTTTTCGGCTCATTCATACTTTATGCTGTATTTAGACCCCTTTATAGTTTCCTGACATCCAGGATGAAGATCAAGCCTGCCATATCTGCACTGGCAGTTATTGTAAGCTCGATACTAATCATTCTCATACCCCTATATATCCTCATGTCCATAGTTTTCCTGCAAATACAGACCCTGCTTGAAGATATCAACGGTATCTACTCCAATATTGATTCAGCTTTGAACTATATCGACCACATAAGCAACAATATGTTGCCTATGGAAATAGCTCTTAGAGAGAGGCTGATGGATATTGCAGCAAGCGTGGCAAACTCGGTCAGTATTATGGCAGTCGGGGCTATCTCAACTATAGGTCAAAGGCTTATAGAGTTCATCATAATGTACTTTGTGCTATTTTATTTGCTGGTTGGGGACAGATCAGAGTTTGCCCAAAGCCTTAGAAGATCAATCCCTTTCAGCGAGAAGAACAGGAACAAGCTGCTGGACCAGTTTCCCAGACTTGTAAAGACCATCCTTGTAAGTTCAGGTATTATTGCTATCCTGCAGGGAGCCATACTCACCATCACATTTCTTCTGCTAGGCATTGAAGGTGCCTTCCTGTGGGGATTCGTTACAATGATACTGGCTTTTCTTCCGGTGGTGGGGCCGCCTATCATATGGGTGCCGACCCTCGCATTACAGATAGTACAGGGAGACATGTTCACTGCAGCCGGAGTACTTGCAGGAGGAATTATCCATACTCTCGTAGATGAAGTCCTCAGGCCTTTTGTCCAGAAAAGAGTGGGACATATCCACCCATTGGTGACCCTCGTGGGAGTTATAACCGGAGTGAAGTTCTTCGGCCTGCTGGGAATAATCATCGGGCCTCTCCTGATATCGTACGTGCTGCTTGTAGCGGCGATGTTCCATGACGAGTATCTTACCGGACAGGAAGACGGACAATACAGAGAGATCTCAACAGAGATCTTTGAAGATGGCCTGGCATGACGCTACAGTTGAATTCCAGCAATTTATAGGGTTCAGGCACAGGAAAGAATCCAGAGAAAACAATAAAATGGACGAGGGAAATCAATGGAACGCCCTTATGACACTATATTGTCAGCAGTGCTCCTTCTACTTCTGGCAGCACTGCTTGCGTGCCTGCTGCACCCCTACATTAATGCTTTCTTCGGGGCGTTAATCCTGTATGTGACCTTCAGGCCAATGTACATGTTCCTCACAGGAAAAGTGAAGATCAGGCCCGGCCCTGCAGCACTTATAGTGATCGCTGCTACCATAATTACGGTCATGGTACCATTATATGTGCTCTTCGCAATAATCTCCACCGAGATACAACAGATGATAGAAAATGCCGAGGGCCTGGAACAGCTCATCTACCTGATGGAAACAAGCAGCCTGTTCATCATAAGGCTTATCCCGGACTACATGCCAGCAGGAATCAGCCTGCAGGAAAGCATAGAAGGACTTGTGGCTGCCGGGGGAGGATTCCTAAGCTCGATGCTTGTAAGCGCTGCCCAGGTTGCAGGGAAAAGACTCCTGGAGTTCACCATGATGTACTTCCTGCTGTTCTACCTGCTTACAGGAGACAGATCAAAGTTCGCCCGTAGCCTGCAGAACTCAGTTCCCTTCAATAGGGACAATACCCGGAAACTCCTGGAAGAGTTCAGGTCAGTGGTCAGGACCATCCTTATAAGCACAAGTACCATTGCCGTCATACAGGGTGCGCTCCTTACGGCCACATTCCTTCTTTTCGGGATCGAAGGCGCCTTCCTCTGGGGATTTGTCACGATGGTCCTGTCCTTCATCCCGGCAGTGGGACCTCCCCTTATATGGGTACCCGCGGCAGGCATCCAGCTGCTACAGCAAGACTACTTCGCCACTGCAGGCGTATTTATCGGAGGCGCTATCGTGAGTTCCGTGGATAACCTTATACGTCCTGCCATCAATAAGAAAGTTGGCCGGCTCCATCCGCTTATATCAGTTATAGGAGTTATCATCGGCATTAATCTCTTCGGGCTGCTTGGCGTTATAATAGGACCGCTGCTTGTGTCATACACATTGCTTACGGCCAGGATGTTCAGTGAGGAATACATGGCCTGAAATGGTCAGAGATCCTTATTGCTCCTGTTTTCATTTCCCTCTAAAGGGATCCTTATAGTAAAGGTCGTGCTCTTGCCTTCAATGCTCTCAAGAGTAATGCTGCCCCCATGCATCTCCACGAACTTCCTGACAAGAGAAAGCCCGAGACCGGTCCCTTCATAGTGCCGGGATGTCCCTGAATATACCTGTGAGAAGGGAATGAACAGCTTTTTCTGATCCTCTTCAGATATCCCGATGCCGTTGTCACTTACAGAGAGCTCAAGCATGCCATCCGCCTCATATGCATCTATGCGCACGTAGCCGTTCTCAGGAGTGAATTTTATTGCGTTGCTTATCAGATTATACAGTATCTGTTTCACACGTATCTTATCAGCATTCACACGAAGGGACTCAGGCTGGGCCGACATGAAAAGAGAGATGTTCTTTCTTTTTGCAAGCAGGGAGACAATATTGCCTACGTTCCTGAGCACTTCAAGTACCTGGAAATTCTCGTAATAGAGCTCCATCTTTCCTGATTCTACCTTAGACAGGTCCAGGATATCATTAATCACTTCAAGAAGATGCTTCCCGCTGGACAGTATGTGACCCAGGGATCTCCTCTGACGATCATTCATCTCTCCGAAAGCACCCTCCAGCAACATGTCAGAGTAACCGATGACCGCATTGAGCGGGGTCCTGAGCTCATGGCTCATACTTGCAAGGAACTCGCTTTTGGTCCTGTTGGCGGTCTCTGCGCTGAGCTTTGCATTTGTGAGGGCTTCTTCAGCTTCTTTCTGCCTGGAGATATCCTGGAAATTCTCAAGGATATAGGTCTTCCCTTCCATAGTGATCCTTGTGGCGTTCTTGAGGATCGGGTTTTTCCTTCCATCCTTGCACTTGATTGTGGTGTCCATTCCCTGGAAGCATTCCAGCCCTTCTTCCCATATGGGACATTTCATTGAAGAGGAACCCTTGGGGCACAGTATATCACAAAGCTGGCCTAGGAGCTCCTCCCTTTTATAGCCCGTGAGCTCGCAGGTCCTGGAATTTACATCTTCGATTATATAATCCTGACCTATTATCAGCGTCCCGCCGGGCATGTTCTCGTAGAGTGTCGCCAAGCGTTCCTCGCTTTCCTGCAGGATAATTTGGGCTTTCTTGCTCTCAGTGATATCGTCCAGGCTGAGCATCACATGGGAATCACCATTCAAGCCGACACGGGCAGTGGATATCAGCAGGTGGCGTGTGGACAGTTCACCTCCCTGGACAACACCGAGAGTGCCTTCTACCTTGTGATAGGCCTTACCAGTGGTGAAGGTCTCTGTAAAAGTGTTCCTGATATCACATTCTGCACAGTTTTCGGTAGCCCCGCAACCTCCTTCCCTGAAAGAGTTGACACAGCATAGAGCTGCACCTCCGAGTGCCCCAAGAACATCCTCCCTTTGCTTTTCAATCGATTCAATGCCTGCATGGTTTATGTTCTGGACCCTGCCTTCACCATTGACAAGCATCATGGCTATAGGCGCATGATCGAATATGGCTCCGAGCAGATGTTTTTGTTTCTGCAGCTCGGCCTCTAGTCTCTTCCTTTCACTTATATTGCGCGAGACACCAAGGAAGAACCTGAAGTTTCCACAGTTATCAAAAATAGGAGATACCGTTACATCTATCCACATGGTTGAGCCATCCTTCCGGAATTGTTCCAGCTCCAGCATACGGGTAGAATAGGGCGGAATGCCTTGCTGCATATCTGCAAAAAAGCCCCTCATGCGTTCCCCGACTACTTCAAAGGAAGCGGGTGTCAGTATTTCATGCAGGGACTTCTGCATTACCTCCTCCGGGGAATATCCTGTCATTTTTATTTCGGAGGGGCTTAGGTAAAGAAACCTGCCTTCCTTATCTAAGATCCATATAACGTCGTCGATACTTTCAACGATCAGGCGGAGCTTTTCCTCAACCCCTTCCTGGAGAGCTTCTTCCCCCATGATATTAGCAGCATTGATGTTAACAGCACTAGTGTTAGTCTTGATGTGGCTCCCTGAGTGCGGTTGCATCCTGCATGACCTGACAAGGGACCTGACCGAGTATACCAGTTCACTTTCCGTGAAAGGTCCTTTAATATAAGTAGCATGGCCTGTCCTGGCAAGCCAGTGGAAAAAACGTTCATCCGGCCTCTCAATGATAAAAAGCACAGGAACATGGATCGTAAGCAGGATACTTTCCAGGGAGCTGAAGAGTTCCTCTGAATACGTATCGACAGATGGGCAGATTATAAGGTCAGGTTTCTGCTCGGCAATATACCCAGCCGGAATTCTGTTATCGAAGGAACAGAGTGACGCAGAGTAATCTCTTTCGGCCAGAATGGTCATAAGTTCTTCCGGATATTCCGGGCTACAGTTTAGAACAGTTATATTGAGCATTGTTTTTCGACCGGACGGGTATAAGTGATCCAGCGGGCATAGTGCAGTCTGAACCATAGACAAATAGCAATGGATAATATTTATATTATACGAGTAAAGACAAAAAACGGCTTATAAAATAATTCAACTCGCCTAAAAAGCCCTGACAAGAGCTGGAATCTAAGGTTGCATTGTGGGAATGGTAACGGGCCAGATCAAAGCCCGTCCACAAATGCCTCAATCCTCGCCAGCGCCTTCTCAATCTCTTCCCTTGAGGTCGCATAGGAGCAGCGCAGGAAGCCGTCTCCGGCCTTGCCGAACACGTTGCCGGGGATGGTGACGACCTTCTGCTCAAAGAGCAGCCTCTCAGCGAACTCTTCGGAACTGAGGCCTGTGCTCTCGACATTGGGGAAGGCATAGAATGCGCCTGTGGGTACGAAGCAATCAAGGCCTATCCTGTTGAGGCCGCTGACGATAAGGTTGCGGCGGCGGTCGTAGTCACGGACCATTTTCTCCATTTCACGGGTGCCGTTGCGGAGGGCTTCGATGGCTCCGATTTGGGCCAGGATCGGGGCGCACAGCATGGAATACTGATGAATGAGCATCATTGAAGCTATGATCTCGCGGGGGGCCAATGCATATGCCATCCTGAAACCGGTCATTGCATAGGCTTTAGAGAAGCCGTTGAGCAATATTGTCCTGTCCTTCATTGAGTCGAGTGAAGCAAAACAGGTGTGTTTGCCGTTGTAAGTGAGGCAATCATACACCTCATCGGATATCACCATGATGTCATGCTCAGCCACCACATCGGCGATAGCCTCCATATCCTTTCTGCCCATGGTGGCGCCTGTTGGGTTGTTCGGATAGTTGAGGATAAGGGCTTTCGTCTTTTCCGTTATGACGTCCTCAAGGTCCTCCGCATGCAGCTTGAACTCGTTCTCCAGGCAGGTGTCCACAGGAACGGGAACCCCTCCGGCAAACATTACCGAAGGCGTGTATGCGACATAAGAGGGCTGGGGAATTATTATCTCATCCCCGGGATTTGTGATCGCACGTATGGCCAGGTCCAGTGCCTCACTCACACCCGATGTCACAAGGATCTCGGATTTGGGATCGTAGGTGGTCCTGAACTTATCAGTAAAGAACCCGGATATCTCCTCGCGAAGCTCAAGCAGGCCATAGTTGGAAGTATAAGAGGTCTCACCACATTCCAGGGAGTGGATGCATGCTTCCCTTATATGCCAGGGAGTTACGAAATCAGGTTCACCTACGCCCAGGGATATGACATCATCTATCTCCGACGCAAGATCGAAATAGCGGCGTATACCGGATGGAGGGACCTTCTTAGTCACATCCGCAACAAATCTGGAGGGGCGGCATGTTTTTCGCATAAACATCACTTCCTGCAAATTGGATCGACATGAATAATCATTACGGTGTTACAGGCA
>JASKKT010000076.1 GCA_030154025.1 Methanolobus sp.
CCTGATGGCAACCTGTATCTTCTCACAAGCAATCTGGATGGCAGGGGCCGTCCTGTCAGCGGGGATGACAGGATCATCAGGATAAATGCCAGCAGGATCTGAGACCAGCGATCTAATGTTTTTCTTTTTTGCAGTTTGCCCTGGAACCCAAAAGGTTTATCTGATTGACGATTCTCTCTAGATTGGACTTTATTGATGCATGTCTGATGAACCACGTAACCTGTTGATGCAAAATGCTGTTTGATAAACTGCTTTCTGATGTCAGCTATGATGACATCCTGGAATTGAGCTATGAAAGAATAGATGAATCCATGATCCTTGACTATAAGCAGGAGCTCAATGACGCCAGCATTATCAAGCAGGTCACTGCCTTTTCGAACACAAAGGGAGGCTACCTTGTCTACGGGATAGCCGAAACAGGAAAGGGCGGTCATCCGCAGTCCATCAATGGTATCGATAAGGATACGAACACTGAAAGGCTGGAGCAGATCATCCTGAGCAATATCGTGCCAAGGGTCAGCGTCCAGATGAGGAAGATACCCATCCCCGACACCGACAGGATAATACTGGTAGTCAAGATACCTGAAGGCCAGAACAAGCCCTACTACAACAACCACGACAAGAAATACTACAAGAGGTACAACTTCTCGGCCACGCCCATGGATGAGAACGAGATCGAGTGGCTGTACCAGTCACGCTTTTTCGGCATGGGCAAGCTTGACAGGTATATGGAGGAAGCGATTTTCCTGAGCCAGAACAAGATCCCTCATGATATCCAGCTCAATAGCATGGAAGGGCATGTGATCATAACCCCTTTAAAGATCGACGGCCAAATGTTCGACCCCTCTCCTGAGTTTGGCAATGAGCTTACCGAGCTGCATTCCAACAGGACAAGGAACTGTTCGGGCTACCTGAGCAGCCAGGTCACGCCTTCAAAGTTCGGCATCAAGTGGGACGACGAACATTACCTGCAGAACAAGGATTCAGTCAACAAGGTAGAGATCCACAGGAATGGCCTGGTGCACTCCATGAAAAGGTGCAGCTCCTCCGGCCCTGATGCAAGCAAGGAGCTGGATGACGACTCGCTTGCCTGCAACATCCTTCAGACCCTCAGGTTCACCGCGTCCTTCTATTCCAAGATAAACTACATGGGAAAGGTCAAGATCATGGTGAAGGTCTTCAACTGCATAGACTCATTCCTGACCGACGGCAAGGCCAAAGCCCCCGATGCCAGGAAATGTGACTCTGAGGAGATATCCATAGAACGGCAGTGGGACTCCTGGAAACTCGAAGAGGAACACGTGCTCATTGCAAAGGATATCATGGACGAGGTCAGCAACTACTACGGCCTCTGGAACTCCAGGCTTTTCGACGACCAGGCAGGCTCTGTTTCCTACGGGAAATAGTCTTCTTCAAGTATCTTTAACAGGAACCACTCTGCATATCCTCCTTTGAGATGGTCGTCCAAAACCACATCTATGGCCGCCTCAATACATAAACCGCGTATACCGCCGCCAGCGCGCCCAGCAGAGTGAAAGCGGGAAGTGCGGGCGAAGCAGTATCACCGGATGGCTGCGTGCCGGGCCCGGTGCTTGCGGGGGGCTCGTAGTATTCGTTGGAGATGGTGACGTAGGCGGCGGTGAATCTACCACTGATAAGTGTCTTTTTGGTATTCAAGTCTGTCAGTTGATAGTAAAAGTCAATAGGCGCACTTCCACCCGCCCAGTTTTCATTTGGGGCCACTGTCCATTCGAAAACTCTTGTATCATTGGCTTCGATTGTTTCATCTATAAAGTCCCCTAAATGTGATGTTGGTCCTTCAATAACATCAAAATCATTTTCACCAATTGAAGTTAGCATTACTGACAAGAAATTTTTTTTATAACAAGTTACTTCGAACCTAAGCTTAAATGGTTCACCTATTTTCAATAATGGCTTCGGCGTGGAATTACCCGGATATAGCTGATCGTTGTAATAAACATCAATCTTACCATATTGGCTTTTTGATGATGCTGGAGTTGAAAATAGCATTATCAAACATATTAGACAGACCAAGGCAAATTTATAATTCATATTGTATCCTCAAAATTGTAATTCAAAATCATTATAAGCAGTTGATTTTTCATCTCTTTCTCCCACTTTATCCCCAACTCCCTTTGGACCTGGCCCTACAATAGTTGCTGCATAGCCCGAAAAATCAAATAAGATTGGTTGATTACGACCAATAACAATCAAGCCACCATCTTGATCTGTATTTATAGGATGAACAACTCTTTCGTCTTTTCTCACATACACCTGCGGCTCATGCCCCAGATATGGATTGAACATGCACTCATTATCGTTATCAATAACCTTGAATATCTTATAAGCTCCTTTAACATCGTACTCCCACACATTCACCGTACACACCCAGTTCGGCGGCAGCACAGGCAGACCACAAGGCACATACTTCATCGCTCTCTGTAGCCTCTGCTCTATCTTCTCAGCCAGCACTCCTGTGAGCTTGTCGGCGGAATCGTTGAGCATTTTCTGCATTTCCGCGTTAATGTTCTCAAAACACTCATCGATGACAGCCTGGCTGAGGATTATAGCTTCGGAGACTCCGTTTGCAATACCTATTCTCATATCAGCTTCAAGCCTGTACATGATGGCAGCCATTTCATCCTCAGGGACGGAAGGATGCTTTGCAATTATTGCAGAGTTCAGGCTGAGAAGGATCTCCTCCTGGAGAGTGTTGTCGGCAACCATGCTGACAAGCTCATCATCGGAAAGAGTGTTGAGATAAGCCTCTGTTATTGAATGCACTTCCGATTTGCTGATCAGTGTGCCCAAGACAGGATCATTTGCAACTTCCCCGGCAAGCATGCCAGGAACCTGTTGCCGGATGCTGGCGCTGTATTCGGACATGATACGGCTGCGGTTCTGTTCAATAAGGGCAGTATCGAAGGAGGAGTTCTGCATTGCCAGCTCGCCATTGCTTGCTGCGATATCCTCGATAAGCTGATTCACCTCAGTATTCATATCAGAGATGCTCCGGCTCATGGACTGGGAAATTGAATCCTTCAGGGGTTCAGTGCTCTTGCCCAGGATATCTGCTATATCTGCGCCAATGCCAGTGGAGAATACGCAGACATTACGTACTCCAAGCGGATAGAGAACTTTTCCTGCAGATAGTTCATCTTCCCACCTGTATTGGGCCTGCAGGTCGAACTCCGGATCATGGTAAAGGTAATCCGGGTATTGGTCGATAAGCAGTGTCATGTTCTCGGTCCAGTTGTACTTGCTTTGTGGCTCGCCTGTGACGGTCATTGTGCCAATGACGCCCATCTCACTTGCAAGGGCCGTGGAGGCTTTCTGCATGGCGGGGTTGTCGAATAGCAGTGACATATCGCCTCCAAGCAGCAGGGACAGGGAAGAGCCTTGCTTTTTGCTGAAGGCCACATCCACATAGGCACCGAAAGCAGACGTATCGTCCTGGTTGCGTTCGACAATATATTGAAGAAGCCGGTCATAGGCCTCGCTCCTTGCTATGGCGCGGGCGGCGTCGCTGCTGGTAGTGTAGTCGGAGCCGGAAAAATGCTGTTCTTGTTGTGTAAACGACTCTTTCCTCAGAGGATCCTCCATCTCTGCAACGATATCAAGAGCCGCATCCTGGATTAGCAGGGTGGGGTCCTTACCAAGGTTCCCGCCAAGCAGTGACACTTCCCGGGTGGGATTCTCTGCATTGATCACATTGAACATGTTTTTCATCTCATCGGCCATGACCCTGTGCAGCCAGTCAGGGACGTCGCAATAGACCTTTTCAGCAGAGAGTTTCTTCCCGTCAGGATAAATGAGGTAGTGCCCCTGTATCTTCCCAATATCGGGGATTACATACTGGTCACGGTACTTGTCTGCAGCATCCGAGCAGTCGGTATCGAGCCTCTCCACACCGCCGGCAACCACCATAGTGTTGCGGTAGTCATAGGTACTGCCGGGACTGTAGCTGCGGGTGACACCTGAATAGCCGCCTGAAGGCAGGTACTGGTGATAGATAATGGTCATGTTCTCCTTTTCCACCACATTATGGGACGCTTTGCCTGAACTCACGACCTTGGAGGTCTGGCTGCCGGAAGAAGTGCTGGACTCGGTTCTTGTCTTTGTCTTATTATCCTCAATGTACTGTACCTTGTAATAGTACTTGTAATCATAATCGATCTTCCATTTAGATTCGACTTTGAAATCCATCCTGTAGGTTACCTTCCAGTCAAAAGTGTGCTGCTCGCTTGCAAGATATCCAGCCACACGTGTATGATCGACAAGAACGTCATTACCCATGTATTCGTAAACAGCATCTATACCGATACACTCGACAGAAGTACCCATATGATGCACGTTTGCACCGGTCAGCACCCAGTCACTTTTAGAAGTGGTCACTTCTGCGCTGTGACCTATGGAAAGGACGCCATTGTAGATCACTTCATCAGCAAGGGATTGCGTATGGTTCACAGAGACAGGATAGTAAGCTGTCCAGTAAACGCTGTGCCCTGAGACAGATGCTGAATCATGAGTGTCATAGCCGCCATTGTAACTGCTTATCTGAGGGATGTCAAAGCCATCCCTGAGAACCTGTGCCTGTATCGTGGCACTGTAAACCTCCCGGGTCACATCATGCAGCAGGTCAGGGTCATCCCTGCTCCATCTATCATCGTTGTAGACCCATCCATAGTACACACAGTCGGTGTAGTTGGAGGCCGAAACTACTATCCTTGAACTGTCAGCAAGTTCTTCCATGCTGGTATTCGCATCCGCCATGGACTCATTGATGCCTTTATCGATATCGATATTGAACGAGCCTGTTGAGGACAGGTTCTCGTAGGAAGTGGTAAGATTGCTCTGTTTCTGCTCCTCGTAGCCGGAATTCTTTCCGGCTATGTCAGAGTACAGCACTTTGCCGTTATAGTAAGTGGTATAGGTAGCTGCCCACGGATCAACCGAATCGAACACATACTTTTGCGTGTACAGGGTACCTGAATTCACCGATGATGTCAGGGCCGGGCCTGTGACGATATTGAGAGGACCGTTAAGGTAGTGCTGCCAGGGTCCGTAAATAAATGTCCGGATATTGGTGGCCCCGAGCACTATGTCGGAGGTGGTCCTGCTGCTTAGCGCCTGCTCATACTCTGTGGTCAGCTGGGCCAGCAAGGGCTCCCTGGAAGTAACAAGGGTAGAGATATCCATGCTGCGGTTGGTGCTTTTCCCTGTATCAAGATCCACAAATGTGTAGTTGAGGTCATGGATCGTCAATGTGTAGTATATGGTGTAATCAGTATCCTGTGACCTGCCAATCTGGCGGGCAAGAGTACCGTTAACACTGCCGATCTCTATCTGTGAGGATTTTACCTCCTCAGCCACATTAACGACGTAGTTATTGAAAGTATGCAGGTTCCCCTGGTAGTTGCTCCTGAGATAGTCATTAAAGTGATACGCTGCGACATCCTTGACAGGATTTGTACCCAGATGGAACCAGTTGCTTGCTTTTGTCTCATTATCATAGGTCAGTATGATGTACCCGTATTCATCAGTGGCATTCTCAGGGATAAGGACTGTTTCGGTGAACTCTGACCTGTGCCAGAAGGAGTGGGTCTCATCGTAGACCATGGTTTCGTATACAGTTCCCGACGAACCCTTTACTATAAGCGTCCTTGGCCTGGTGGAAAAAATATTGACTATCGCTTCAAGTACATTTGAAGGCAATGTTACATGCACCTGCAGGTTTTGCCCCGGCTCTGCATCCCTGTTGGCCGGGACCACAGAAAAACCGTCCTCTCCCCATTCATCGTAAGTTGCCTCCTCTGCTCTGATAACAGGGTGTTCCCCCTGCCACTTGAGTGCTTCCATGCCTGCGTAGTTCAGACAGCGGGCAAGATCTGCGGATGCCATGTCCTCTGCAGTCTTTTCCATATCGACGCCATCATTCAGGTAGACAGTCTCAGCAAGATCATAGTCCATCTTCAGGAGATAAAAGGAAGATGTAATGGAAAAGAGCAGGACAAAGATACCTATGACTGCAAAGGGGATATAAGCCTGAGTGTCCCGAAAAAGACAACAAATATGCTTTCCCGTTTTTACCTTCATGATAATACCTTTGCGACCTGTTTACTTCATGCAGAACTGAAAATAAGAAGTAAATTTGATATTTAAACATTTTTATTTTGTTCTGCGAGGGTATAAAAAATAAAGTTTGCATGATCAGAGTGACCAAATACGCAGAGTAATATAAGAAAAGAACTCAAACTATTGAATAGTAAACTATTGAGCAGACAACTATTGGCAGGGATTTACATATACAGGGTGGTGTGAACATTGGCAACGATCGAGATAATGGGAAGCAGTGACAGGGACAAAGGATTTACGAAGGACCTATTTGAGATGATGCAATTCCCGCCTGAAGGAATATTCAGCACCGTGCTTGCAAAATCAAAGACATATAATTACACACTCATGTGCCTTGCGAAGGGCACTGACATAGATACACATACCTCGTCCAAGAACGGGGTTGTGCAGGTGCTTAAAGGAAAAGGTATATTCAGGCTCTTTGACAGGGATATAGAGATGGAGCCAGGTCTCTTCATATTCATGCCGGCGGAAGCGCCTCATTCCCTGAAGGCAGATGAGGACCTTGCCATATTGCTGTGTCTGACCGTGTAAAGAAATCTGGTAAAAAGAGCGATCAAAAAGAGTAGTGAAGAGGAGTAATGAAAATAAATAAAGGAGAAAAGAGGAAAACCTCATTCCTATGCCGTATCTCCTGTTGCGCCCTCTGCAATGTGTTCTGAGATATCCGCTGCATCGAGTTCGAACATAAAGATGCTTGCCTCTTCATTGCGCATATCGGTCCAGACTATCCTGTTGCCATATACAGCAGGATACACCTGGTTTGACTCCTCGGAGGTCACCTGGAGTTCCTCACCGGAAGAGATGTCATACATATAGACATCCCAGTTGCCGGGCATATCTCCTTTCTGGTTGCGGTCATCCATCCATACTATGAGGTTACCACTTATGGCCGGATCAACCTGCCATGAAGCGTTCGCAGTCACTTGCATCTCCTCACCTGTGGAAAGGTTATACATATAGATGTCCTGGTTGAAGTTGCGGTAGTCGGTCCACACAACCCTGTCACCATCAATTACAGGAAGATACTGT
Source organism: Methanolobus sp. (assembly GCA_030154025.1). Classification (GTDB taxonomy): domain Archaea; phylum Halobacteriota; class Methanosarcinia; order Methanosarcinales; family Methanosarcinaceae; genus Methanolobus. Next base: position 7,189 of record JASKKT010000076.1, read on the forward strand.
TCAGAGTCATTTTGCGTGAGTTTTGATTCCTCGCCAGAGGATACATTGTACATATAGATGCTGGATACGCCGCTGCGGGTATCCTCCCACGCAATAATGTCCACGTAGATCACGGGGTACCATTGCTCGGCCTCATTGATCGTGATCTGCGTCTCTTCTCCTGAAGTGACATTGTACATAAAAATGTCACTGCTGCCGTTGCGCATATCAGTCCAGACTATCCGGTCCTCGTATATTGAAGGAACACGCTGGTCGGAAGGGTGTGCTGTAACCTGTGTCTCATTGCCTGAGGACAGGTCATACATATAAATATCCCAGTCTCCGTTGCGGTTATCCTCCCATACGATAATGTCATCGTAGATGTCAGGGGTCATCTGTATGAAAGGAGTCGAGGTTACCCAGAGCTCTTCCCCTGTAGAGATGTTGTACATAAGGATATCAAAACTCTCATTCCGGGTATCGGTCCATACCACCCTGTCCTCATAAATAGCAGGATACCACTGCCCTGTGCCGTTGGTTCCGATCTGCATTTCAGTGCCTTCGGCCATTTGTGCAGCAGCCATACCAGTAAGAACAGATGAAAGAACTATCAGAGAACAAACTATCATACTTTTTCTTAGTTTCACTTGTTACACTCCCGGAAATCCATGCCTTTCTAAGGACCTGGATATATTATCTTTACATTGGGCCTGCTGGCTTTTGTTCATTTGGAAACATTGTTACTTAAGAAGTGCGTGATTACTCTTGCCGTATCTTTCTTTAAATAATATGTTTCCTTGGTTCTTTAATCCATAATCAGGACAATCAGCATTTAAGCAACAAAATTCTGCTAAATTTATTTTGGAAGTGATCTTTCTCCCCCCTTTAAAATTGGTTTACAAGTATATATCTCACATTCCGCAGGTACTAATTCATTTTGAATAATTTTGCTTGCTAGCGTTTTTGTAGTTAGATTAGTATCGATTTTATTTGTA
>JASKKT010000077.1 GCA_030154025.1 Methanolobus sp.
AGATCGCTGCGTACACTTTCATTTACAGGCCGGACATACCTGGCTGTAAGCTCCCTGTCCGCCCCGTAATAGCTGAGATCTACAGCAGTCTCATTCACGATCAGCTCCTGGACAGCCATTTCCGGCAGGGTGAAGGCACCATAGCTCAGATGTACGATAACTGCATCATCGGAAACATCCTGCGTGGAATCGCTCCTGTCAGTGCACCCTGAACTGAAAAAGGCCAGCATGAGAAGTAAAAGAAGTAAAGCAACTATCATCCTGTTCATAACAACCCCACATTATCCTAAACCTGAGATACTCTGACTTCCAGTTATTTTAAAGTTCTCCGAAAGCGACTCCTGTCTTACCGGGCCTTTTATATCACCAACTTTATCATGAATTGTACCAATCAACGATCAATGACTGAGAAGGAGATAATATCCGCACTGAAGTATATCTCACGCATGAGACCCGAGTTCATGCTGTCCGAGATGCGCAATTATATAAAAAGTGAGGTATCCCTGCAGGATATCCACAGGGCTGTACAGCCCGTGCTGGCGGACCTCGGACTGGATGCCATCCCCGTGGAAGGGGACTACAGGATAGTCAGGGCTCCAAAGGGCAATATAGAGCTCACTGCTACGGAGGTGGAAAAGAACGAGATGTTCTTCTGGTCCCCTGCCGTTTCCAGGAAGCTTGAGAGGATAGTGGAGCAGTATATAGAAAAAAAGACCGGGAAAAGCTGGGACGATCCGGTTGTCTTGGAACGTATACGCAAAGCAGTGCTCTCCCAGAAAGCAGACTACTGGAAAGAGGGAAAGTCCCGGAAAATAACGTACGAAAAGGGTTACTCTGTTGTCGGATACCTTGCATACCAGTTCCCGGTATACTTTGTCCAGTTCCAGCATATCCTGTACAGCATGGCAAAGGAAGGCCTGCTGAAGACCCGCATGAAGATACTGGACGTGGGAAGCGGGCCCGGCACGGTGCCTCTTGCCATCACCGACCTCTACAACAGGCTGGACGAACACAGGGCAACGATATATTCAGTGGAGATGTTCGATGAGAACATAGAAGCTTACCGGTTCATCGTCCCGCAGTATGCCGGAATAAAATCAAGGATAAGTGTGGAAGAGCCTGTAAAGGCCGATGTGGGGCAGCTGGATATCAGCCTCCTGCCTGATAAGCTTGACCTGGTGGTGTTCTCCAATGTCCTCAACGAGATCAGGGAGATGACCATCGAACAGAAGGCCGAGCTTGTGAAGAACATATCCGATAAGCTTGCCCAGAACGGGAATATCATTATCATCGAGCCTGCCGACAAAGTGAACTCAACGGAAGCACGGAAGCTGGCCCTTGCACTTAAGGCACAGGGTCTTGGGATATACGGTCCCTGTTCCTTTATCTGGGGTACAGGATGCAATCCCACGGAGTGCTGGAGCTTTGAGCAGCAGCAGGACATCGAGCCCACAAGGCTCATGAGAAAGATGGCAGAGTGTGAAGAGCCGTACAGGTATCTCAATACCGATATAAAGTACACATATGTCATCCTGCGCAGGGACAAGCTTACGAAGGTAAGGTTCAGGGTGCCCCCGAAAGCCAAGTTCGCGAGGCTGTCCAAGCTTGCAATTCACACAGGCAAGCGCATCAATGTCATCTGTTCACTGATGTCCGGCGACCTGGGCGACGAAAAGTACAGCCTGTATAAGATATGCGATGGCACTTCCGTGAAACAGGTCTATGCCGTCCTTCCGGCAGGCAGTGTGACAGAGGATAACGAACTCCTCAGGAAGGCTGCTTACGGGTCTGTTGTCACTATAGAGAATGTACTCGTCAAATATAACGAAGCCACCGACTCCTATAATCTGCTGGTCGGAAAGGGAACTACTGTGAGCCCCGTTGAGGAGTGAGCATGCAGACTGCATCTTCCGTTTAACCCGAATAGACAAATTTACAAGCCATCAAATTCAGCATTATGGAGGGAAAGTGCTTGCCAAAATGCCGGGGATGGGATACCTTGCCAGTTGCATTGACACCGAGAACAATGTATTTGGCCTGTGGGAAGTGAACCCGAACGCTGAGTGATTGTAAATAAGTGCAAGAGAACAGTCCCATTAAAGTTGTCAAGATAACTGTATATAGTAGAAGATTTGTTTTACCTAGCGCCTGGGTGTGCAGCAGGAAGCACATTGGACAGACAATTAAAAACGGTGCCATTATGCTTGAAATTGATCCCACTTCCATTCTTATCAGATATAATGTCAAGCTTGAGAAGGAGATGTCTCCCGATGATGTGGCAAGAGAGCTGTTTCCGGAAGACGAGCTTATACGTGCTATTGTGGAGGCTGTTTTTGAAGGGGATGAGGACGAGGTGCTTGTTGCCCTCCAGAACGCCATGGACAACGGCAAGGATGCACTTAAACTGATAGATGATGCCCTTATGGTAGGCATGGGTATCGTTTCAAAATTATATGATGACGGCCTGCTTTACCTGCCTGACGTCATGATCGCCGCACAGGCAATGACAGACGGGATCGAGTATTGCAAGCAGTCCTCCGACCGCAGCCACGAGTTCAAGGCAAAGGTCGTCTCCTTTGTTGTGGAAGGGGACGTGCATGACATAGGAAAGAAGATACTGACCGTGTTCCTCAGGTCCAACGGTTATGAGGTCATCGATCTTGGAAGCGACGTGCCGGTGGACGAGGTGATAAGCACAGTGATGGAACACAGGCCCATTATGCTTACCGGCACCGCCCTTATGACGACCACGATGTACTCCTTCAGGGAGATCAGGGAACGGCTGCTTGAAAACGGTATTGACATTCCCTTTATATGCGGTGGCGGTGCCGTGACCCAGGATTTTGTGACCCGCTATGATATTGGGGTCTATTGCGACGATGCGGCAGTAGTGCCAAAGATAGCCGATCAGGTATTGAACAATGCAAGTATCGAAGAGCTCAGGGCGCAGTTCCACAGGAGCTGATTCAGAAACGATCGGGGACAGGTTGCTCACATCCTGAGACAGGTTCCTCGTGTGTAGATTGGATTGAAGGAAGCGTCCAATGAAGATGTGAGCAATTTATATCTGTGTATCTAGTATATAATCTCTCTTTTTGAGTAAATATATTTTAGCAAGATGAAAAGGCGATAGGAAAAAGATAAGCAAAAAAGGAGACGGTGTCATTACTTCCGGAAACGGCGGATACGCAGCAATGAATGGAAATGAGGGAAACCTGGCTGTGGGAAGAACAGAACCCTGCCAGCAGAAAAAGTACCTTCCTAGCGAAGAGCTTTGTCTTTTCAATACGATGCTCGAGGCAATGCCAGAGCCTCTTGCAGTGCTGGACGCCGGCTTGCACATTATCTGTGCAAACAAGCAGTTCTATAGTTTTTTCCGGCTGGCCCCTGAAGAAGACCAGGGAAATGCTTTCCCTGTGATGACAGGAATGAACCGGAATGTAACAGAACTGCAAACCCTGCTTGAGAATATTGCCGGCGGCAGCATGGCTGACGGCAGGCTGAGGATCAGCTTTGGACCTTCAGCCGCTGGAAAGGAAATATTTATCCATGCCCAGGCACTGCCATATCCCACCAATACCAAGAACGTCATGAACATACTCCTGAGAGTTGAGGAGATCACTATACCCTCAGTGAACCATGGACCAGGCCCGTCGGACACGGATTATCTCAGCCTGGTCGAACAGAGCAATGATGGTATCGTGGTACTGCAGGATGAGACATGCATATTTGCAAATTCCATGTTCCGGACAATGACAGGCTATTCCCCTGAGGAGACCAATGGAAGGGAATTCCCCGATTACCTGCCTGAGGAATATAAGCGGATGATCTCTAAAAGGCTTAAAAAGGTTCTCAAGGACAGGAGAAGCCCGGGACGCAACAACGAAGTCGAGATCATCGCTAAAAACGGGGACCTGCTCCAGGCGGAGATAAGTTTCGCATATATCACCTATCGAGAGAAGCCGCTGGTAATGCTCAACATAAGGGACATCAGAGAGCGCAAGCTTGCCGAAGCCGAGCTTAAGGCATCCAGGGAGAAGTATTCCACGCTTGTTGAGGAAAGCAATGACGGCATTGTCATTATCCATGAAGGGGCACTTAAGTTCACGAACAGGAAGTTCTCTGAACTTACAGGATACTCCAGGGAGGAACTGGCAAACAGGCAGCTGACGGATTATGTGCCTGAGATATACCGTCGCATGCTCTCGGGCAGGCTAAGGAAAGTCCTCAAGGATATGCGCAGCCTTCGTCATAGTAACGAGGTGGAGCTTGCTACAAAGAGCGGCAGCCTCCTGCCTGCCGAGATAGGTCTGTCCTTCATCACCCATGAAGGAAATCCCTCAGTAATGATGAACGTAAGGGACATCTCGGAAAGAAAGCGCGCCGATGCAGAACTTCGGGATTCTGAGAGGAAGTACTCGACCCTTGTAGAAAAAGGTAATGACGGCATCATAATTGTGCAGGATGACGTGCTGGTGTTCGCAAACATGAAGTTCTGCGAGATAAGCGGCTTCTCGAAGGAGGAACTGCTCAGGAGGCCCTTTGAGGATTTCCTCACGGCAGACTACAAGCGCGTGGTGATGAAAAGATTCAGGCGAAGCCTGGAAAAGAACCGCGATACTCCCCTTAAGTATGAAGTAGAGTTGCTGTCCAAGGAGGGAATTCATACCCCGGCTGAGATCAACTCCTCTGTTATAGAACATAACGGAAAACCAGCTGTCATGGCCATTATCAGGGATATCACCCCTCTCAAGAACAAGGAAAAGAGGCTGCTTGAACTGATAGAGGTACTCAAGATAATGGAATCCGTCATCAAGAGCAGTCCTGCGGTCATATTCTTCTGGAAGCCTGAGGACGACTGGCCCGTAGAGTTCGTATCCGAGAATATATCGCAGTTCGGCTACAATGCAGAGGATTTCATTTCCGGTAAGTTGCAGTACGGAGACATCGTGCACCCTTCGGACATAAGCAGGCTCTCCATGGAAACCGAGCAGTGGACAAGGGATGTCGAGAACCTGTCCTACGAGTACCGCATACTTACCAGTTCAGGCGAGGCCAGGTGGGTGGATGAGAGATCGGTGGTCAAACGCGACCCTGACGGGAATGTCCAGTACGTCCAGGGTATCGTTGTGGACATAACCGAGCGTAAGAACGTGAAGAATTTTATGCATATCGTATCCGATCCCGGGGAGATCTTTACTCCGGTGGGGGATCCGGGCGACATGTTCTACCAGTTGCTGGAGTTCGCCACCCAGACGGAGAAACTTGATTCCGGGGCCCTGTACCTGATCGATGAAACCACGGGAGACTTGAACCTTGTAGCCCACAAGGGCTTCTCGCCGGAGTTTATCAGGAGCATAAGGCACTACCCTTCGGGATCCATCCACAAAAGAGTTCTGATGACCGGATATCCTCTCTACACCCGGTACTATGAGCTGAATTCAATGATACCCGGGAACAAGCCAGTCAACGAAAGACTGGAGGCAACAGCCATAATCCCGGTGAAATATGAGGAGAAAATGGTGGCTATACTGATGCTTGCATCCCATACCTCATTTGAGATCCCTTTCAATTCCCGCAGCACGCTTGAAACGATCGCTGCACAGGCGGGCCCTCTGATAGGACGCATGCGTGAGCAGGTAGACGTTCATAAGGATATGCAAAACCTGAGGATAATTTTTGAAACGATTGAGGAAATGATCATTGTAATAGACAGCGACGGATGCATACTCTACATTAACCCCTTTGCCTGCAGGTGTCTGGATTATACCGGCGAGGAACTTAAAGGTACGAACATACTCAAACTGCACCCCCAGAATAAGTTACTAGAAGCTGCTCCTGTTATTGCCGCCATGATATCGGGCTCTCTGTCTTCACACAGCATCCCCTTTGAGGCAAAGTCCAAAAAGGTCATTCCTGCAGAAACACGGTGTACCTTAGGGCAGATAGATGAGAAGAAAGTAGTGATATGCCTGTCAAGGATAGGACTTTAAGATATTACAGGCAGTGATCTTTCTCTTTTTTAAACAGTGGATAATTCGTCCTGTGCAGTTTGTACAGTTTCCCTTCAGTTCCCGCCTGACAGACTGCACTCTCACGGAATGTGTTTTGGAAAAACATCAGTCATTTTCAGGCAGCTTCAAATTCTTTTGTATACACAGAAAAGCCCGCGATATAAATCATATATAAGTGTATCTGTAGACATTAGATTTTGTACTCACGAGACTACGAGCCTATAGAGAAAAACATTATCCATAGCAGTGATAATCATTTCATCTCATGGATAATAGATTACATGGAATAGAAGTGTTAATATGCCTCAATCCAACTCGGTGAAACAAATAATAATATAAAAGATTATCTATACAAAGGAACATACTTTAGGGTCACCTAGAAAAGGCACATATTAAATCACTATGTATAGACACTTATAGCAAATAAGATAGAAAGTATATATTTTAGATCTTGCGTTATATTTATATAACAGCATAGTACTTCCGCCAATCTTAAATAATAAGAAAAGAATTTGCGTAAGGAGGTTCGAAACGGACCTATTGTGTAGATTGGATTGAGCCTGTTACAGGTTCAGTAAATAGATCAATCAATTGAAGGAGGTATAGAATTGTTAATCGTAGACAAAGAAGGTATCCTCATAAGATACAACGTTAAGATGGAAAAATCAATGACCCCTGAAGATGCGGCAGCAGAACTCTATCCAAAGGATGAGCTCATACGCAAGATCGCAGAAGCAATCTTCGAGGGTGAAGAGGATGACGTTATCGAGGGCCTCGAGGCAGCAATTGCAGCCGGAAAAGAGCCAATAGCACTTATCGATGACGCACTGATGGTCGGTATGAAAGTCGTCACAGACCTGTACGACCAGGGTATAATCTTCCTTCCAAACGTCATGATGTCCGCAGATGCAATGCTCGAAGGTATCGAGTTCTGTAAGGCAGAGGCAGGATCATCGCCAAAGCCAAGAGGAAAGGTAGTTGTCCACGTTGCCGAGGGTGACGTTCACGACATCGGAAAGTCAATCGTAGCAGCACTTCTCAGGGCAAATGGTTATGAGGTTGTCGACCTTGGACGTGACGTCCCGGTAGACGAGGTCATTGCAGCTGTGAAGAAAGAGAACCCAATGATGCTCACCGGTACAGCACTCATGACAACCACCATGTACGCATTCAAGGAAGTCAACGACAGGCTGCTTGAAGCAGGCATCAAGATACCATTCCAGTGCGGTGGTGGAGCAGTCAACCAAGACTTCGTTTCAACATACGAACTCGGAGTATATGGTGAGGAAGCAGCAGATGCACCAAAGATGGCAGATGCAATACTGGCAGGAAAAGACCTTGCACAGTTAAAAGCAACATTCCACAAACACTAAGAGGTGAGCTAAATGGCAGTCAAGAAATTCACAACAATGGCATACAGCAATGCTGATGAAATGGTATTTGGTCATGCAAAGAGCCCTGTAAAGGCAGGCCTGGGTCTTGAGATCGGTGCAGGTTACACAACCGCAGAAGTCAACTACGCCCCAAGGCCGGAAGCCGGAGAGACAAAAGAGAAGCTCGTTGTAGAGTACCAGAGGATTACAAAGGACATCATGGCAAGGATGGTCCAGGTCGGTTTCCCATCCGTAGTACTTGAGACAGAACATGTCCAGCAGATGACCAACAACCCAACATGGGGAGGCGAGGTCGCACACGCACAGAAGACCATCATGGAAGAATACCATGAGGAATACGGCATCAAGTGCGCACTCAGGCACACCCCTGGTGATGTCAGGGAGAACAAGGAATTCCTCCAGCTCAG
>JASKKT010000027.1 GCA_030154025.1 Methanolobus sp.
ATTTTTTAGCTCTTTAATCATTTCTTTACATTTATGAAAAAAGCGACGACACCCGTTCAGACGGTGGATTCCATAAGGGAACGCCTGGAAGCCGAAGGTTTTATGGAGCTGGAAACGAATGGGCCCTGGACCTTGAATACACCGGGGAAATACTATCTGTCCCCCTATCCCTCCATGCTGGTGGGCTTTACTATCGGAAGCTGTCAGTCTCCGGCAAAAAGGCTGAAGATGATCGCTGTCCATACTGATAATCCAGGATTCAGGGTCAAACCCAATCCGGAGGTGAACAGTGAAGGGATGCTGACACTGAATGTGGAACGCTACGGCGGGCCCATCCTGAACACGTGGTTCGATCGTCCCTTATCCATTGCCGGAAGAATAGCGGTGAGGTCCGATAATGTCCTGAAGCCGGAAGTGATCCACCTGGATTTTCAAAGACCACTGCTTATCATCCCTAATCTGGCCATCCATATGAACCGCGAGGTCAATAAAGGTGTGGAGATCAAGGTCCAGAAAGAAATGCAGCCCCTCCTGACCCGGTTGATCGAAGACGAGATCAGGGATGCTTATCTGCTGGGTCTGGTTGCGGAGGAGGCGGGAGTCGATCGTGAGGATATCCTGGATATGGACCTGAGCGTCTATTGCAGCGAAGAAGGTATGCTGGTCGGATCAAGGGAAGAATTCATCTCCTGCCCGAGGATCGACGACCTGTCCATGGTGTATGCTGCCATGGAAGCTCTTGTTGGGTCAAGGCATAAGGACGGGATAAATATGGTGGCTTTCATGGATAATGAGGAGATCGGTTCTGCGACCAGGCAGGGCGCTGATTCAGTGATGATGAGCACTATCCTGGAAAGGATCCGCATGGGAACGGCGGGAAAGGAACAGCAATTCATCCATGAGGCAGCAGACTTCTTTGTGATCTCTGCGGACTGTGCCCATGGCCTGCATCCAAATTACTGTGAAAAGAGCGATATCACCAACAAGCCTGTGATGAACAGTGGGATGGCCATCAAGATCAGTTGCAATCGCTCCTATGCATCGGAAGTGGAGACCATTGCAGCTTTCCAGCAGCTGTGTGACCGGGCTGGTGTGAAATACCAGAAGTTCGTGAACCATTCAGACCAGCCGGGAGGAACGACCCTGGGACCTCTGCTCAGTAAATATTTGCCAGTTAAGGTAGTGGATGTTGGAGTGCCGATGCTGGCAATGCACTCGGCCAGGGAGCTGATGGGCAAGCAGGACTTCCTGGATTCCATTGAGATATTCAGGACGTTTTTCCAATTGGAGGAATGATATGATCATAGCGCGCCTAGCCTGATCTCGCATCAGGCTTGTAAAAAAGATTACAGCACCTTACTCCCGGGATTCAAGGAACGGACCATCTATCCGGGGATATCGTAACTTTTATCTATCTTCGGACAAAATGTAAATTTACAGAGACAAGCCTCAACTAGCACTGAGAGAGACCGAATATGAATGAAAGAAGTTCCTCTGATCTCGCCCAGGTGAGCTATCATAGAATATATGCGGACCCACATGGTGATTCTCACTTTGATAGCGTGACGGTCAAACAGAGCATTGCACAAGCGGCGCCACCTGCTGCCCCTTTCTATGTCTCCGGGGATGGAACTGCATCAAAGTATCGCTTTTATACATTTGAACCTGGCTGGGTCGGCGAACTGCATCCGGCCCCAACCCGGTAGTTCCTGGCCCTCATGTCAGGTACTGTGGAGATGGAGACTACAGACGGAACGATCAGGCGACTTGAGCCAGGAGACCTGGCCCTGCTGGAAGATACGTCAGGCAAAGGTCACGTGACAAGGAATACCGGCGGCGGGTTCTGCACGTTCTTTGTAGTTTCCGTCCCTTCGGACTGATATTCTTCGAGGGATATCAACCCCTCACTACTACATTCTTTACAATGCAGCAACCAGGAACAGGCAGGCAGCCCAGGAAGTGGAGTAATGATATTGCTACACTGATAGCAGGTGCCGGAATTTTCCGGAGACTTCTTATTCTTATATCCTGCCTGATCTTTCATACGGTCGATGTCACTGACTGCAATAACCAGCCAAATGAAGCGCTATTCTCATTCCGGCCCTGGCTGGACCAAGTGATCTAAAAATAGATACATATATATATATAAATATGCTAATTATATATTAGGCCGGGTTCATATCGTACCACCAACCAACCAACCACCATTTTTCCATCCGGCCACCTTTTCTTCCCAATCTTTCCTTCAAAACCGCTCCCTGAAGGAACTTCACACAACATATAACAGTGTCAGGACCCCATGGCAATTGCAGGTGGTTGCAATAAAGAAGGACCTTTCCCTGAGTAGAGGATGCTCAAGCGGGTTCTCCATGATGGAGCGGACATATCTCATGGCAGATATCATGTTCTCCTTCAGGTGAACGCCTTTAATGCCGCCAATACCGGGCTTCATCTGGTAACTATCGAAGACCTGCCCCGGATGTGTCAGGGTCGCTTCCGTGGCATAGCTTGTAATGGTCCTGGGTTTCTCCCTGGAAAAGGTACGGCAGTAATCCTCCTGCCCGGGACAATTGTCAGGGCAAATCTCGCCGGGCTGCGCATAGGAAAGGAAAATGGCACTGTGCTCGGGGTAGGTCCCGGCAATCACATTCTCCGGAAACGCTGACACCAGGCCCTGGAAAAAAGCGGTCATAACCTCATCATCCCTGTTGATGGAAAGCTTGCGCACAAGTCCACCCTTGCCAAGGTCCATGGAAGCCTCAACTACATCAGCCGCAGCATGTGACGGCACGGCAGGTATAACGAATTCTGGTATCCCGCAGACCAGGAGAGAAAATACATCACTCACATCCATCCTGTAGAAATAAATGCCTGCATCCCCGGGCCCTTTGGCGTCTTCATTGCCTGTCCCGGCATCCCCTTCCCCGGCCCGGCATGCATTCATATCTGCCGCAGCCACAGAACGGATAATTTCAACGACCTGTTCCCTTTTATCCAGTACAACAGAATTCAATGAAGCTGGTGCATGTGCATCCGAATCAATGACAAGCACAAGAGGGAAACGCAATCTTTTTGCATATCTTAGAAAACTGTCACCGATCTTTCCGCCGCCCAGGACCAGATAATATCCGCGGATAACAGGAAGGGAGGTAACGAGGTTTATTCTTGAGCCGATAGTTTCCGCAGAAAAAGAATTCATATGATATTATATGATCACAAATCTTAAACGGTTTATCCCCTGATGCCACTGCCAGAGGCCAGGACTGAATCAATGTAACCTTCAATGTGGGCCCGAAGGTTTTCCACTTTGCCGTCCTGCGGAAGTTTTGAGGCTATCATGTCTATGTAACCGTACTTCCTGACAAGCCGGAAACTTTCTTTAAAATGGAGGTCAAACACCCAGGAAAGCCTTGCAAGCCTCATATCATTGCAGGTTCTGAGATCTGCAGTGCTCGCCATCCTGTTGTTAAAGAGGTCCTCAAGCAGCCGGGAAGAATATTCTGGAGTATCCCGGAGGCCCATATCCAGTGCAGGATTAGGGGAAGAATCCCTTTCAGCATAATAATCAGCCAGTACGCGGAAGATATCCAGCTTATCGGCATCCCTGACAAGCCTTGAGTGGAACAGGCACCTGTCATCACAGGTTTCGGGAATCATGTACATGTTGTGATTTGCGATGGCCTGAAAGACAAGATCCTGCTGAGTAAACGGCAGGCAGGCCAGCACATCCGCGGACCTGAGGACCTTCACACCCAGAAGCGCATGGTTCTCAGAGTCCGAATCCTTGAAGGTCCTGTAACGCGTTATCTGCTCAAAGCGACCGATGTCATGAAAAAGGGCGATGGTCATGGCAAGATAGCGCTCTTCGGTATCCAGACCTTCAGAGTCGGAGATGAGAGAAGCATTCCTGCACACCTCCAGACTATGCCTTTCCTTGAGTTTGATATTGCGGAGAATAAACATGTCCTCAGAATAGAAAGAGCGCACATATTCCGTGAACCACTTTCCAAAGACATGAAACTCTTTTTCGATCATCGGCCATTGATTAAGGTTTCATCCTTATTGGGCCTTTGCATGAAATATAAATACAAACTACTTTACACACCAAGTATAAATACCATTAGTAACAAAATTTAATCTGTAGATTGGGTTTGATGTCCTTAGTTTTAAGGCATCCATAATATTAGTTCAACGCATCACGATTTAAAAAGGGTTATAGTGGTCGCGTTCAGTAGGGAGGTACATGATATGGTGGAATCGACTATAATGAACAGTTTATACGGTATGATAAATGTATTGATCGCTTTTATTCCGGTTCTGATAGCAGTCATACTGTTGATAATCATAGGCTGGATAGCAGGAAGGGCTTTGGGAAAGATAGGGTCAAATATTCTGGACAAGGTAGGTCTGGACGACCTTATCAACAGGACGTCTCTGGGAAGAATGATAGAACGGACGGAATTCACTGTTGTGGAACTCTTCGATGCGACTATAAGATGGTTCGTTTATCTTGTCTTTGCGGTAATTATTATAGACCTCTTGCAAATACAGGTTGTTGCAGCCTTTATCACAAGTATAATCCTGTATATACCCCTCATACTCTCAGCACTCGCAGTATTGGTAATAGGCTTGCTGCTTGTTGATTTCCTGGCAGGAATTGTAAAGAACGTCCTTATTGCCACAGGCATTGATGAACGCCTGGAGAGAACTTCCGTGGGCAGCGGAATGAGAACCAGCGGGATCACATTCTCGGGGCTTATAGCAAGTATTGTGAAGGTGTTCGGCTATCTTGTATTCATAATGGCAGCACTGGACATACTCAACCTGACGCTCATTGCAGGCATCGTGGCAGCCATGATAGCATATCTGCCAAACCTGTTTGCAGGTATCCTGATACTGGTCATAGGACTCCTGGCCATAGACCTGTTCGCAGACTACATAGGCGGCTTCATGAAGAATATGAATGTGGAAGGCAGTGAGATATGGGTACCCGCATTGAGAGGTTTCCTTGCACTTGTAGTGATACTGCTTGCCCTTGATGCAATGCTGATAGATACAGGCATATTCTACATACTACTCAACCCGCTTGCATGGGGTATTGCAATTGTGGTAGCATTCAAGTGGGGCATAAAGGATGCTCTTGTTGCCTACGCCAGAGAGAAGAAGTAATAGAAGGACGTAGGTCAGAATACGAAACTCAGATGTATCCGGTCTGGTCCTGCAGGACCAGACCTGACCTTATTTTATCACTGATCGGAACTTACCGGCAATGCCCTGACATGCGAATAAGAACTTTTTTATAGTCGCGCCTCCCCAGAATATATTGACCGGTCAGGGCCGATAGTATGAAGAAAGATATATCTGACAGAGTGGCAGACATGCCACCTTTCCATGTAATGGAAGTGCTTGAAAGAGCACAGGAACTTGAAAGAGAAGGAAGGAAGGTGATCCATCTGGAGATCGGAGAACCGGATCTTCCCACAGCACCGCACATTTGTGAGGCCGCCGCTGCAGCTATGTGTTCAGGGAACACGAAGTATACCCACAGCCAGGGTATCCCGGAACTCAGGGAGGCCATTGCTGAAAGATATATGGAGAAGTTTGGCGTCATGGTCGCTCCCGAACAGGTGATGATCACATCCGGGACAAGCCCTGCCATGCTTTCGCTTTTCCTGGCCCTTGTCGATCCCGGGGATGAGGTGATAATGTCAAACCCTCATTATGCATGCTACCCTAATTTCGTCAGGGCCGTGAACGGCATCCCAGACTTCATCTATACGGACGGGGAGAGCGGTTTTATGCTTCAGCCCCGGCAGGTTGCAGGCAGGATCAATGAAAGGACAAGAGCCTTATTGATCAACTCACCCTCCAACCCCACCGGCCAGGTGATGCCACCCGAGATTATGCAGGGACTGGCCGAGGTAGCCGGAGATGTGCCCATAATATCTGACGAGATATACCAGGGACTGGTGTACGAGGGCGAGGACCATACTATTCTCGAGTTCACTGATAATGCTTTTGTGCTTAACGGTTTTTCCAAGCTTTATGCCATGACGGGATGGCGCCTGGGATACCTTATAGCTCCTGATAGATACATCCGCACGCTGCAGAAAATACAGCAGAACTTCTTCATCTCCACCAATGCCTTTGTTCAATATGCAGGTGTTGCCGCCCTCAAAGGCCCCCAGGAGGTGGTCAAGCAGATGGTCACTGCCTATGACCAGAGGCGGCGCTACATGCTCGGGCGCCTGCGGAGAATGGGACTTGAGATTGAGAGCGAACCTAAAGGGGCGTACTACATACTTGCTGATGCCCGCAGGTTCTCGGAAGATTCGCTTAGACTGAGCCAGAGGATACTCGAGGACATCGGCGTTGCGGTTACCCCGGGAATAGACTTCGGCGACGGTGCGGAAGGTTTCCTGCGCTTCTCCTATGCGAACAGCCTTGATAGTATCAAGGAAGGCATGGACAGGCTCGAAGCCTACCTGAAAAGCATCAGGTAAATGATCGCTCAGGGAAACAGAAGATCACCCGCTTACTTTTATTTTCAGCTTCCCTGACAAAAACAGTCATATTTATATACTATTGGGAGACCATCTCTACTTCAATAGCTAATCCGAAAAATGGTAGGTTTTTTATGACAACTGAAAGAACGGAAGATTACCTGAAAGCCA
Organism: Methanolobus sp.; assembly: GCA_030154025.1. Taxonomy (GTDB): domain Archaea; phylum Halobacteriota; class Methanosarcinia; order Methanosarcinales; family Methanosarcinaceae; genus Methanolobus. The sequence continues at coordinate 6,675 of JASKKT010000027.1, forward strand.
TCGAGAAAATTGTAGAGAGAAAAGGCTATGCCCAGGTAAAGGATGTCTCCAGGGAGCTTGACCTCAGTTCCCCGAGTGTTACCGGGATGTTCAAGAAACTTACCAAGCTAGGATACATCAACTATGAGAAATACGGCGGCGTGACACTTACCGAAGAGGGAGAGAGGATTGCCAAGTGCACCATGGAAAAGCACGGGGTCATCAGGGATTTTCTTCTGTTGCTGGGACTGGACGAGGAGAACGCCAACCTTGACGCATGCAAGATAGAACACGTGCTTGCGCCCGAGACCTTTGAGATCCTGACAAAATTTGTAGAATTCATCGATATGAGAAGTGAGTGGCCCTACTGGCTGGACCATTTCAGGCATTTTTATACTACAGGAGAATACATCGATTGCAAGCCGTCTCCTAAAGAGAACTGCCCTATCCACAAGAAAAAGTAAAGTAACTGTTATCGTGAAATGCATTACGATAATGAAGTAGGGGCGCTCAGTAACAGCATCTGTAAACAGTGTACGGGATAATCGTTGAGATTGTTTTGCACGCAGAAACATATTAGCTATCGCGATATTGCTATATATCAAAAGTCTGATTACGCTACTCAGAGAAACGCATAGTAAGAGGGAACTGCTTAAAATGACCGAGATCACGCTTGATACACTTAAACCGGGTGACCTGGCAAGGATTACGAAAGTGCGTGTAAAAGGTCCTGCCAGGAGAAAGCTGTTCGACATGGGGATGGTCGCCGGCTCGGAAGTGGAACTTGTAAGAAAAGCGCCCCTGGGAGACCCCATTGAATTCCAGATAAAGGGATATCATCTTTCGATCAGGAAGGAAGAGGCAAGCCAGATATTCGTCCAGATGATCGAATAGGGACACTGGCCTGGCAGAAGCCATAAATAATATCTGCAGGCCCGGATCATAGCAATGAGCGAGGACTTATGGAAAACAGGAAAATCAGAGTTGCCCTTGCCGGCAATCCAAATGTAGGTAAGACCACATTGTTCAATACAATAACTGGTTCCCGGCAGCATGTGGGTAACTGGCCGGGGGTCACTGTTGAGAAAAAGACAGGTGTAAGGACCTATAGGGGATACGAGATAGAGATCACCGACCTTCCGGGCACTTACAGCCTTACGGCATACTCCATGGATGAGATCGTCGCAAGGGATTATATCATAGAGGAAAAGCCGGATATAGTGATCCAGATAGTGGATGCATCAAATCTTGAAAGGAACCTCTATCTTACGACACAGCTGATGGAACTTGAGACCGAGATGATCATAGCCCTTAACATGTGTGACCTCGCCCTGGAAAGGGGGGACAAGCTGTACATCAATAAAATGCAGGAGATCCTTGCTGCGCCTGTTGTACAGACCGTGGCAAGTAAGGGCATAGGCATCAACGAACTGCTTGACAGGGTAATCGAACAGAAGCATGATGAGAAGTATCACGGGCGTGAGATAGGCTACGGTGACCTTATAGAGAGCAAAGTCCTTGAAATTGAGAAGGTCCTGCTAACTGATCCTGAACTTATTAAGAAGTACCCCATGCGCTGGATGAGCATCAGGCTGCTTGAAGGTGACAGCAATGTCAGGGCAAAGATAGAGAAGAGTGCCGCAGCCGAAGCCATAAACGAACTGCTTGCTTCCATCGACCAGGAGGAGTACGAGGCAGAGATCGCAGACAAGAGATATGTCGCCATCAACGCAATTTTCCCGCAGATATGCACCCGGTGCAATGTCAGGCTGACAAAGTCGGATATGATAGACAGGGTCCTGACAAACAAGTATCTGGGGATACCTATATTCCTTGCTCTTATGTGGGGAGCCTTTGAGCTCACTTTCGCATTCGCCACACCCTTTACAGATATGATCGAGCGGGCATTTGTGTGGCTGGCCGTGAATGTAAGTTCCGGCCTGGAGCCAGAATGGCTGGCATCCCTGCTCGGGGATGGGATAATCGGAGGCGTGGGAGCCGTGCTTACCTTCGTCCCTAACATATTCATCCTTTTCTTCCTGCTGTCCCTGCTTGAAGGCAGCGGGTATCTTGCCAGGGCAGCCTTCATCATGGACAGGCTCATGTATAAAATAGGCATGCACGGAAAGTCATTCATCCCGCTGTTGATGGGTTTTGGATGCAACGTACCCGCCATTATGGCCACGCGCAGCATAGAGGATGAAAAGGACAGGCTCATCACCCTCCTGGTGGTGCCTTTCGTCTCCTGCGGAGCCAGGCTTCCTATATATATACTCCTGGCAGGAGCGTTCTTCGGGCGCCAGGCAGGGACAGTTGTGTTCTTCATGTACATCCTTGGCATAGTGATCGCGGTCATCTCGGCAAAGCTGCTCAGGACGACCATCGTAAAAGGCAGGCCTGCACCGTTCATCATGGAAATGCCGCCCTACCGCGTGCCTACCCTGAGAGCGAGTGTCGTGCACATGTGGGATAACGGGGCCATGTACATCAAGAAGGCAGGAACTGTCATATTGCTGGGCGTTGTGATAATATGGTCTCTGGCATCCTTCCCGTGGGGGATAGAGTACGGCAGCGAGGAAAGCTATGTAGGCATGCTCGGCCACTTGTTTGCACCCCTGCTTGAGCCCCTGGGATTTGACTGGAGGATGACAGTAGCCCTTGTTTTTGGTTTAGTGGCAAAGGAGATAGTTGTCGCATCTATGGGAGTGTTGTACGGGGTAGGAGACAATCCCGAGGCCCTGACAGCCAGCCTTGTTGCAGACCCTTCTGTCACAGCCCTTAGCGCTCTTAGCCTGATGGTGTTCAGTCTGCTGTATATGCCCTGTGTGGCAACCCTGGGAGTTATTAAAAAGGAGACTGGCTCATGGAAATGGACAGCATTTGCGCTTGCCTATGGAGTTGCAGTTGCCTGGATGATGGCTTTCCTTGTATATCAGGGAGGGAGACTGCTTGGATACTGAAAGGAGGCTCTGGAAGTGATCAATAAAGATAAAATGCTGTTCGCCCTTATAATGGGATGTGCCTATGCCCTCATCGGGGTTGTCCAGACAGTGACAGGCATCTCAAAGGCTCTTTCCGAAGCCTGCGGGACAGTATATCAGGAGCACCTCATTGCAGATACCCTGTTCATCCCTGCGGATATCATTGCAGGGCTGATCCTTATTCTGATAGGGAGTGTTTTCCTGTACGGAGTATCGGAGATCCGGGCAGGGGTCCGGGAAGGGATCGCATATGTGTACGTAGGGATCATCCTGTCCCTCATATTTGGAGGCATATACGTGCTTGCAGCAACGGGGGAACTGCTCGAGATTCATTTACTGAAGAACGCGGAATATACAGGCTGGACCTTGCTTGATACGCTTAGGCCGGAAATATACATGGGGATGCTATCTCTGCTCACATACCTTAAGTGGAAGGACAGTTTTGAAGTGGGAGAGGGCTAAGGTGGGGCCATCATGATCAAAGAGATATTGAAAGGACTCTTCATTGAGAGCCTTGCTCCGGGAGAGCTTGCCCTGAAGCTTGGCATCAGCCCCGATAATCTGAAAGACATGCTTCATAACATGGAGCACATGGGATACATCCGGGAAGTATGTGATGAAGGCGCGCCCGGCACCTGCACTGGAACCTGCGCCTGCACTGCAGCAACATCATGCCATCAAGGATCAAACTATCCCCCTGGTAAGAAGTATGTCCTGACAGAGAAGGGGAAGAAGGTGTGTTGCAGGGAATGAGTATTTAATTATTGCGACAGATCCCTCTGGCGTAAATCCAGTTAACTTGGAGTACACACCGTTAAGTGACTGCTGGTACTGTCATTTTTTAAAGATAATATAAGTACTTCAATCAATTTAAATAGTACTGTCTTCAAACATCAGTACCGTAGCATAGTATTTTTAAGTTAGGACCCAATACTAACTTACTAACTTCACAAAAACTTCAAGGGATACATATGAGAACAGGAGTTGCAATCGACTTAGGAACCAGTGGTATAAGAGCACAGAAGATCGACCTGGATTCAGGAGAGATCAAAAAGACCGTGATCACCCTCCGTAATCCGCTTCCGGGAGCTAATGTGATGGATCACCTTGATTTCGCCATCACCTACGGGTTGGAGCTTGCCCACGGCCTGCATGTGAATGCGGTCAGAAAGGTCATCGAAGCTCTGGGAGTAGCACCCGAGGAACTTCAGAGGATGGCCATCTGCGGGAATCCTATACAGTTATCCATATTCCAGGGAATACCCATAGATGATCTTGCATATGCAGGAGAGAGGAAGAAGGAGAAACTCAACATTAAAGAGTCGGACAGGAGTGCACGTATCGTTGACTGTTCAGAGATCACTGGCCTTGAAGTATATCCCAATGCAAAGCTAGTGGTACCGCCTGCCATCAGGCATGAGGTCGGTGCAGACGCCCTCGCCCTCATCATCAAATCAGGCTTCCTTGATACCCAGGAGACGGCCATTGCCACCGACTATGGTACCAATGCCGAGATGGCACTTATCCACAAGGGAACCATCTATACAGGTTCAGCAGCGGCAGGTCCTGCGCTGGAAGGACAGCAGATAAAGTACGGTAAACTTGCATCCCCCTTTGTTATTGCGGACGCCGAGTTCGAGAACGGCAACCTGCGCAACTACGTGCTTGATGCTGAGATGAACACGGTCAAGGCAAAACTCGTCGACCCGAAGAGCGGAGAAGTGATCGAGGACAGCGACCTTAACGCAAAGGGAATTACAGGCACAGGAGTCATTGCCATCCTCGACGCAGGAATGAAGAACGGGATCATACAGCTTCCAAAGATCAATACACCTGACCACATTCTTTACCTCCAGGACAAGGTCAAGTTCTTCGAGAACGATGTGCAGGAAGCAGGACTTGCTATCGGTGCCATACGCGCCGGCCACCTTGCGCTGTGTAATGCTGCAGGCATTGAGGTCAGTGAAGTGAAGAAGGCGTACATGTCAGGAGCTGCAGGCACCTACATGGATGCTGTCAAGGCACATCAGATAGGCATGGTGCCCTTTAACGTCGACGAAGTGATCCAGATAGGCAACACCTCGCTTATCGTTGCAAAGGAGATCCTCCTTTCCGAAAAGAGACTATGGGAACTGCAGGAGATCGCAAAGAAGATCCTGAGCAATCACATAATGTTTGCAACTGACCCTGGATTCAAGGATGCATATATACAGGAGATATCCTATTGGACTGAAGGCATGCCCTTTAAGATGCTCAAGAAGTTCCTGAAGAAGAAGGGACTACCGCAGATCGACCTGCCCGAGCACACAACCCGCGTGGACAAGCGTGTGATAAGAGATATACCTGTGCTTGGAGAAGAAGGGCTTCAGGTGCTTGAGAAGGTAGGTACCTTCCTGACCATGAAGGTGGAATGCCCCGAATGCAAGAAATGTGTCAAGGTATGCCCCACGGATGCACTGAGCATCGATGATGAGGGAGTTGTCATGATAAGCTCGGACCTCTGTGACGGCTCCAACTGCAAGAGATGCATTAATGCATGCCCCAAGGACAAATTCAAGTGGGAGAACCTCGAAGTGCTGGAAATCCCAGCATGATCTTTTTTTCGGACAGGAGCAGGACCCATGATGAAAATACTGGTGATCGGAGGCTTTTTAGGCAGCGGTAAGACCACCACCATTTTGAGACTTGGAAGGGATTTCAGCAATGCAGGAAAGAAAGTCGCCATTATAGTCAATGAGATAGGCGAGGTGGGCATAGACGGGGACGTGATCTCCAAATATGGCCTTCAGACAACGGAACTTACCAGCGGATGCATCTGCTGTTCGCTGAAGGTGAATATGAAGACCACCATCAGCCTGCTGATGAAGGACTATAAGCCGGACATACTGCTCATAGAACCGACAGGCATTGCTTTCCCCCAGGTCATCAGGAATGAGATCAACCTTATGGATCTGAAGGATGTCAGCATTCAGCCGTTGGTGACGCTCATAGACGGAAGCAGGTTCAAGCAGCTCATGAAGGAGGTCAAGCACTTCGCCATGAGGCAGATAATAGATGCTGAGGTGCTGGGGATCAACAAACTGGACCTGGTGGAAAAAATACGCATCCCCATCATCGAAGCATCAGTCCAGCAGTTGAACCCGAAGGCCAAGGTGGTCCTGCTTTCTGCCACGTACGAGGATGAGCACTGGCATGAGTTTGTGAAGCTCCTCTTTGGAGAAGGTGCCGAAGAGATACTCAGTGAGAAAAGAGATACCGAGCTGAAGACAACCATCCCCGGGATCCAGATGGTGGACAGGGCAACCGGCAAGCCTGTGGAATACGATATGGACTCCATTAATGCTTCAGGGGTCAGCAGTTATGCCACTGAGTACAGCATTGGGAATGTATCGACTGACAATGCCCGGTCGGTTGTCCGGAACCTGATCGAAGCCATCAAGGCCGAAGTGATGAGATCCAGTCCTGAGTTCGTGGGCCACATCAAATTATTCATGGAGTCCGAGACTGATACAGTGAAAGCTAATCTGACAGCATTCGACAAGGATGTCACATATGAGCTCATTCCCCTTGGGAATGCACATTCCCGCAAGCTGAAGATACTCTCAGCCGTATCGAACATCAAACACGACAGGCTTATCAGCATTGTGAATGATGCTGTTGAGGAAAATCTCAGGGCAGTGAATATAAGTTTCACGCATAATTCACATGCTCATTAAGATCCTTCATGAGAAGGACTGATGGAACGCTTCTGTAACTGTATAACCTCTGGAAGAAAGACCTTAGAGCCATGTTAAGGCCAGAGGTTATGAATTTTATACTTCTTGCATCCTGAATTCAATTGCTTTCTATTCTTGACAGGATCAATTCTTTGTCCTGAGCGCAGGTTCAAGCAATTACATTTAAGCATAACGCCTTTGGGGTTGGATGACACACATGCATTAAAAAGTTAAAGAGAAGTAAATGTCGACAAAAATACACCCCTACTTAAATCAGACGGTAAACAAAACAACGGAATGAGATGACATTGGAAGAAAAGTAGCATTGTTAACTGCGTTAACATGTTTTTACTTTCAATTTCTTAAAAAAACAATCAAAAGAAACGCTGCAGTATAAATATATATAAATGAAGTAGAGCACATTAAATCAAGCAAAATTTACATAAATAAAGTTTGATTGTTTTAAAAAATCGTAGTATTTAAAGTTATTCCTCAAAACCGCTTACTTCTGAATATAATTTATCAGAAAAAAATATGACTCTCAAAATATAATGAGTAGTTAAGCCCGATTTTGTTAAAAAAAGTGTTATCAGACGCGACTTCATCAAAATGTAGTATATAGTATTATTAAAACACTTTTATAAATAACTAAAACCGCTAGGTTTATATACCAACTTTGAATAGTTGATTATGTGGAAAGATGAAGTTGGTCAAAGGCGTATAATGATTGTACAAGGATTGTGGAGATTCTTATGCAATAAATGGTGCCTGTGATCGGCTGAAATCCATCTGCTGCTTTGATCGTGAGATTTTTGAACGATAGGGTGGCAGGAAAAACCAATCTAGATACTAAGGAGGTAGAATAGATGGATATAGACCCAACCAAAATTTTAGTCAGGTACAATGTGCAGAAGGAGAAAGCACAGACACCTGATCAGATGGCAGCTGAGATGTACCCGAAAGACGAGCCAGCAAAATCAATTGCAAAGGCAATCTTTGAGGGTGAAGAGGACGACGTTATCGAGGGCCTCGAGAAGGCAATCGAGAAGGGAGCAAACCCAATAAAGCTCATTGACGACGTGCTCATGCCAGGAATGAAGATTGTAACTGACTTATATGACCAGGGCGTAGTCTTCCTGCCAAACGTCATGATGTCTGCAGATGCAATGCTCGAAGGTATCGAGTTCTGTAAGGAATCCGCAGGCTCTGCACCAAAGCCAAAGGGCAAAGTTGTATGCCACGTAGCAGAGGGTGACGTCCACGACATAGGAAAGACAATCGTAGCAGCTCTTCTCAGATCTGCCGGATACGAAGTAGTAGACCTCGGCCGTGATGTCCCAGTAGATGAAGTCATTGCAGCTGTAAAGAAGGAGAGCCCAATGATGCTCACCGGTACAGCACTCATGACAACCACCATGTACGCATTCAAGGAAATCAATGACAGACTCCTCGAAGCAGGCATCAAGGTACCATTCCAGTGCGGTGGCGGAGCAGTCAACCAGGACTTCGTCAGCTCATACCAGCTTGGTATATATGGTGAGGAAGCCGCAGATGCACCAAAGATGGCAAACGCAATACTGGCAGGCAAGGGCCTTGCACAGCTGAAGGACATGTTCCACAAGCACTAAGAGGTGAAGCAAATGGTCAAAAGATACACTTCAATGGCATACAAGAATGCTGACGATATGATTTTCGGAACTGCTGTCCACCCAGTAAAAGCTGAACTCGGATTAGAGGTCGGTGCTGGATATGTTACAGCAGAAGTTAACTATGCACCAAGGCCAGAGGCCGGTGTCTCCAAGGAGAAACTCGTTTCTGAATACCGCAAGCTGACTACTGACATTGTCGCAAGGGCAGTACAGATCGGTTTCCCGGCAGTCTCACTCGAGACAGAACACGTCGAGCAGATGACCAACAACCCCTCCTGGGGAGGCGAGATCGCTCACGTCCAGAAAACAATTCTCGAAGAATACCATGAAGAGTACGGCATAAAGTGCGGTCTCAGGCACACCCCCGGTGACATCCGTGAGGACCGTGACCTGCTCGCACTGATCGGCGACAAGTATGACACGCTCATGGAGTCCTTTGAGGCTGTTGCAGACGGCGGCGCAGACTTCCTGTCCATTGAGACAATGGGTGGAAAGGAAATCCTCGACTACGCAGTTCTCAGGAACGATGTACCAGGCATGATCTATGCAATTGGCTGCCTCGGCGGAATGGACATGGAAATGATCTGGACAGACATCAAGAAGATCGCAGACAAGAAAGGCAGAATTGCCGCCGGTGACACAGACTGTGCCCAGGCAAACACTGCAATGTTCATCGCCGGTGGTCTCCTTGACAAGAACCTTGCACACACCCTCGCAATCCTTGCAAGAGTACTGGCTGGTTCAAGGACACTTGTAGGATATGAAGCAGGTGCACAGGGCCCAGGAAAGGACTGCGGTTACGAGAACACCATCATTAAGTCCATTACCGGATGCCCGATTGCCCAGGAAGGAAAGTCTGCAACCTGCGCACACGCAGATGTCATGGGTAACCTGACAATGCAGGTTTGTGACCTGTGGTCAAACGAGTCCGTCGAATACCACGGTGAATTCGGTGGTACAAGCGTACAGTGCTGGTCCCAGACCCTGAACATGGACGCAGCCCTCATGAACACTGCAATCCAGACCGGAAACGCAAAGGTGCTCCGTGACATGATGGCTCTCTCTGACAAGTACAGAGACCCACAGGGATACATCCTTGCATACGACAACGCATTCAAGGTAGGCCAGGCAATTGTCAAGGACGGAAACGACCTGTACCTCCGTGCAAAGAACGCAGTCACAGAGACAATCAAGATCCTTGAAGCATCCAAGAAGGAAGGCAAGCTCATCATGTCCCGCTTCGAGCAGAATGCACTTGCAGACGCAAAGGCATCTGTCGACGCACTGACCAACGAGAAGGACACCTTCATGAGCGACAGCCTCGCCAAGTACAAGGCAGAGGTCAAGGTCTTCAGGCCAGAAACCAACTACAAGTGGTAAACTCAAAAGTAAAACAAGTTCTGATTCAGAACTTGTTCCTTTTCTCTTTTTTAATAAATTTTACTTAAGCTCTTTGAATAACCTTTTCCTACAACTGTTAACTTGGTTTCAGGAAGGTCATGCTCCCAGTTACAAGTGAGCATGTTACATGCAGAGAATTGATTTCCATTACCCTCTTAACCTGGACCTTTCGGCCCCGGCAGCAGAAATCAGGTCATCTGCGCACCGGTTTAAAAGTGAACTGCATAATAAATAGAGAAATCCTTTTAGTGCAGTGTTTAACCTCATCTTCAATATCAGATCTCAATATTAAATAGTGTAAATGCTGAGCTGAGCAGGTAAGATTTAAATCTTCAGGACCGGAATAAGCCTCTAAGGCAGAAGCATGTAAAAAGAAAGGAAGGCATGCCATAGCGAACTATGCATGCCGATAGAATTTATGCGAAGTATTCATCCCTTGCTGCAACCATTGCCCTGAGGTTGGAGCACTTTGTGTCCGGTGCAATTCCGCAGCCTGGTGCAAGTACATCAATACCGTCTTCAAGAGCCTTCTTGGAGTCAGCCTTGACCTTTGCCTCGTCACCTGCAAGCAGAGTGAACGGGCTTGAAACGTTACCGCAGATCGTTACCTTGCCGGCAACCTTTGCCTTTGCTCCCTTGAGGTCCTTGACCTTTTCTTCAATGCTGATTGACTCGAAGTGGCAGTCTGCCATGCCTTCAAGAATAGGGGAAACGTCACCACAGATGTGGAGGATCATTGGTGCATTGACACCATCTGCAAATCTCTGCAGTACTGGCCTGAGGATTGTGTTAAATGTCTCAGGGGCCAGAAGGTCCGGGGATGCTACCGGGTCTGGTACGCTGATGACATCTGCGCCTGCTTCGACAAGAGCGTTTGCGTACTGGATGCATGCGTCACATGCAAAGTCGAGCATCTGCTGGAAAGATTCCTGGTCCTTGATAGACCATTTCATGAACTTCTTGACACTTGCAAGGTCAGATGCGAGGGTAACTGGACCTTCCATACCGGCGATTACAGGGAAGTCGTTTCCTGCCTTCTCCCTGAGGATCTTCATTGCCTCAAGTACTACGGGTATCCTGCCCTGTGCAAGGAGGTTCTCAGGCATTGCAGCACCTTCAAGACCCTTGGGGTATGGGTGGTCTGTGACAGATGGCTGCCTGTTCTTTGTACCCATGTTGACTGTACAGCCCATTGCCTCTGCGAGAACTGTAAGGTCGTATGGAGCTCTTACACCCTCAAGACCGCACTCAGTATATGTTGCCATTGCAAGGTCGGCCATCTTCTGCGCATCGGTGTGTGCCTCTGGCCATGCAGCACCGGTCTTGTCCATGAGTTCAACGATAGCGGTCTGTGTTACAGATACTACCGGAACTTTATCGACTTCTTCACCTTTTAATGCTTTGATAAACCTTTCTTTCATGTTCATAATGAAACCTTCTCTGTTGAGTAGATTTTAGTCATCTTGATTTGCCTGACATCAGATATAAAACTATTGGATTGAAGCCGCTTTTGCTTAGTTATCTATAAAAATCGTGAGAAGCCAGGCACTTGTGAAAAATAATATTCGTATAATGTTATAAAAGATTATGCCTATTTGTATTTAATCCATCAGCCACCAGCTAAATATGAAACGCTTGTTTAAACATAGATTGATAATCATTGCATCTTTCAACCCCAGAACCTCTTGTTCTTGGCATAGTTCCTCTCAGCTACAAGTATATCCCGGTAGAAAGCTTCCTCATCCTGTCGCATTTTTTGTATCACCCTTGTTGCCATCTCAGGACCCACACCCCTGCTGGCAAGGGCTATCACGGCCTGCTTGCCATGGGTCATCACAATATTTGCATTCCGATAAACCTTCCTTATACGTTTGAGCTCTTCCTCAGAACCTGTCTTTTGATGCTTCTGCACAAGCTTTATCTCTTCCTCCTCCCAGGGCTTGAGCGATGCGACCATCATGGAATCACACACCGGGCATACGATAGAGTCCGGAACGTTCTTCACCTGCCTTCTGGATGTCCACTTTTTGCAATGCACACAGAACAGGATTACCCTGTCATTCATGATCCTCTCCTTGAGTGCCATCACGATGGACCTGTCAGCCTTCTCAGGCGCTACAAGATCCCTCTTCATAGAAAAACCGGCCCTGCCCAGCGGGGTCGAAGGGCTTACCAAAACTGCTATGCTGCCTGAGGATATGCCCCCCAGCACTTCCGAAGCGCGCGTGATATCCAGCATGGTATGGAATATCTCCCTGATAACCTCATCATACATGGCCGTATCCCTGTATATCTCAAGCAGCTTCTTCATGCTTATCCGGTCATAGTCGATATCCTTGCCCAGGGCTCCGAACTTCCTGGCCACGTGCACCATCTTCCACTTCATCAAGGAAGTGTTCTTCAGTGTCATCTCTATGATAGGCTCAATATGCTCAGGCTTTATTTCCGCCAGAAGATCTGAGATCTCCTTAGCCCGTATCCTTCGGGGAAGCTGTAAACGTATCCTGTAGGGGTCTATCTCCTGGGACACGCTGCTCCCATATCTTGCAGCAAGCAGGGAGGTCAGCACTTTTGCAAGGGTCTCATTGGTATTGTGTCCGAAGCACGCATTGATAAGAACAGCATCGCCGTCGTTCTCTATTACAAGCAGACCTGCGTGCGGGACCGGGAAACCGCCCTCAGCATGTTCCCTGACAAGGAAAACCAGTGACTCAGCCCCATTGGCATCCACAGGATAGGCCTTGCGCAGGAATGCAACTATCTCGTTATCCTCACGGCCTTCCAGAACCTGCCCGGCTATGGCCTGGCGGATAGAGCCCACTTCCACGGCAACCTCGAAAGGCACGGGTATCTCCTCACCCACCCAGCTCGGGATCTCACCCATCCCGCGCACCGGCTCTACCTTTATCCGATCACGGTCGCTGTTCATCTCAATGACACGCCACATATCCCCCTTGGTTATAAAGACAGCACCGGGTGACACAAAGTTAATGACAAATGCCTCATCAAGCACACCCACAGGCCTCCCTGTGACGATATCAAAGACCTCGTATTTCTTCTCGTCAGGTATCATGGACAGATTGTCATAATAATACTGCCAGCTCTTCTTCCTTCGCGAGAGGACATCAGAACCTTCCTCATTCCATACCATGCGATAGTCATTTATCTGTGAGACCACTTTCCTGAGGGTGCTCTCGTTCAGGTCCTTGAAAGGATATGCACGCCGGAGAATGGAAAACACCTTTTCGATACCCACATCCCCAAAATCGATAACAAGTCCCGATATCTGGTTTGCCAGTACGTCCAGGGAGTTCATGTGCGGAGACACAGCCTCCACCTTGCCTTCCAGCGCAAGTTTACAGATAGCCATGCTCTCAGCCACATCATCCGGACCCATGGCCAGGATAGTGCCCCTGGAAACTTCATGTATCCTGTGGCCTGCACGGCCTACACGCTGCAGTAACCGGGAAACCTGCCTCGGGGAGCCATATTGCACCACATGGTCCACGTTCCCTATGTCAATACCCAGTTCCATGGATGATGTGCATATCAGGCCCTTAAGGTCACCGCTCTTGAACGATTCCTCTGCCTCGATGCGCGCATCCACCGACAGGGAGCCGTGGTGCACCCCGATGGGCAGGCCAAGCATCTTAGATCCCGCAGCCAGGGCCTCCGCGCTTTGCCTGGTATTCACAAAGACCAGCGTGGACATGTTTCCTCCGACAATATCCCTTATGCAGCGCAGCTGTGAAGCGAACTCCACCTCTGAGCCAACCTTGCCGCCGATCTCTATATCCTCATCGGTAACATGAGGGGTCACCACATTAAAATCAAGCATCTTGAGCATGGATACGGATACAACAGTGACACTTCGGTCCGTGCCTGCCAGGAACTTTGCTACTTCATCTGGATTCCCTACTGTTGCCGAAAGCCCCATCCTCTGGAACTCGCCTGCAATCTCCACAAGCCTCTCAAGACCCACTGCAAGCTGGGTGCCTCGCTTGGAGGATGCCATCTCGTGAATCTCATCCACTACCACATGGGTGACCGATCCCAGATTCTTGCGCAGGCGGGAGCCCGTGAACATGGCCTGAAGGGTCTCCGGGGTTGTTATAAGGAAGTCAGGAGGCTTACGTGACTGCTTCTGCCTTTCATACTGGGAAGTATCCCCGTGCCGCACCTGCACATCGATACCAAGTTCAGTCCCCCACCAGTTCATACGTGAGAGCATGTCACGATTGAGCGCCCTCAGGGGAGTGATATAGAGTGCCGAGATGCCGGCCCTCTGCTCTTCACTCTTGGAAAGTATGGCGTTGAATATGGGAAGCATGGCGGACTCGGTCTTTCCGGAACCGGTGGGAGCCACCAGGAAAGTATGCTCTCCTTTCAGTATGAATGGCAAGACCTTTTCCTGGGGCTCCGTGGGAGCCATGAATCCCTGCTTCCTGAGAGCTTCTTGTATCCGCGGGTGCAAAGAATCGAAAATGTTCCCAAAGCTCATTTCCGTGTTGCCTTCCTTTTGCGTTTTCCGGTGCCGGGCATGCTCTCCTCCATCCTGCGGATGTTCTTCAACACCCCAAGAGATGTCCCGTCAAGCAGATAGACCTGCGCATTGTCAATGTCCACTGCCCCCGATGAGAACATTGGGCCAAGCAGGTCATCGTGGAGAGACTCGTTAAAGGCCACTCCGCCACATAGCTCGTTGAACGATGGAACGATTATGAGCTCCGGGCTATCCCTTGCCTTACGCTCCTGCATCTCCTTATCCCTGAAATGCTCCCCCAGGACATCCATATTGAGCCTTGTCCTGATCCAGCTCTGCTCTGTTACGGAATAGCCAAGGCTGTCTGTGAACCTGATAGTGGGATGATTGTGGGCTGTCACTATATACTGCGCGCTAAGGAGGGAGGGGGCAGGCCAGGTATGGCCATGGAAATAGGCAACTCCCTCAATGACTGAGCCGCGCACCGGGTGTATCGTGATATCCTGTCTCCTGGGAACCAGATGCTCGATACCTCCATCATGGTTGCCGGGAAAGATGTCTATCCGGGCATGCTCCGCAAGGGACTCCAGAAAATAAGGGAGCTCATCCCTTTCCTGCCACGAGACCTGTGGCACATTGTGCTTCAGGTCCCCCAGCAGGATGATCCTGTCAGGCGATTTGCTTTTGACGTAGCCAAGGATGCGTTCGAGTCCATGTTTCATGCGACTGGGTATTGATATCCCGCTCCTGTAAAGATCCCACTCTATACCCAGGTGTATGTCTGCAAGCACCAGTGATGTGGTAGTGCTCCTTACAAGAAGTGCAGGCTCGTCTATAAGAGGTTCGAATTCTATTGTCATTTGAACAGGAAAACTATTTTCTTTCTTCAGCCATCATGTCCACTCTTTCTGAGAGCGATTCCACCGTGGCCCTCATCTCGCGGAGTTCCTTCTGCATTTCCAGGATAGTATTATACATAGGACTGCGGTCATCCTTAATAGCCTGCTCCTGCGAGAACTTCTGCTTGCTCGGGAAAATATAGACATAGGTAAGCCACATACCGATGAACGCCACCGCAGACAGGCCGAACAGGAACAGCAGGTAGTTGGGAAACAGTATCCTGAAGAAATTATCCCCTGAACTGTAATACTGCAACCTTGTGATCATCAGGAAGTTAAGTATCGAGAACAGGAACATAGTCTCACCCACTATGATGAGCAGGCCGCCAAGCTGTGTGGACATCTTCCTTTGCTTCGGGACTATTCTGGAAAGAATGGAACTCATTGCAGTTTATATGCAGTTTATGTATTATTTAAATTGTGCAGTCAGCCCAAAAAAGACATCTGACATCGGGCCGGCATTTAACAGAATGTCTGCCTCGAAAAGCAATATTGACTTTTATTTGAAGAAGAAACCTTAATGAAGGAGCTTGCCGTAGAACCAACAAAACAGAGATGATAACAAATGGAACATCATTCACCTGAGGAAAAACTCCAGAACCCGATAAACCAGGCAAGGATCACAGAGGGCATGGATGTTGACTCGCTTGTCCAGGCAATGTGCGGATGCGCCTTCGGTGCAGGAAAGCTGGCTGACGCCGTGGACATATACCACGAGATGCTGGCCGGAGGTTCCACGAGCTTCTTCGGGCTTGCAGGAGCCATGGTACCGGCGGGCATGAGAGGCATCGTGGCTGATCTTATCAGGGACGGCTATATAGATGTGCTTGTGACCACAGGGGCCAACATGGTGCATGAGATCGTGGAATCCATGGGGCTTCACCACTACAAGGGATGTGCTCAATGCGACGATATAGAGCTCAAGCACGAGGAGATCAACAGGATATATGACGTTTACCTTCCCGAGCCATACTTTGTGGATTTCGAGGAAAGGATGCAAGCCATCTTCGCCGACATGGACAGCGAACCCATTTCCATCAGGCAGATGATGACGCATATAGGCAACCACATTGATGACAAGGACTCCATCCTCAGGACTGCGGCGGACATGAACGTACCGGTATTCTGCCCGGCCATCCAGGATTCGATGATCGGGCTGCAGGCATGGCTTTACAAGCAGAAGAATCCCCTGAAGGTCGACGCTTTCGAGGATATGAGGGAGATAATCGACCTGTGCTACGAGGCAAAAAGGCCAGGAGCACTGCTCATTGGCGGCGGCGTTCCCAAGAATTACATCTTCCAGTCCATGCTCATCACCCACCAGGAATTCGAATATGCCATCCAGCTGACCATGGACACGCCGGAGACCGGCGGCCTGAGCGGGGCCACCTTGGACGAGGCACGCTCATGGGGCAAGGTAAGCGAGACCGCACGCTCGGTCACAGTACACTCCGATGCCACAATAACCCTGCCAATACTGGTTGCGGCTGCAAGGACAAGGCTGGCAAAGGAACAGGGACAGGACTAAGCCTGCAGGTCCGGGGAAGGAGAATCACATGGAAAAGAATACACGACTCATACTCGCACTTGACGTGCTGGACAGCACTGAAGCCCTCAGGATATCCCAGGCGGTGGCCGGACATGTGGACGCCATTAAGGTTGGCTATCCCCTCATACTGGCAACAGGACTCGGGATAATAAGCGAACTGTCCCGATATGCACCGATCATTGCAGATTTCAAGGTTGCGGACATACCCAACACAAACCGCCTCATCTGTGAGCAGGTGTTCAAAGCCGGCGCTGATGCAGTTATCGTTCAGGGATTCACGGGACACGACAGCCTCAGGACCTCTGTGGAAGTGGCCAGGAGCAACAACAAGGACATTTTCGTGGTCACCGAGATGAGCCACCCTGGCGCGCTAGACTTCATGCAGGCCGCAGGAGAAGCTATCGCGAAGATGGCTGCTGATGAGAAAGCCTCCGGCGTGGTCGCACCCGCAACAAGGCCTGAAAGGGTAAGAGAGATAAGGAATATAATCGGTAACGGCCTAACAATAATCTCTCCAGGCGTGGGTGCGCAGGGCGGGAGTGTTGCAGATGCCATCAGGGCCGGTGCCGACTGGGTGATAGTGGGCAGGAGCATCTACCAGTCAGATGACCCGGCAGCAGTTGCCGCAAAGCTAGTAAGTGAAATAAAAGAAGTAATTTGAATTGCCGATAAATAAGAAACAGGAAGTGTGCCTGTGATGAGAGAATCCTTCTGATTCGTGATGAACCCTATGAGTTCTGAGGCACACATACTGATTCTTATTCTGAAAGTTCCATGTTCATTTTGAGGATCTGAGAGAACATTTCGTGTTTCCTTGCATCCGATGTAGCCTCATCGAGGGCTATCTGCATCTCACTCAGGGACTTTTCAAGACTCTTTATGTAAACAGACTGCTGTTCAAGCTTTGTGTTAACCTTCCGGAGATCAAGGTTCTGGCGATGCAGGGTGATATGTGTCCCTATCTCCTTTTCAGTTGTTTCCAGAAGCTCTTCAAGTTCCCTGCGGCGGGACTCCAGTTCACTGAATCCGGACTCCAGTTCACTCTCAAGCTTAGAGTTATCCTCGCGCCTGGTTTTGATGCTCTCAAGTTCGGATTGCAGGGAAGTTTTCTCTGACTCGACCTCAGCTCTCCAGGAAACGATCATCGACTCCTCTGATTCGAGTTCCCTGCGCCTGTCCTCTATATCGGACCTTCTCTGCAGGAGGGATTCCTCTTCACCTGACAGGGAAAGTTTCTGACTTTCAAGTTCGGCACGTCTTTCTTCAAACGACCTGAGCTCTTCCTCGTACACAGAAAGAGACTCCTGCAGGTTATTGTTTTTCTCAGTGTAGATACGCAGGTTCTCCTCGTATTCAAGGATGTCACGCTGGTAAAGCTCTCTATTCTTCTCAAAAGCAGCAACCTTCTCCTGGAACTCGGCAGACTTTGAATTGATCTCTTCGATCTCAAGTTCCAGCTGCCTGCGTGATTCACTTGCTGTGATCTTCCTTTCCTCCAGATCAAGCTCTTCTTTTGCCTGCCGGTCAAGCAACTCCTCAAGTTCCTGCCGGTTCTGGGTGAAGGTGGCATAGTCGAGGTCATACTTCTCTGTCAGCTCGGAAAGCCTTTGCTCCCTTTCCTCATGGACACGGACCTTCTCATCATAAGCTGCCATTGCAGCCTCAAGTTCGGAAGTCTGAGGTATCAGTCTGTTGAACTCGCTCTCGATCTGTGCCTTTATCTCTACTATGCTGGAACTTTTGGCATTGAGCAGGGATTCCTCGTTATCCAGTTCCTCCCTGAGAGTAGCAAGGTCTGCCTTCTTACGATTTAGTTCCTTCAGCTCAGTGTAGTACTTTGACTTTACAAGATCTATGGCAGTACCGTAGTTCAGGCCTTCGATACCCAGCGAAGCATCGTTCCCTGATGCAAGCTGTTCCTCCAGAGAACGCGCCTTCTCCTCAAGCTCTTTCTTCCTGCCAAGATAATCCTGCAGTTCTTCTTCATACTGGGCCCTCATGCCGGAAAGTTCAGCCCTGTTGCTCTCAAGCAGGGCAAACTGCTGCTCGTACTCCTTTTGTGTCCTTTCGAACTCTTCCATTTTCTGCTCGAGCTCGGCTTTGTTCTTCTCGAACTCAGAGCGCTGTTCTTCAAGTTCGCTGATCTGCTCTGCCGGAATGGTATCTTCAGCTTTCTGCACTGCCGACTTGAGGATCGTGCATTTGCGGTTAAGCAACTCCTCCTGCCTGGAGAGATCTTCCTTTAGTGCGTCAAGCTGCTTCTGCTTTTCCTCATACTCTTCCATCTGGGAATCATATCTTGCCTTGACATCGGCGAGTACAGCTTCTTTTTCCCTGTACTCCTTGATCTGGGCCTCATATCTTTCCTGCAACTGCCCCAGATCCGCCTCCAGAGTTTTTACGATTGTCCTCTGGTTGTATATACCTGGACTTTCAATACTCTGGGAATCACCTTTTTTGTCTTTATCATCTTCATTGATCACAGGCTTACGATAGATATTGGGAGTGAAATCCGGACTCGTGCGACCTTTTGCAGCCTGCTTCCCATTTTTTGACCAGCTTAATGAACTCATAGTATCACATCAGTATTTTTTGCATTATCACAGTTACTCAATTTCTCCCAGAACTCTCCGGGCATTTTTTCTGCAAGCATGCAAGCTCCGTAGGCCCCGGCATATTCAGGCCTGTCCAGGAGGAAGACTTTGCCACCACCAACTTCCCTCAACTCGTTCTCAATGAAACTGCTGAGGTTCCTGATCTTACTGCTGCCGCCGCAAAGGTAGATATTGTTCCTTAATGCTTCACGGAACTGAGGTTCTGCATCGGACACAATTCTCAGGATACCTGAGACGATATCAGGAATGATTGATTCACAGGCAAGCCGGAGTTCCTCATTGATCATTACATCCTCCGTAGAATCACCAATCGGCAGCTCCACCCTGCATTCTTCATCCCCATCACCTACGAACCCGTAGGTCTCTTTCCATGTCCTCGCAAGTTCTTTTGTCACTGTTGAACCCTCATATTTCTCAGCCAGCAGGTCAACAAGTTCCTGATCGATATTCTCTCCGGCAACCGGGATATTCAGATAGTCCCTGTCCTCAGGCATGCTATCATGAATACGGCAGATATCTGTTCTACATGCACCTGCATCTATGATGATTGAACCGTTGATTTTCTTATTACCGTAAGCAACACAGAAGGGGCCGTTAGCAACCATCAGACCTCTGAAAAGCGGTCTTGCCGCGTCCACCATCGCTCTCCTGTAAGAAGTATCAGCACCGGGAGGGACACTTATTATAGCGTATATGTGTTCATTCTCCTCGGTAATGCCTGAAGCCCGGACACAATGTTCGATCAGTGCCCTAAGATCCCCGCAGTTCCCTCCATTATACAAGAGATCCTTCACGGGCCAGTTCAACTCAAGATCTGCTCCTTCGAGTGCAGCCTTTCCAAAGTATAACTTATCCTCCTCATCTGTTTCAGGATCGGGATTACTACCACGAGCAATCAGGCTGTACTCTGAGAACGTGGACCCCTTATTGTTACAGATTGTTATTACCGACGTGCCCAGGTCAATGCCGAGGTAGGATATTTCCCTCTCTGTCCCAGACGCAGCGGGATAGTCAATAGCCTCATTCTCTTTTTGGAAACTTTCAGCAGTGTCCACGATAATGCCTCACGACTTTGTTTATTGATAACATAGGATGTGGAGTAAATCAGTATTTATATATTATGAACATGGAATTTTCTCCTATGGCGCTGAAGAAGGGCTGCCACAAGAAAAACAAATAAAGAGTTGAATGCACATCCCCGGAAAATACCCATGTCACGTGTTCATGACTCTGCAACAATATTAATAAACACAGTATTCGCTGTGTAGATTTTGAGCCCCGCCCTGATCCCCTTCAGGTATGAAGGATACTACATATTGGTCTTCCTGTAAAGCCGTGCATTCGCTACCACCGGTTCATCATCAGCAGGAGAAAAGTATTTCTCGAATATTGGCCCGGGTATCCTCTGTACCTGTTCCAGAGGATACGTTCCCCTTTCAATGATGTTGGAAAACAGGTTACTGTTGTCTATATCTGTTGCATGGATCCTTACATTCCTGAAGATCATGCCCATATTTTCCCTCAGCGTTATTGCCAGGGAGTAAGGCTCCTGCCCCATGGCACAGCCGGCATCCCATATGTGGATGTACCTGCGGGTCCGCAGGTTAGGGATCACATAGTCCCGGATCATTTCAAGGGTCTGCATGTCCCTGAAGAAATATGTGAAAACCATAAATATCTCTCTTTTAAAGCTTGCAGCTTCAGCAGTAAAGATGAAAACGTGCATCCTGCTGTCTGTGACTTGGTATAAATAGAAAAAGTATCTTGCCATTCAGGCAAGATTTGATATCTCAGCTACCTCTTCAACAGTCAGGACCCTGGCCAGGTCCAGTAGTATAAGCAGCCTTTTGTCGATCTTCCCGACGCCTTTGAGGTAGTTCTTACTGACCTTGGACATGACAAGCTCAGGAGCGGGTTCCACACTGGATTTGGGAATCCGCAGCACTTCGTTGACCGAGTCCACGATCATACCGACAACAGTCTTTCCGATCTCCACGACAATTATCCTTGAGTTTTCATCAGCCACCCTGGACTGCAGGTTGAAACGTTTGCTCAGGTTCACTACTACAATGATCCTGCCCCTCAGGTTTATCACGCCTTCCACAAAATCAGGAGAATGGGGAATCTGAGTCATCTCAGGCATCCTTATGATCTCCTGCACGTTCATGATCTCTACACCGAACTCCTCACCGCCCAGCTCGAATACCACGAGCTGGAGCAGGTCAGCGGCGTTACTCTTTCCTTCAAATGACATATCAGCCATATTAATGCCTCTGATGATCATATAAGGGCGTGGCCCTTATGTTTACCTGCCGCGGGGATTCCTCTGTTCTCTGGACCGGCATGCTGCTGTCCCTGAACACTGCCTGTGTCCTCGGCCAGAAGGAACTTGTCAACCACATCCTTCATTTCCCCTGCAACCTGTGCCAGGCCCTCTGCAGATCTTGAGAGCTCCTGCATGGTAGCTGTCTGCTCCTGTACAGCAGCCGATGCTTCCTCGGTACCGGCTGCAGACTCCTCGGATATGGCAGAAACTTCTTCCACGGAGGAGGTCACCTCTTCAATAGAGGCAGACTGCTCCTGGGCTGCCGCTGCTATGTCCTGGACCATGTGTGCTATCGTATCTCCGGCCTTGACAACTTTCTCGATCACATTTGCAGCCTCGTTGAGCGCCGCAGCACCATTGGAGACTTCAACAGCATCCTGCTGCATGGTGGTCACCGCATTCGCCGTGCCTGCCTGTATCTGGTGTATAAGGCCAGCTATCTGTTTGGCTGCATTGCCTGAGTCCTCGGCCAGTTTCCTCACCTCGTCTGCAACCACAGCAAACCCACGGCCATGCTCACCAGCCCTTGCAGCCTCGATGGCTGCGTTGAGAGCAAGCAGGTTGGTCTGGTCAGCAATGCTCGTGATAAGACTTACGATCTCACCTATCTGTTTGGATTTGCCATCAAGTTCCATGATGACCTCTGAGGAATCTGAAGAGGCTTCCTTGATCCCCTCCATCTTCTTCAGCAGGTCCTTTGCGATCACACCCAGCTCATGGATAAGCTCATTGGATTCCTTGGCAGTCTCTGCTGCTTTCTGTGAATTGGTAGCTACTTCCTGCACAGTCATGGTCATATCGACCATTGCACGGGAGACCTCTTCAGTCTTGGATGCCTGGTTCTGTGCTCCCTTGGAGATCTCGGAGACCGTATCTGCGATCTGGTATGATGAAGATGTCAGTTCTTCCACGGATGCGGACATCTCCTCTGCGGTTGCAGCTACATTCTTGGAGGTACTCTGCACCATGGAAACCACATCGTTCAGGGATTTTCTAGTGTTCTCGATACCGTCTGTGAGCAACTTAAACTCACCGACACCTTCCACCTGAACGGCACGTGTCAGGTCGTTGTTTGATATTGCCCCCAGCACCTCGCTGGAATCTTCTATTATTGCCTGGAGGTTCTCGCCGAAAGTATCAAGAGCGCTGGCGAAAACCCTGAAATCACCTTGTGTCTCAAAGCTTACCCTTGCATCCAGATTTCCTTCGGAATATTCATTTACGATCCTGATAGCTTCGTTGAGGGGGGTGACAAGCGCATCGATCGCACCATTGACAGTGTTGATAGCTTCCTGGAAAGCTCCCTGGTAAGCAGATCCGTCAGCCCTGTAATCAAGGTTTCCGGCCTCACTGGCATGACCAAGCTTTATGAACTCATCGACGATACCTCCAATATTGCTCATCATAGTGATATAGCAGGGGATAAGTTCGTCGTTCTCTGAACGTTTGCCTATCCTCTTAAGGCCCGCAAGGTCACTGAGGTCACCTACAGCTATCTTCTTGTTGACAGACATGACTGTTCGTATCCTGTCACGGATTGAGTTGGTGGCAGTACCCACGTCTGCAAATATGCCCTGATACTGGCCTTCTACCCTGCGTGTATGGTCGTTATCTGCCATTAGCTGCAGCACTTCGTTGCTTTCCTGAAGTCCCTCAAGGCCATCGATACATGCATTTATGTTGTTCTTGATCACGTTGAAATCGCCTTTGTAATCATCCGTTATCCTCTCAGGGATCTCTCCCCGGGATATGCTGTCAACGTACTCGGCAGTGAGGTTCAGAGGATTGATCACAGCATCAAATGCTTCATTGACGGTCACGACAGCTTCTTTGAAAAGGCCTTCGAACTGGGAAGCTTCGGCCCTGTGTGCCAGATTACCTTCCTCGGCAGCCTTACCCAGTGCAATGAACTCGTCTGCCATACCCTTGACAGTTTCCATCACTGCTATCGTGTTTGGGAGGAGCTTGTCATTCTCTGAGCGCTTGCCCACCTTCCTGTACCTTTCAAGGTCACTGAAATTACCCGCAGCCATGTACTCAAAGGTGCGTTCGATGTTGAGCAGCCTGTTCCTGACCTCATTGACAGCATATACATTGTCCTTGAAGATACCCGGATATTCACCTGTCACGCCATTCTCGAAATCGTTGACTGCCAGTTTAAGAAGAATGGACGTGCTCTCGTTGAGCGGCTGGGATATCGCATCAAGGTTGCTGTTCATGCTCTCAATGATCTTCCTGAAATCACCGCCATGTTTGGAAGCGTCCACACGCACATCGACCTTGCCTGCAGCAGTTGCTTCTGCAAGCTTGGCCGAGTCGACAACAAGAGCATTGATAGCGTCAACGCAGGTGTTGAGATTGTTCTTAAGATCGTTGAAGGCACCCTTGAATTCCTTTGTGCTCTTGGGAGGGATGTCTCCCTTGGATATCCTCTCTACGAATTTTGATGCCGCTACAAATGGCTTCACCATGGCGTCCATCAGACCGTTGACATCAGCGAGAAGTTCTTTTGCTTCCCCTTCAAACCGGGAAGCATCTACACGGGCTTCAAGCTGACCTTCCTGGACATACTTCATCAGTGTGCCAATCTCAGCTGCAATATCAGCCTGGGAGTCCGCAGCTTCTTTCCAGTGCATGGCAGTGTCAAGAAAAGTATTAAACGCCTCAGCAAGTTCTTTTTCCTTTCCGGACAGCTCGGCATTTATCCTGCTATTAAGATGACCATCGTTAATGCTTTCAAGCACATGGGCAATCTCTTTGTTCAGTTTGTTGTTCATTCCTAGCATTTTTGACCCTCATCAAAGCAATCATCAATATGTTCAACATGGCCCACTTGGGCATTTAGTATACCCAAAATATAATATTAATAATATAGATAAAAGTGCTGATATAAAAACATTACACATAATCTAAGATAAAGGAGACAAACGTGGCTGCGTGTACTCTCCTCCTGTCAAAAATGCCTGAGGCCGAAGGAGCAACTTGCTTAAAGCATGCCCCTTCGTGCTGTCCTTACGAGCCTGAACCCTTATTTCATTACATTGATACCTTTTTTAAAGGACCTGAAGCTCGGCTCTGTAGAAAACCTATTTCCTATTTACTTTATTCCGTAATTGCTTAAAATGGATGAAAACCCAAAGTGTTACT
>JASKKT010000028.1 GCA_030154025.1 Methanolobus sp.
TTTCGTAGATCTTCACGTATGCTTCGAGTGCCTGCTTACCGAACTCATTCCCCATCTTATGAACTACCACGAGATCGAGAGGTACGTTAAGCATAGCTGCTATTTTTCCTCTGATAACGCTCCTTGCAGGGGTTGGTCCTTCATAGGTAACGCTGAAGTTCATCTCACGCCTGTTGAGGAGCGCGTTGGTGTTATCCTTAGTGATCTTTAAATCCATCCAGTTTCCTCCAAATAGTCTCTGTATCTTTATTATGGCCCTGCGCTTCAATGATTTTTGCTAACAGGTCCCTTATCTCTTCTTTTTTTGATTCTGTGATTTGTACAAGCACGACACCCTGGTCAGGTTGTCCATACAACACTGCAGAGCCTTCGGGTGCCATTATCATGGCAGGTACAGCCGCAAGGTCTTCTTCGCCGCGCACAAATATCCTCACACGGCAGTTCGATGCTATCGCATCGCCTACAGCGTCTATCAGATCCCCGGTTATCACCCCGGCAGGATTGTCAACGGATATTTCTCTGAAGCCTTTGTGCTTTGTGCCCACCACGACCCGGTCAGAAGCCGGTCCGCGTTTTGTCCGGTCATCCACTATGAGGATGTCCGGTATGATGTCTGAACTGAGCAAGTGGAAGGTAGTAACATCACCTACGGATATAAGTTTTGTGGGACTACCCAGGTCTTTGGATAGTTTTCTGATGGTGTCATCACCACTGCCAGTGTATAAGGTGCCAAAGAGTTTGCGAAAAAGCGGCCTGACAGATTCAGGCAAACTTATCTGAGCGCCCAATCAGCGCACCTTCAATGCATACTTGTCCGCTACCTTGACATCTATCTTTTTAGCAATCTCCGAACGCTCGGGATCTATGATAATAACCATGCCGCTCCAGTCAGAGCTGAGATTACTGGAACCACAGATCGGGCATGTCTGGCCTGATAGTATACGATGACATTCACGGCAAACCTGTTCTCCCATCTACCAATCCCTCCGGATTACTGTGCCTTCTCTGAACTGGGCTTTTTGTCTTCTTCCAGCCACTCTATCTTGCCTAGGGAATGCTGCCTCATTGTCAGGCCAATCTTGCTCTCCCTTGGTTCTCTTTCATTGATGCTGACAGCAACGATACGTGCCCTGACCCTGTCGCCTTCACCGAGAGATCTTCCTCCGTTCTTGCTGATAAGCCTTCCATTCTTACCGTCATAGGACATGAAATCATCAGTTATCTGGCTCACATGTAAAAGCCCGTCCATCGCACCGATGCTTACGAAGGCTCCAAAGTCAACTGTCTCAACGACCTCACCCTCAATGACCTCCTGGATAACAGGCACGAACACGATAGCATCAAAAGTAACGTCATAATATACAGCACCATCACCAACGAGTATGTGTCCCTCTCCAATGGCATCGATCTCCGTGATAGCTACAATGGCACCTATGGCCTTGTCTATCCTGCCTTCGAGCTTATCCCTTAAGGCATTCTTTACATTTGCCCTCACATCTCCGCCCAGAAGGTCAGGAGCCACACGAATAGTGTCCGCGAGTCTCATCTTTTTATACATGTGATTAACTCCAATGAACTGTATGATTGTTAATTGCTATTAATTTACTTTAACTCTTTTAGTTGACTATATCTCATCTGCGACATTGCCAAGTCTGTTCTTCTGGCGGAGACAGATAATGGGAACATTACTGCTTTCCAGTCTCTTCTTAAGCCCTATGTCATTTGTCAGCACTGCCGCACCAAGCTCAATGGCCAGTTCGATGATAATATCATCAGCATGGCCGGCAGCTTCCACGATCTCACATCTCTGCGAAAGTGAAAGTGCGATCTTTGCAGCGGTCCTGTCCTTTCCACGGAGCTTGTTCCCAAGTTTCTCCAGTTCCATTATCACAGCAAGCGGTACGATGAACCTGTTATACCCCAGTCTTCTGAGTTCCTCGAATATATCGACCCCGAACTGGGCAGGTATCATCAGGCCGTTTGTGTCGATAATTACCTTCAACCCTTGATTACTCCTACACCAATGAGGCGCCAGCGGGAGCCGACGCGCCTGCTGATGGCCACTGTTGATCCGATCTCTGCGCAGACAGGTCTCTTGAGTTTTACCTCTGCGATGTCCTTCCTGGCGCTGGTTACTGTTCCTACGGTGGTCGCAGTACCCACATTGAGCATCAGTGGCTCGCTGGTCTTTATCGGGCCGATCTTTTCCTCGTCGGTGACGCCTACAACCCTGTCAAGCAGTTGCAGGTCAAGTGCAAAGGACTCATGCGTTGGCGGCAGTGTTCCGGGTATGCCTGCAACCTGTCCTGTCAGGGAATCGCTCTTGGTAAGAGTTGGATCAAGACTGGTCCCGACTGCAAGAAGACCCCCGGGAGTAGCCTCCTTCACATTATCCTTTCCGGCTACTATACGCGTAATCCTGGTCCTTACCGGTTTCCACCTGGTGGTTCCTTCACTCTCTATCTTGATCCCCGGACATATCTCCAGCTCGTCACCCGGATGCAGGACTCCCTCTGTAAGGGTGCCGCCTATGACTCCTCCGGAGATGTTCTCGATGGCTGTCCCAGGCTTGTTGATATCGAACGATCTTGCAATAAGCATGTGGGCAGACTTGTCCTGTTTGTGGACCAGAGTAGGTATCATTTCCTCCATTGCCTGGATAAGGGCATCGATATTAGTGTTCTGCTGTGCCGAGATAGGTACAATGGGTGCGTTCTCAGCTACTGTGCCCTTCACGAACTTCTTGATCTGGTGATAGTGCTCTATAAGTTGCTCCCTGGAGACCAGGTCTATTTTGTTCTGCACGATAACCAGGTTCTTGATGCCGATGATATTGATCGCCATGAGGTGTTCCTTTGTCTGCGGCTGCGGACAGGGCTCGTTTGCTGCGATAACAAGTATGGCTCCGTCCATGATGGCTGCTCCTGAAAGCATTGTTGCCATCAGGGTTTCGTGCCCCGGGGCATCCACAAAAGAAACGGTCCTTAATTCCTCGGATGGCTCTCCGCATCCCTCGCACATGTCCGAGACAGTGTAGCACTGTGGCTCAGGGCAGTTAGGGCATTTCCTGAAAGTGGCATCTGCATATCCAAGACGGATGGATATGCCGCGTTTCATCTCTTCACTATGCGTGTCTGTCCATACACCGGACAACGCGCTTACAAGCGTGGTTTTTCCATGGTCGACATGACCCACCATGCCGATATTAACACAAGGTTGACTCAATTCTTAAATTCCCTCCCGGTTGGGTATAAGGTCTCAAAGCATAAAATTACGGATGATCTGATCGACTGTAATTTAGGTTTGTGGTATCATTTCATTTATGCTATTTAAATGATTTCTACCATCTCAAAATACATCGGTTTCTATCCAGGGTCCTGAAATCCTTCTCCCTATTATTTTTATCATGTATATAACTTACTATGGCAAAAATCCGGCATAACAGCATTCAATCCATCCTTCAGGCATGATGGCTTCATGTTTGAGATCTGACTGCAGAGCAAAATTCAGACTACAAGGTCAAGAGCACCGCGGAGTACCTCGTCCCTTTGGAATATCTTCTCTATCTTGATCCCCGCAGGGGTTATCCTGAAGCTCATAGGCTCAAGGGAGATGTTAGTGCAGCGCATCTTCGGGATGTATAGTTGCCGCAGTCCTTTTCCTGTTCTCTCGTCCCTGCTGACATAGAGGTTGATACTTCCGAATGCTATATGCTCGGCAATACTGTCCTTCACCTGTGACTCTTCCTGCCCTATCAGAAAAAGACTTGTACATCTCTTGTTTGAAAGTATGTCGTTTATGGTGAAGAACTTGTCAGCAAACTCCTCAACTGTGTGATACAGGGATAGCATGTCGAGATTATCGATGACCACGACCTCCACATCATCGGGAATTTCCTGCACGCTCTGCACACAGTCCTTTTCCAGGAACCCTATCCCGCTTCCCAGCCGGGAGGCATTATGTATCTTATTTGATCTTATCTCAAAGGATTTGGTTATCAGAAGTTTCCCGCTCTCTATACATTTCCGGAAGTCAAAGCCGATGTTCTCTGCCTGCTCCAGGAAATTCTCAACATTGACGTGGGTGAGCATGAGCATGCATTTCCTCCCGTCCTTGCACGACCTGTATAGCAGATGTGTGGCAAGTATGGTCTTTCCAGCACCGGGGGGTCCCCTGACCAGAAGCCCATGACCTGCCGGATAACCACCCTCGAGTATCTGGTCAAGCTCTGCAATTCCTGTGGGGATTCTTTTGATAGGCATCACACAGTTGTATATGTCCATATATATAAAAAAGATTCTATTTTAGACTCATCTGTACTGCCTGTCCGGGCAGGGATCTCAGAACAGTAACTGAAAAAAATAGGGTCGGCCTGAGCGGGGCTCAGGTGATTATCTTATCAAGCTGGCCGGTCTCGATGGCCCTTCTAACCTCAAGGGCCAGGCGCCTGCCGGTGCTCATGGGTTTGCGCCAGGTGGTGTTACCATAGGGGTGGCCAACTGACATATGTACGTTGGTGCCGCCTCCGACCCTCGGTGCTACGTCATATATGTAGAAATTGAGATCCTTGTCCACGCAGGTCTGCAGGCAGAAGGGACCTATCACACCAGGGTCGTAGTGCTTCTTTGCAGCCTCGATGTATTTCTCCGCAAGGGCGAACGCCTCCTCCAGAAGCGATTCCCTGAGTGTTGCGGAATTGTGGCCGCAAACCGTGTACTCCGGTGTGAGCTGGTGCGGTGCAAGTGTCATCTGCTGCGGAGCAGGCAGCCTCACGTGCCCGTCCAGGCTGGTCTCGAACCTCCAGTCCACTCCAAGCAACTCTATGTTGCTCATTTCCGACTCAAGGGGTGAGTAGAACATGTCCAGGTTGAACACGGGCCCGATAATATACCTCTCTATCCTTGCATGCTCGAGGGCTTCCTGTGTGATCACTCCCTGCTTAAGCAGAGCCTGGGATTTCTCAAGGTACTGCTCGTAGGTTCCTGCCGTGAAAAAACCTCTCTCCAGTTTTTTGACTGCATGGGGAAGCTTGACCATAACGAGTTCGTCGATATCCTGCGGGTCCTTGATCCTTTCAGGGAAGGGCAGTCCTGCCTTCTCAAGCAGCCAGTAGTAGTCCCTGTCAATACCTCTCTCCTCGCTTCGGAGCATGTTCCTGCTGCCTACAAGCGGGACCCGGAAGTCATTCTCTATATCATCGATGCCGCAGTAGGACGTGAATGAGCGGTTCGGGATGAAAAGTACATTATTATCAACCAGTTTCTGCTGGTTCTCTGGACTAATGACCTCATTGAATTTCTTCAGGCACATGGACTCGTCAACGATCCCACGTACAGCTTTTCCTTCAGCATCTCTCTGGGACCTGAAGTACTCCGTATAGGTCTTATCGCGTCCCTGCTGACAGACAGCAAAGGTCCTGAAGCCCTCCTCGATGGCACCGTCAAAGATGTCCAGCGCAGAATGTGAGGCAACGGAACCTATTTTGATATTGTCGGTATCATAACCTTCTATTATCTCTATGATATCTTTCCTGTTGATCATGTTTAGCCTCGGTTTTCTCCGCAAATGTTCTTGACATTTATAAATCTGTTCACTTTACCAATCGCAGTTATCAATTGGAATTCTAAATGTATGTATTGTTATCCTGCCAACTGCTTAAGTTCTTCTTATGCACCTGAGACCAGGTACATTACCACCGGCGTTATGAATGTCTCGATGAGTGCTGCAAGGAAGATCAGGGGCACCATCCAGTAGAAGAAGAACTTCATCCCTTTCAGGAACTCCTGTTTTATATCAGAAGGCTTTCCGGCAATTGCGCGTAATACCTCAAATCCTATCCTCATCCCTATTGAAGTTGAAAGAAGCAGTAAGGGTATTTCGATAATTCCATGTGGGACAAGGCCTGCTATTATGAAGGCAAGTCCATTGTCGATAAGCAGCATCCTTACTATAGTGCCTATTATGAACCCGTTGAATACCAGTACCAGGAAGGGCACAATACCCAGCACTATCCCAAACAGCACGGCGATGAACATTGCTATGGTATTATTGATAAAGATAAGGAGCATGATCTCCAGGGGTGAGAGGCCCTCCAGCATCTGTACAAGCTCCTCAAGACCGGATGCCGATTGCATTGCAAGCTCGGGGTAGAGCCCGTATGCTATGTAGCCTGCTGCAATGGACAGGGCAAAAACGAGCGTGCTGAGCACTATATATGGCTTGAGCTCAGTAAGGAATAACTTTAGTTCTTCTCTTCTTTCAGTACTAAACATCATGTTACACTCCCAACATCATCCTGATGGTGTTCCTGCAGGCAGGTGCCAGTCCCAGCATGATTATCACCAGTTTGAGGAAGGTCTTGAGAGTCTTTGACTCCTCATCTTCCTCGAACTGTGTATCAAGGATATATATTACTGGCAGGAAGATTAAAAGTTTTAGGGGATACATCACCAGTGCCGTGCCTGTCAGGTCGATGAGCAGGGCAGGCACAACATGCTTTTCGTAATACCCAAGGAAATCCACTCCTGCGAAAGTGGATGAGGCATCCAGCAGGTGTACTCCGAGTATGGAGAGATTGAGCTTGTTAGTGAATATTTCACTTCCCGATCGACGGAATATCAGGTATATGAGATACAAGAGTACACCGGCGGAAGCTATAACAAAAAACGGCACCCATGGTCTCACAATATCTTCAAGGTAAAGCAGGTATGCTATGTTGGCAAGGAACCATGCTGAGCCGAACAATGCGAACACGGTCTCGAAGTCCTTATTTGCGGCCTTGCTCACTACTTTTGCAATGATGAGGAAAATCACCGTTACAAAGAATACCATGAAATAGATGTTTGGAGTTATAAACAGATAACTGATGGGTGGTTCAAGCACGCCGGTATCCTCTATTACCCTGAGCGATGAACCTGCCAGTATGAAAGGGATCACTGACGCTGTCAGCCTGTCGGTGATACTGATATTCATTCTCCTCAGCAGTTTGACAACTCCGAATATGCATATTCCAAGTATGATTGCCCAGGTAACAGTGTTAACAATATTGTAGCCACTGTCGTGCAATATGGGGTCGATGTAATATTCATTGATTAGCTGGCTTATTTTGTCTATCATTGGAACCACTTGTAATCACAGCAGCAGGATAATATAGGAATATCCTAATACAACAAATGTTTAATAGTTTATGGGAAAACTCCTGATAGGAGATCTATAGTGCTTTAGATTCCGAAAGCAACATATAATAGCTTATAGTCGAATTTACAACACCTTTAACTCTAACCAGCAGGTATAGAATTGATCCCCATGCAAGATGGAATGAAAAAATGGATGCAGCTCCCTCGGGATGTGCTGGTCGGCCACGACGTCATATACGATATAAAAGACGTCTGCAAAGACCTCAAAATGGGAAAGGATCCTCTGATAGTCACAGGCTGTACTACGAAAAAGATAGCCGGGGATATTGTTTTCGATCAGCTGAGCGATTGCGGGCAGAATGTCCGGATGGTGATATCAGCAGAGGCCTCCATGGATGAAGTCGACAGGGTAAAGGCCGAGGCACTCGAACATAAGTCCTCTTACCTTCTGGGTGTTGGCAGCGGCAAGTCCATCGATGTCGCAAAGCTTGCTGCCACACAGCTGGACGTCCCTTTCATGAGTGTTCCCACCGCTGCTTCCCATGACGGCATAGTGTCATCGAGGGCCTCCATACGCTGCAACGGGAAGACAAGCTCCATCGAGGCAAACGCTCCCATGGCCGTGGTGGCTGATACGGCTGTCATATCAAAGGCCCCGTACCGCCTGCTGGCTGCCGGGTGCGGTGATATCATATCTAATTATACTGCTGTAAGGGACTGGGAACTTGCGCACAGGTTAACAAATGAACCTTTCAGTGAGTATGCAGCGGCCCTGTCAAGGATGACTGCTAAAATACTTATCGACTCGGCTGATTCGATCAAGCCTGACCTTGAGAGCTCTGTGAGGATGGTCGTCAAGGCGCTTGTATCCAGCGGGGTCGCCATGAGCATTGCAGGCTCCTCAAGGCCGGCCTCGGGCTCGGAGCACATGTTCAGCCATGCGCTGGATATGGTCTCTCCAAGGCATGCCCTTCATGGTGAGCAATGCGGTGTGGGGACTATCATGATGATGTACCTGCATGGAGGCGACTGGAAAAAAATAAAGGAGTGCCTTGAAGTGATCGGGGCTCCCACAACGGCTGAAGAACTGGGTATTGAAGATAGGTATATATTAGAGGCGCTTCTAGTTGCACATACTATCCGCCCGGAAAGATACACCATACTCGGAACGGGCCTCACACCTGCAGCCGCTGAAAAAGTAGCACGCATAACTAAAGTAATCTCATGATAAATCTTTCAGGTGACTATATGACCGATACCGATACTACGATAACCCTTGTTGGCTCAAGGCTCGCAAAAGAAGGAGAGGATTTCATGTTCCTCGGCGAGTCACGTGAGTGCCAAAAATGTAAACTCAAAAGGACCTGCCTGAACCTCGAACCCGGAAGGAAGTACCGGGTCGTGAAGATAAGGAGTGATACTGTACATGAGTGTTTCATACACGATTCCGGTGTCATTGCCGTGGAGGTTGTATCTTCTCCCATAGTGGCTGCTATCGACTCCAAGAAGGCCATCGCAGGTGCCAGGATCAGCTATGAGCATCCAAAATGCAGCAGCTTTGATGACAGTCTCTATGATCTGATAAACCCTGAAGGTATCAAAAACGGTGATAAGTGTATTGTGGCCAGGGTCCTTGAGGGCATAGACGAGGGGCTTTCGGGATGCTCACTTAAGAAGGTTGAGCTCAAGTTGTAATCCGGTGAAAATATACTTATCACAAAAAATCGTAGTAGCAGCGTAAACAAAGATAAAGGTGAATAATACAAGTCGAGGTAAGGAAATGTCTGGTAGGGAAGATGAAGTCTTTCATCATGATTTTTATACTGAGGAACGCTGGAAGAACTGGCTGAATCAGGTCAAGGAAAGTAATTTCAAGTTTGTTGGCTCTGCGGAGCCGCAGGGAAAAGAGGGAGCTGTTTTTGTCAATATGGAGGATGACATTATTCTTGCCTGCCTGAAGATCATTGCAAGGCACGACAGGAACCAGCTCTCATCAGAAAGTGCCCTTGAGATGCTTTCCCGTGTCAGGGACATCGCACTTGCAGAGATAGAGCCTATATCCGAGGATGCAGACCTTATGATCGACTCACTCCAGACTTCCCTGATGGGCAGTTTTGCAGCATGTGAATGTTATCTGCGCAAGGAATACGATGACAAGGACAACATCAATGACCTTGTGAAAGTTGCTCTGGAGGCCGAGGCATCTGACGATATCGAGATATCCCTTGCCACAGTGGCTGAGATAGGAGCGCTCATCCTGAGCGGCAAGGAACTGTCCGAGAAGACCATGGAGGATGTACCCTACGGGCTTGTGGCAGAATGGCTCGATGGCATAGAATCCATAGCTGCTGCAATGGTGGGATCCGACAGTTATAAGGATGACGAAGAGGATGACGAAAGTTAATCCTCATACCCATATCTTTGCTTGTGATCCTGTTCTGCTTTCCTGCTCTGATTGGTGGTACTCTCCATTGCTCCAGTGCTGAGATATTTTCGAGTACTTGTTTTTCCTTGTAGGCAGCATGACTCTGGAATCCTGCTTTTCTAACACTTTTCCTTTGAACCACAAGGTCGCAGTCCTTGATCTTACGCATGCAGGCATTATTATAGCCCGCAAACTGGCGGAACTGGGTCTTGATGTCACTGCAGTGGATGTCTATAATACAATGTCTGAGGATGTCTTACTTTCCATGAGGCAGGATTTCGGCATAACCGTTTCCCAAACTCCTATCCCTGTCAATACCTTCGGCCTTTTAGTGAGCCCGGTACACCTGGACCCCGGCTACCAGATGCTTGTGGATGCAAGGGAGCAGGGCAAGGAAGTCATCAGTCACCACCAGGCCGTCGGAATGGTCCTTTCCACGAGCAGAGTACTTGAAGGAATTAAAATCATAGAGGTCACCGGCTCCAAGGGCAAGACCAGCACTGCCTCCCTTCTGGCGGACATGCTCTCAAGGAAAATGGCTGTAGTTCTGCACACCACCCGCGGCCTGGAGCTATGGACTGATGGCAGGTCCCGGCTGTTGCACCTTGGTCTGAGTATAGCACCAGGGAGCATCCTGCATGCTATTGATACAATGGGCTCCCTGGATATTCATCCTGGCTGTTGCATCTTCGAGGTTTCTATAGGAGGGACCGGCTACGCTGATATCGGGGTGATAACCACCCTCGAGCCAGACTATGCTATCGCAAAGTCCACGGCAAGGGCAAGTGATGCAAAGCTCAGGATGCTTGACTATGGAAAAGAGGGTGGCGTCTTTTTCCTAAATTCCTATGACCGCAAGTCCCTCGACAAAGCCAGAGAGCTCGGCAGGGAATTCTTCACATTCACGGACTCCTGCTCACAGGATTCGCAGGCCGATCTGCAGCTCGCTTTTGATGGGAAGAACGTCACCTTGAGCACGGAGAAAATGAGCCTGGTTGCTGACCTTGACCCATCCTACAGCGCCTCCTCCTATACTCTGGCATTTGCGGCTGCCGGTGCCGTGGCGCTGCATATGGGCGTACCTGAGGACGCAGTCATGGAAGTGATAGCAGGCTTCACCGGTCTCCAGGGCAGGATGCAGGAAAAGAGTGTCAACGACAGGATGCTTATCGATAATTCCAACTCCGGAATGGATATCAGGTCTGTCGAGCGAGCCCTTGACTACGGCCTCTCAAGGCTTACCAAGGGAAGTACAGGAAAAGTGCTGATGGTGCTTGGCGAGGAGGCGGCACAGGTCTGTGAGGGCCTCCCTCCCGAAAAGGTGGCCGAGTTCATCGGAAGGCGCATTGAGGATGTCGACCGCCTGATACTGGTCGGGGAAAGGATGAAGAATATCCGGCACGAGAGGACGAGTTATGCTGCACATCTGGAGGATGGGCTTGAGCAGGCAATGAATATGTCGGAGAAGGGTGATCTGGTGTTATCCTGCGTGAAGTGCTTCAGGTGACTTAAGTCCTCTTTTGCCGGTTAGACCATATCAACAGGCTTTTATCTTGAGAACATTATCGGTATGGCATTCATGCAGTGAACTTGCCAGGCAGGGATTCAGGATAAGGGCCCCTCCGATCTCTTTAGGGTAGGGGGCTGTCCGCTTCAGAAAAATTGCCTGGACTTAAGTATACAATTTCATACTTATCCCGACAAAGTTATTAACACATTTCACTATTCATACTAATCAAAGCTGACAATGGTATTCACTATGATGGGAAAAGAATTATCTATCATGCACCCGCGGCCAAGTTCCATCGTGGCTGCGCTATACACATTACGCGACCTGAATGTAGACGTTGCCATCCTGCACGGTCCCCCAGGATGCTCTTTCAAGCATGCCAGGCTGCTGGAAGAGGACGGGATCCGCGTTGTGACCACTGCTCTTGACGAGAACGGCTTTGTTTTCGGAGGACGACAGGAGCTTTCCTCCCTGCTGGAAAAGGTCAACGAGATGTTCAAACCCAAGCTCATCGGAGTGGTCGGGACATGTGCCAGCATGATCATCGGAGAGGAACTGCGTGAGCCTGTGGAGGATGCCAACCTGGACGTACCGGTCATCGAGGCGGAGGTGCATGCGGGTTATCCTGATAACACAAAGGGTGTGCTGATAACTCTCGAATCCGCCTGCGAGGTGGGTATCATAGACCGGGAAGAGCTTGAGAGACAGAAGGTCCTTCTGCATGAGGCCACTCAGGTGGAAAAGCGCCACGGTGCTGCAAGCAGGCAGTATCTTGAACCATCCAGGGGAGATGTCAAGTACAAGGTTGCCGAAAGGGTTATCCGGCTCCTGCAGGAAGGCAGGAAGTGCATCACCATCATGAACGCCAAGAAGGAGACCGGCTACATGTTCGCAGACATCACGGCTGCTGTGAACGAGGTGGCCCTGGCTCTGGGGAAGGAAGGCAACGTGGTCAATATGGCCAATATTGATGATTCCCTGGGGCTTCCAAGGGTGCGCCACCATGCGAAGTGTATCGCTGCTGACCTCAAAGAAAGAGGTATAACCGTCCACGAGGTTATCGGCGGGATGGATGAGTACCCGGTAACAGGAGAAAAGGTGAATGAGCTCATCAAGCAGAAGTACAAGGATTATGACTTTGCCGTTATCACAGGAGTGCCCCACGCAATCCCTATGGAGGCTCTTGAGGGAATGGAGATTATCTCCGTTACCAATGGTCCAAGACAGGTCCTTCCCCTGAAAGAGATGGGTCACCAGCATGTCATCGTGGAGATTGACCTGCATCCGAAGACCCTTGGGGTCAACCATATAGTGGAATCTGAATTCGGTGCAACCCTGCGTGAAGTTGCAAAAGACATGCTTGGCAAGTGATATCTCAGGAGATTATCATGACGACCAGTGCTAAAAACCAGAAAAGGATAGCAATCTATGGAAAAGGCGGTATCGGCAAGTCCAGCACGGCCTCCAATGTTGCAGCCGCATGTGCCGATGAAGGCTACAAGGTAATGATAATCGGATGCGATCCCAAGAGCGACTCTTCCATCACCCTGCTGGGAGGCAGGAGGATACCCACCATCCTTGACCTGCTGAGGCAGAATATCGATGTCAGGGAGAAGGATATAGTATTTGAGGGATACGGCGGGGTGAAATGCGTAGAGGTAGGCGGACCTGAGCCCGGCATCGGATGTGCTGGCAGGGGTATCATCGTGGCCATCCAGAAGCTGCAGAAGGCATGCCCTTCCATGAGCGATATGGATCTTATCATCTATGACGTCCCGGGAGATATCGTATGCGGCGGCTTTGTGGCTCCCATACGCAAGGGTCTGGTCACGGAGGCATACATCCTCACATCCGGCGAGTACATGCCACTCTATGCTGCAAATAATATATGCAAGGGCCTCGCCAAGATAGACACGCCTCTCTCAGGCATCATCTGTAACTCCAGAAGTGTCACACGCGAGGAGGAAATAGTGCGCAGGTTCTCCGAGGAGATAGGCAGCAGGCTTGTAGCCTTCATCCCCAAGGAGCAGATAGTCCAGGACTGTGAGAGGGACGGCTTCTCCGTGCTTGAAAAAGCCCCCAGGTCGGACATCGCCCAGGTTTACAGGAACCTTGCAAAGGCCATAATGTTCAATGATCAGTCCATCCTTCCCGGCTCACTTGACGACGAAAGGCTCAGGGAGCTCACAAGGTAAGGCTACGAATGTTGTTATCTTAGGATATCCCATGCTGCAAAACTCTCCCACAGATGGAAACACTGAGACTGAAAAGGTATCGGCCCCGGCTCTCAAGGACATGCCCAGGATAATCCTTTCGGCAGGCAGTTCCTCCTCCGGCAAGACCACAATAACCATCGGCCTGCTTGCAGCCCTCACTGAGGCCGGTTATAATGTCCAGCCTTACAAGGTGGGTCTGGACTACATCGACCCGAGCTACTATTCTGAGATAACCGGGCGGAGGGCTAGGAATATTGATGGTTTCCTGATGGAGGAGGAGAGCGTCAGGGATGTGTTCGTCCATGGATGCGAGGTTGACGGGGAAGCCGATATAGCCATCATAGAGGGAGTGCGCGGTCTCTATGAGGGTTTTGACAGCTTCACGGATGTAGGCAGCACCGCACAGATAGCCAAGATCCTCAAGTGTTCGGTGATACTGATCATCAATGCCAGGAGCATTACCCGCTCTGCTGCGGCTCTGGTTGGAGGTTTCAGGGACTTTGACAAGGATGTCCATATTGCAGGTGTCATCCTGAACAATATCGGTGGCCCCAGGCATGCTAAAAAGGCCAGGGAGGCAATAGAGTTCTACACCCGCATCCCTGTGATCGGCATAATCCCGCGCAACAGCTCGATGAAGATATCCATGCGCCACCTGGGTCTTGTGCCAGCGATCGAGGAGCGGCGCAGGGCTGATAATTTCGACGAGCGTACAAACTTTATCAGGGATACGATAAAGGAGGGCGTGGATATCGACCGCCTGCTGGATATAGCGCACACAGCCCCGCCGTTGGAGAGACCCAAAGATACGGTGTTCTCGTTAAGGGAGACCGAAGGTGAGCGCCCGGTCATCGGCGTGGCTCTTGATGAGGCCTTCAATTTCTATTACCATGACAATCTGGAACTTTTACAGCTTGCCGGTGCAGACATAAGGTACTTCAGCCCCATACATGACTCCCTGCTTCCTGACGTGGACGGCCTCTACATAGGCGGCGGCTATCCCGAGCTTTTCGCGGCCGAGCTTGAGAACAACGTTTCCATGCGGGAGGACATCCTGGATGCCTCACGCAGCGGACTGCCCATATACGCAGAGTGCGGCGGCCTGATGTACCTCACGGAGAAACTGACCACCGGTGTCAAAGGAAAGGGCACCTACCACATGGCCGAGATGCCCGAATCTACCCATGACATGGTGGGAGCGCTCCCCGGCCACACACTCATGGGCCACAAGCGCGTGGTCAGTTACAACATCGGCTCCCTTTCAATGGACACTGTCATCGGCAGGACAGGCAATTCCTTCCGCGGCCACGAGTTCCATCACTCCGAGGTCACCGGACTCCCTAAGGATGCAAAATTCGCCATCAGGCTCTCTCGTGGCACCGGCATCATCGATGGCTGGGACGGGCTGACCGTGAACAATACACTAGGCTGCTATGCCCATCTGGTGGCCAGTTCGTACAGGGAGTTCGCGGGGAGCTTTGTGGAGTTTATGATGAAGGGACAATGAGTATACGCTCATATATGAGAAATCGGACCTTGCGGCTGTTTCTACCAGAGTGATTCCTCTTGCCCCATGACAAATCGGAACCTTAATATATCTCTCTCTAAGAAGGTTAATTGTCATTTCTAAAAAGAAAACTTGCTCGTATCCAAGGAGTCACATCTATGAAGAAAAACGCCATGATTTGCTTGATTTTCCTTATCTTTTCATTATCAATGATCTCAAGTGGATGTCTGGGTTCGGATAAAGAAAAACCGATCCATGTTACCGCTATCCTTGAGGTGCTCGTGCTTGATGAAAATGGGAAGCCTGTAAGTGGTGAAAAGGTTCACTTCATGTCGGTCAAATATATAGGTATATCTCCATACGGTGATAGTAAGACCGAACTGGATGACTGGACGGATGCTAACGGAAAAGCAGAATTCACTGTAGGCTATGACCTTATCAAGGATAACAGCAGAGGGTATGCGGTGCCTGAAAGCATAGGAACTGTAGCTTCTATAGATGGCGCAACTGAATCTGCAGGATTTACTTATCAAGAGGCCGAATCACAGGCCAGTGGAACAGGTGTGGCAGTTATTTCAAAAAAGGTAGTTCTGGTCAGGCCAGGTTACAAAATGTCTAATTATAACAGCCCTGCATCTAACGCCTCATCCATTCCTGTCTCTTCTAATAGTGATTCTTCCAGCAGCGATTCCTATTATGCTGATTCATATTACCACCTTGACCCATAAAAATGCGGCAGGGAACCAGTTGATCTTAACTTTATGATAAATAACTTAAGTTCAAAAGCAACAGAAGAATCATATTCCCTTCCTCCCTTTCTGGAACACGAATATATACAGTATTGGTAATATCCCCAGGCTGTTTATGATCAGCATCGCGATAAACCAGTATTTTTGTTCGTTTCTCGCAGCTTTCCAAAGGGCAATGCCTTTCCACACAAGTTCCCAGAGTGCAAGAATCAGTATAAGAGCCAGAAACCAGCCCGAACCTTCTGTTGCCAGGGTTGACATATAACTCATAGTTCCCACCACAAAACAATTGGCTTTTACTTGCTAATAACTTTTCCGGGAAACTTATATAGCAAACAGTCAGAGTTATATCGGGTGAAATGTCTGGATCTCATGGACACTGACTGGAAAAAACTGATCGTATCCCTTGCGCTGTGTCAGCTTGCAGGCTTACTTGGGGCCATCTTCACAAGCCCTGCAATACCCACATGGTATCCAGCCCTTGAAAAGCCTGCCTTTGTGCCTCCGGACTGGGCATTCTCAGTGGTATGGCCCATCCTTTTTCTGCTCATGGGTATCTCCCTGTACCTTGTCTGGAATAAGGGATGGGACTGTCGCGATGTAAGGCTGGCGATGGGCGTGTTCGGGGTTCAGCTGTTCCTCAACTTTCTCTGGTCGGTACTGTTCTTCGGCCTGCGCTCGCCTCTGCTGGGGCTTGTCGATATTGTATTCCTCTGGCTTGCCATTGTAGCCACCATATGGTTGTTCTACAGAATATCAAGAACTGCAGGACTGCTGCTATTACCCTACCTTGTATGGGTATCTTTTGCATCCCTGCTGAACTATTACATCTGGCTGCTCAACCCGTAGGATCTTGTCCTGCTTTCTGGCTTACCCTCATCACTACGAATTCGGAAGGCCTGAGTGGGGCGAATCCTATTATTATATTCACAGTCCCATTATCAATGTCATTTTGCGTAACTGTCTCAGCATCACATTTCACAAAATAGGCTTCCTGGGGTGTCCTCCCCTGGAACGCTCCCCGGAGGAACAGCCTGTACAGGA
Source organism: Methanolobus sp. (assembly GCA_030154025.1). Classification (GTDB taxonomy): domain Archaea; phylum Halobacteriota; class Methanosarcinia; order Methanosarcinales; family Methanosarcinaceae; genus Methanolobus. Next base: position 16,588 of record JASKKT010000028.1, read on the forward strand.
AGTTATCCGTTTCACTGCGTATCCGGTCCCATAGTGTCTGCCCGTTAGGCTCGTAGGTCGCCCAGCGGGTGCCCCTGGAGATACTCTCCTCAATGAACAGTGCAAGCCTGTGCACGGGTATATATTTCCACTCTGAGGCCTGATCGGAGGCTGATGCCCTTGTGCGTGTTCCCCATACGACTGTCCCGGCACCCGGAAGTGTGCGTATGCAGTTGATAGCTGACTGGTTCAGCTGGCTAATCTGTAAATCCTTCAGATCATGAGCCAATCCGGCGGTCCCGTTCACAACAGCGCCTGTCCCAGCAGCAGCCTTCCAGACACCCCTTTCTATATCCGTGCGGGCAAATACCCCGGCAACAGCACCGGATACCGGGGTGGAGATGAACCCCGATGAATTAGGGGGGTCTGCCATCTTAACCTGTGGAAAGAATACGGCAGCATTCCTGCTGGTGATGAAAGAGGTCCACTCTGCGATATCTGCAGGGCTTTTTGAAGGGTCCGGGTCTGCCAGGTAAAAGACCCGGCTTTATCGGCATCCTCTCAGGCATGTTTCGTCCGCACAAGCACTCAAAGGACATCTTTGAGGCCGTTTGATGCAGTGTAAATGCTGCCTATGCCACAAATGTAACAGGCTATCCTCACAGCCTCCATGACCTCTTCTTTTGTAGCTCCCTGGCTCAAGGCCTGCATTGCAAGCACCCTTACCCCGTCAGCTGCGCCTTCTGCTGCATCCAGGGCCATGGCGATCAGGAACTTGTACTTAAGGGGAATGCCGCCTTCCTCAAAAGCGGCTGCACGTCCATTTCCTATGAGTTCGAAGAGCTCAGGGTCTGCGTTCTTTATTATCTGTAATGGGTCTTCGGGCATTTCTAAAACTCCTTTTGTTTGAATTGCACTTTTAAGGGACATGCTCTTTCAGGTTAATTATTTTGCTCCTTGTCCCCGGAGTTACATCAAGATCCTCTTTGAAAGAGTGCTTCTTGGTTTAGCAGCCCATCACGGTTAAATAGCTTGTCCTATATCTGAACCGTGTATCTATTTTCCAATTCTGCAGGTGACATTTTTGATAGGTAAACTCGTAAAGGACCGCGTCCTTTCAGGCAAGCAGGCGATAAATGAGCTCTACAACACCGGATATTACGGACGCCCCAAAGGTGACACCCTTGAGCTGACGCTTGTCGAGGCTGCATATCTCCTTTACAAGAAGAAGCTGGATATCGAATTACAGGGAAGGGCCCTGGAGTTCAAGGAGTTCTTCACTGAGGCTTCAAAGATGCAGCAGTACTTCGAACTGAAGTACATCGTTTACAAGGATCTCCGGGAGAGAGGATTCTATGTCCAGCCCAGCGTTACGGATTTCAGGGTATATCCGAGGGGAGGTCACCCCGGCAAGACTCCTGCAAAGAGTTTTGTCTATGTGCGTTCCGAACGTATACCTATGCAGCTTCCCGACCTGCTTACATCTCTCAACGCTGCCGACAATGTTCATAAGCAGATGGTGCTGGCGATAGTGGATGAGGAAAGCGATCTTACTTACTATGAAGTGAAGAAGGTGAAAGTAAAGGGCGAAATGCCAGCTATTTCCTCCCCTGAGGCTTTGATCAGGACCACACTTCTTGAGGACCGTGCCATAGTCTGGGATGCGGCTTCCTCGCAACATCTGCATCAGGACGGTTTTTACGGCAAGCCGCTTGATGATGAGCGCCTGCAGCTTTCACTTGTAGAGTCTGCATATCTCATGGAGCGCAATTTTATCAGCATCGAGAGCAGCGAGACAGGGGATCTGCTTGACTTTGATGCTTTTTCAGTGGTGGCTTCATCCATAGAGCCTGATTTCCTGCGCAAGTACAGGGCCTATGCAGACCTGCGGGACAGCGGGCTTGTGCCAAAGACAGGGTTCAAGTTCGGTACTCATTTCAGAGTATATACGCAGGTCAGTCTCACCGGGAAGATGCCCCACTCCGAGTACCTTGTACACGCAATCCCCTGGGACCATGTGTTCATACTGCCTGTGATGTCCAGGGCTGTCAGGCTTGCCAACAGCGTCAGGAAAAGAATGCTGTATGCTGTAGAGGACAGGGCTGCTGTTGCCTATGTCGACATTGGCAGGATAAAGATGTAGGCCACCTCAGTCACTCATCCAAAGCCGCAAAGCGTATTCAGACTGCATTATGATACTATTATGCTTATATACGATAGTGTCTCTACCTTCAAAAGATGTTTGATATAATAGCCGTGGATATCTCAGGCCGGCATAAGCTCGCCGGATACTATCTGATGGTCTGTGCGGCAGTGGCAGCATCCGTTACTGCGGATCACATAGAGAAGGTCAATCAGGTCAATGTACGTTCCTTCAGGAGTGAATCCGCACCCGATGTTCCTTCAGTGGTGCGCATGATGGAGGAAACGGTCTCAGAGATAGGTTTCAGTGGCACTATCGTCACGGAGCCCGGCGATATGTTCAATAAGCCTCAGTGGCTTGTGGACAGCATGTTCTCAAGCAGTTTCAAGTACGAGGAATCACTGAGCGAAAGACGCTGCATGGAGCTCGCACATCATATATCCCTGAGTGCCAGGCGTCTTCTTCTCCGGGAACTTGACCTCTAGTACCTTATATGTTGAGTACAGATATCCCATTATCCATGAAACGAGCCATACTGGTAAAAAGGAATGATCCCCGGAGTGATGAACGCAAGAATGAGCTCCAGTTGTCAGAGTTGAGGGAACTTGCCCATTCAGCAGGTTACACTGTAGCAGATGAGATCGTGCAGACAAGGCATCCTGACCGTCGTTACCAGATAGGCAGGGGAAAAGCCGAGGAACTGGCACAGCAGGCAAAGGATCTTGATGTGGAGAAGATCATCTTTCATAATCCGCTTACCACCATGCAGATCTACAATCTCTCGGAGACCTGTAGGCGGGAGGTTATCGACAAGTTCCAGCTGATCCTTGAAATATTCGCAACAAGAGCCACAACCCACCGCTCCAAGCTGCAGGTGGAGCTTGCAAGGCTCGAGTACGAGCTTCCCAGGGCGAAGGCAGTCATTTCGATCCTCAAGAAAGAAGAGAGGCCGGGTTTTATGGGCCTGGGTGGCTATGAGAATTCCTATGCGCAGGACGTAAGGAACAGGATCAACCGTATCAGGGATGAACTGGAAGGCATGGAGAAGGACAGGGATTCCCTGCGCAGGCTGAGGCATGCCAAAGGCTTTGCCCTTGTGGCCCTTGCAGGCTACACCAATGCAGGTAAAAGCACGCTCTTCAATTCCCTTGTAAAGGAAGACGTTACAGTAAAGGACATGATGTTCACGACCCTAGTACCTACTACAAGATCGCTTGACGTGGAGGGCAGGAACGTCCTGCTGACAGATACCGTGGGCTTTATCGAGGATCTGCCTCACTGGATGGTGGATGCGTTCCGTTCCACGCTCAATGAGATATTCCTCGCCGATGTGGTCCTGCTGGTGGTGGACTCCGGGGAACCGATAGAGACTATCCGCAGGAAGCTCCTGGTAGCGCATGAGACTATGTGGGAGCAGCTTCAGGAAGTGGAGATCGTCACTGTCTTTAATAAAGCTGACCTGCTTACCCAGGAAGAACTGGATGAGCGTATGCTCGCCCTGGGGTACCTTGCGCCAAACCCGGTTGCAGTCTCCGCCAGGACGGGTGTTGGCCTGGATGACCTGAAAGAGGAGCTGCGCAGGCACCTGCCCAGGTGGGAAAGGATCAATATTTCCCTGCCGCAGTCTGAGGAAGGCATGTCCATGACTGCCTGGCTGTTCGAGGAAGGCGTGGTGCACAGCATCTCTTACGGGGATTCGATAGATATTGATCTTGAAGCCAGGGATGGTGTGTTAAACAAGGCGCGCTCATTTGCTAAAGGAAATGCAATGCTTCCTTAGTCTGAAATGGGATTAACGCGTAAGCTATATATACTATAATGTTGTTTGTATCCACGCGAACGGGTAACTTCTCTATGTACCACCAATCCTATCCAACCACCCAACCAACCAAAACTTCTATCTTCCCGTTCGCTTAAACCTCTTTTTCAAAGCTACTGTCTGCTGAGATAAAAATCCTTATAACTCTCGGATTCTTACATGCTAGCATGCGATTCGATCTTCATGTACATTCTCATTTTTCCAAGGACAGCAATGCAAGCCTTGACGATATCCTTGAACATGCATCAAGGAACGGGCTTGACGGGTTTGCTATATGTGACCATGATTCCATTGAAGGTGGTATGGCATGTGTCAGGAGAGCACAGGAAACAGGTTCCAGTCAGATAGTCATTCCCGGTATCGAGGTAAGCACCTCTAAGGGACATATGCTGGTCCTTGGAGTTAAAGAAAAGATCGAAGCTGGATTAAGCCCGGAGGAAACGATACGAAGGGCACGGGAGCAGGGTGCTGTGCTTATCCTCCCTCATCCTTTCAAAGCGACTTCCCATGGGATAGGATATGTGGAGGGACTTGCCGTAGATGCCGTGGAGGTTATCAATTCCCGCTGCCTGACGGATGGTCCTAACAACAAGGCCCGTGAAGCTGCAGAGAAGCTGGCTATTCCTCAGGTGGGTGGCAGTGATGCACACGAAGCTGCGATGGTTGGCAGATCCTATGCAGAGGTGGATGTTTCCGAAAGGAGCGTGGAAGCCGTCCTGGACGCCATACGCCAGGGAAAGACACGCGCCGGTGGATGCAAAACTCCTCCTTCCTTCGTGGTCAAACAGATGTTTGCCGGCCACATGAAGAAGGCTAAAAAACGCATGGCCAGGTTGATGAAGAAATAATAAGGATAGGGGGCGGAATACTTAGAATGCAGGATGTTTTCCTCATAGGAATTCATATACTTTCTTCAAAGCATCTCTTTCGGCATCTCCCCCACATTTTTCCACAATGTCCCCATAAGCTTTGATGAGCTTGAGATATTTCTCATCACCTGTAAGCTGGTATCGGGTTGCATGGATGCAGGCCTCTATGACGCCGTAGAAACCTCTGTTAGGTGCTTTTACCCTGCATGTGTTCACATGGGCATGGACCGGCACAAGTTCGGCCACCAATGCTTCTGATGTTATTTTGATGTTCATGCACTCAAAGGCAACCCAGCTCAGTGCTTCTCTCAGAGGGTACATTGTATAGCTCTCATGGACGGTTTGCTCAAATGCTGAATCTTCCAGGTCGGAAAATGTTGAAAGTGCAAAAAGCATGGGGTCATAACTGATGTTTGCAACCAGGAACTTTTCCGCAAGTACGTTCTCGTATGTGCTCGAACCTTTGAAAAGCCTGACATAGAGCTTGTCCTTCCTGCGGATAATGCCCATGGGTGCTGCATTCGGGGTCCAGCCCTTGCAGGTAGTGACGATTGTCTCACATATCCCTTCGCATATCCCGAAATCATCCAGATTGAAATCCTTTTCCAGCATTAGTACCTGAGCCCTCCGAGCAATGCAATGAACAGGCCTGCTATGACTATATCGGCAGTGGAACCCGGGTTTATCTTCCTTTGCAGGAATTCCCTGTCCATCTCCCTTATTAGTGGCCTTATAGCATCAAACTCATGTTCATTGTTATATATTTTATGCAGCTCTCTTAAATTTTGTATCTCCTCTATGATGGATCCTGCACGTTCAGATACATATTCTGCAGTCTGGGCATCGAACTTTGTGATGATGAATGTATCCTTGTTTTCGGACAGGATATGCAGGAAGGTGTACACAATGACGTCATTGATATCCGCGCCATGTCCGGGGACAAGTCGCCCATCCATGCCTTTTATGATCATCTCTGCACATTCCGCGCATTTGGAGAAACCTGAGGTCCATTCATTTGCTATCATGTCATAACCGCTGGCAATCTCCATAAGATCGTATAGGTTTAGCTTCTGTTCCCTGAGCTCTGCCATGGAGTCCGTATCCTGAAGATCATACTCTTCCACAGGATTGACACGCACACCTGCGGTTTCAAAACAACTGTAAAAATCAATAGCATCTTCCGTGCATGTTCCTTTTACTACCTCATGAGCGTATGCCGTCAGTTCGGTGATGGTGAATGCATCTTTCCCGGCAAGTATCTTTCCAGCGGCCATGGCAAGCGGTACGAGTAGTATGATTGCGCCAAAATGGGTATTGCCCCCCTTCTGCCATACTATGCTCTCTGTGACGGCATCCTTTATGGCTTTTCCGACGCCGTATTCTCTTCCGGAGACCTCCTCTATCACCGGGTATATGCTCACAGCAGATGCAATGAAATGCTCGTAGCGGGTATCCTCATAATCATCCTGCCGGTCGATGTTGCCGGGTTTAGGGGATGCTGAGACTTCCAGGCACATCGCAAGCTGGGCGCAGCGCGCAATGTATGATGCAAGTCCGAACTTTCCCCTGTTAGCGGTTAGTATGGGGTTGTGTTCAGTTCCTGGGACCGCTTGAGGACTTCCTGGCCTGCTCAATGATGTAGTCTCCAAGTTCTTTTTTGAGGCGCATGTACTCACTGTCTGAAAGTCCCAGGGTTTCCAGAACTCCGTCCCTCAGGAAACAGGGTTTTGATATCTTGCAGCACCACACAAGGCTTCCGAAACATGTGCTGTCTCCGTATTCAAGCATGGTTCCCTTTGCAAAGTCCATCTTGATGTCTGCGAATTGTTGCGGGGTCAGCCCCAGCTTCTTCATATTGCTGTGTACGGGACATGACTTCACCGGCAGGCAGCAGAATGTGAGTCCGCGCAGGTCGCCCTCGCCCCTGCACACATGTTTGGGTGCATTATACCATCCCATATCACTCTGGATGGCGGATATGTCCCTGACAAGACTGCTGATGAGCCCTGGATCCTCCAGCACTCCCCTTGCAACAGAAACCATGTCTGCCCCTCTTGAGAACATCTCTTTTGCATCCTCCGTGCTGGTGACAGAATTGTTGCATATAAGGAACATGCGGGTTGAATCGCGTATCTCCTTGATAAGTTTGAGGTCGGCTCCCCGGCCTGCTTTCATTGCATCGAGGTGCAGTATGTCCGCTCCTGCTCTCTCAATCGCTTTCACCAGCTTGATGTCCTCTACCACATTTCCCCGTATCTTCACGGAGAGCACGACACCCGTTCCCTTGATCTTTGAGATCCATTCGGTCAGCCTGGGTATATCATCGAGCAGTGCCTGGCCGGCGCCTATATCTGTCATTTCCTCCTGCCTGCAGTGGGCATCCAGCTCAAGAATGGCACCCACGTTCTTGATAGCAGTCGCAGCTTCAAGCAGAGGTCCAATACTTGTGCTCCTGACATTGATGCCAATAGCGGCACCGCTTTTTACTTCCCCGATCTCCTCTTCTATGAGCCGGAGTGGATTCTCTGAGATGAACTCCTCCCTCCCTCTGGCAAGCATCTTCGAAGCAGCTTCCTGTGTTCCGGGGTCCAGGTTATACCCTCCGAGTATCACAAGCCCTGCATCAGAAGCATACTGGTTTGCGAACTTGCTGTCAGTCATACCGCCCATTGGGGCCAGTGCGATGGGATTCCTAAAAGACACGTATCCCACTTTCAGATCGAATGGTTCATCAGGCACGCTTTACCTCGTTAATGTTATTGTATTATACTGCTCAATAATGAGCGTTTTGATATTAATATGACGCTGAAGCTTGCCCCGAATGGGTATTCCGTCTCTGTAGCCATCTTCCTGTAAAGCCTATCAAAATCTATTCTGAACAGGTCACTGTTAAATAGTATTGCCGCACACTTTAAACTTAGCAGCCCATTGCTGCGGGGGTTTCATATGAAGTGTGTTGTTTGCGGAGTAGAAAGTGAGAACAGGTACTGTCCGGGATGCGGAAAGGTAATGGCCGATCTGGTGAACGTTGTAGGTGAGGAACGCTGGAGCAAGATCGATGACTGCGCTTATATTTATCCCTCGGTGTTGCGTGTTGCAAAGAGGGGAACTTACTGTGAACGACATTATCCAGTATCTGGAAGAAGAGGACTGATTGTTGTACCTGCTGTTCTGTAAGTTTTTGCCGGTAGCAGGCATGCAATCTTCCCTCGATGGTCCAAAACATTTTCTCTGTCTGAAGATTGCTAAAAACATCATCTGTCTCCTTATTTAATTTGTCGTGTGACAGGACGGCTCATAGAAAGCGTCTTATACTTAGAAGTCGGTTACTAATCACCTTATTTCAACATATATATATCGCATGTAAAGAGGTAGACCAATGTCCACAGAAAACCCATTTGAAAATTCAAGAAAACAGTTAGCAAAATGCGCTGCAATTCTCGGGCTGGATGAAAGCGTACATGAGATGCTCAGGCACCCGATGCGCGAACTGCGTGTCACCCTTCCCGTCCGCATGGATGACGGTACCATCAAGGTGTTTGAAGGTTTCAGGATACAGTACAATGATGCCAGAGGTCCTACAAAGGGCGGTATCAGGTTCCACCCTGAAGAGAATATCGATACCGTAAGGGCACTTGCAGCATGGATGACCTGGAAGTGCGCAGTTGTAGACATTCCACTTGGTGGAGGTAAGGGAGGAGTTATCTGCAACCCCAAGGAGATGTCCGATGGAGAACTTGAGCGCCTCAGCCGCAAGTATATAGCAAGCATCTCCCAGATCATCGGCCCCAGGAAGGACGTTCCTGCACCTGATGTATACACCAACCCCAAGATAATGGCATGGATGGTTGACGAGTTCTCAAAGATATCCTCATTCAACCAGCCTGGCGTAGTCACAGGTAAGCCCATCACAATGGGCGGCTCACTCGGCAGGGGAGACGCAACCGCAAGAGGAGGTCTCTACACTGTCCGTGAAGCAGCTAAAGTGCTCGGGATCGAACTCAAGGACGCAAAGATCGCGATCCAGGGATATGGAAACGCCGGATACTACGCAGCAAAGCTCGCAAAGGAACTGTTCGGCAGCAAGATCGTCGCTATGAGTGACAGCAGAGGCGGCATTGTGAACATGGACGGTATTGACCCTGAGGCTGCAAACCAGCACAAGGCAAAGACCGGATCTGTCGCAGGCCTTGCAAACACCACTCCGATCAGCAACGAAGCCATTCTTGAACTCAATGTGGACGTGCTCATCCCTGCAGCTCTTGAGAACGTCATAACTGAGAAGAATGCACACAAGGTCAACGCCAAGATCGTCGCAGAACTGGCAAACGGCCCAACCACTCCTGCAGCAGACGAGATCCTTTTCCAGAGGGGTATACATGTCATTCCTGACTTCCTCTGTAATGCAGGCGGAGTAACAGTATCATACTTCGAGATGGTCCAGAACTTCTACATGTACTACTGGAGTGAGATCAGGGTCCACACCCGTCTGGACAGGAAGATGACCGAGGCATACAAGGCAGTGTATGCAGCATCCCAGAAGTACAACATTGACATGAGGACTGCTGCCTACGTTGTTGCTATTGAGCGTGTCGTAGTTTCAATGAAAGACCGTGGATGGATCTGATCCTTCTTGGATCCAATCCTTCAATACAACCAGTAACATTTATATGGTCTGGATCCACAGACCATATGGATCCTTCCATTTTTAGGTCGGACTGTTCATTAGTTGTATTGTTGTTGATGGGATTATCATGAAGATTGCAATAATCGGCGGTACAGGCAGCATAGGTAAAGGTTTTGCCCTCAGGTGGGGACAGAAACACCAGGTGATAGTGGGCTCAAGGGAACAGGAAAAGGCCCGGGCCAAGGCGGCAGAATATAACGGTATATTGAAGGATTATGGTTTCAAGGCAGACCTAACCGGTGATGTCAATGAAAAGGCAGCCTCAGAGGCCGACATTGTGCTCCTTGCCATCAGGTACGGTCAGATAGCTTCCACCATCGAGCAGATCAAACCGGGACTCGAGGGCAAGATAGTCATATCCGTGGTCGTGCCCATGGAAAAGGATCGCTGTATCATTGTTCCTGAAGGTGTCCCTCTGGAAATATCAACAAACTCCAGGGAAGACTACAAGGCAGACTATTTCTGTTATGTCACTCCTCCTGCAGGAAGCGCTGCACAGGAGATAGCTCCCCTGCTGCCGGAAGGAACCGAACTGGTATCTGCTTTCCATAATGTCCCTGCAGCCAAGCTCGCAAATCTTGACATCGAGCTCAATTACGATGTCGGCGTGTGCGGTAACAGCATGCACTCAAAGAATATCGTCTTTGATCTTGTCAGGGATATCCCGGGAATGCGGCCTATGGACATCGGCCCCATTGAAACTTCCTCCATGGTGGAGTCGATCACTCCTCTACTTGTCAATGTGGCTATACGCAACCACATGAAAGATGTTGGTATTAAGTTCATCGATTAATACCACTTTTCATGTTTTCTTTTTACTGCCACTGGCCTTTCAGTTTATCCAGTTTCCACGTTCTACCAACTGCAGGTTTCTCAAGGTAGCACACTGCGTCCTGTTCATACAGGTTTGCTATCACTACGGCATGGGCCCCGAACGATGCCTCGCGGATATTGATCACCTTGACCACGTGACTGAATCCCTCATGGTCCGGCAGGATGTCTGTCAGCATATTCCTGGAATCCCTGAAGAAGGCCTCATTGAACTTCGATCCCTTCGCATCAGGGTAAACAGGCATGTAGATGATCTCCTCTTCAACGATGTCCTGGAAGAAATGGGTCCCGTAGGAAACCTCCGGGGTATGGCCTGCTTTCTCACGTGCGATTTCCACCAGCAGTGATGTGTGCTCTATCTCACTGTATGTCGCATTCACTCCAAGCTCGATGTTGCTGCTGCCCCATCTGCCCGGACCCATAAGTATGAACTCTGATCCCATGCCGCCTATCTTTTCATTTATGCGTCCCACGACACGTCCGATGGATCGCTTCAGGTCCATGTCCGCTGCTTCATATGCCTGGGGGTCGATGTACACTATATATTCCACATTTTCCACTTTTCCCTGGTTTATCAGCATGCCGGACCTGAACAGTATGTTCTCGTCCTTTATATTGTCCGGGATCTCGATGTTCTCATCGCTTCCGGGTGTTGTCATGGGCCTGCACTGGACTATGTTTATCCTTACATTTCCCTTTTGATCAAGGAATGCAGTGAACTCGATGTCTACAGGCTGTTCATAGACTTCTTCCACGATCCTGAGTATCTGTCCCATGATATCGACAAATCTTGTGTTCTTTATCAGGTTATTGAATGTGAGCACTATTTCCTGTGAACAGTCAATGGTATTGGTATAGGGGTCAGTAAGATATCCGTCGTTCATGACAGAAACAAACATCCTAAGGTTGGGATAGTCACAGTGGCTGACAAGGTCGTGGAAGGGTATGGTTATGAGATCTTTCGCATCAAGGTCCAGGACATCCACATCCCACTGCGAGTATTTTATCAGCTTCGAGCCAGTCTCAGGGCGAAGCGCCGGATGGCTGACCGCTATCATCCGGGGATAATCCCTGCCAACACGGTCAACAGAGCGCGTCCCAAGTCCAAAGACAAGTCTGATCAGGCCTTTCTCGGGATCTATGCGCTTTGTCCAGCGGAACAGGTTCTTTGAGAAAGCAACTCCTGCCAGCGTCGGGAAGAAGTATTGTCTGTAGGACATGCCGGACACGCGCTGCACCAGTATTGCCATTTGCTCATCATGGTAGTGAAGTCCCCTGGTCCTGCGGTATGCAAGGGCATCCGGGTTGAGGGCGCTGGCATATACAAGCTTGACTGCGTGCATGAATGCTTCCAGGCGCTCTTCCGGGCTTCCCTGGTTGGCACAGAACTCGCTCCTGTACTTGCCCGCGAATGCGTTCCCGTAACTGTCTTCCTGCAGGCTGCTTGAGCGGACTATGATGGGTGCCTGTCCGAAGTAGTCCATCAGGTCCTTGAACTGCTCTATTATCTCTTCAGGGAACTTTCCTTCCAGGAACCTCTTTTCGACTTCCTCGAACTCGTCCTTGGTCATGCTTGAGCTATCGGACAGGCGGACCTTGAGACGGAACAGGCCGTTGTTTATCATGAAAGTGAAGAAGACATCAGAGCCAATGTAGAATGAATCATGCGCCTCGATGATCTCTGAGAACTCTTCCTTCTTGTTGCTGTTGAGGACTATATTGCGCGACAGCAACATTCCCACAGCCTTTCCTCCGATGCGCCCGGAGCCTATCATCCTGTCCCTTATGCTGAGCAGGTCCTCAAGCGTGAGATATGTATCTGCAAGGCGATTGAAACGAGGGTGTTCGCCGATGATCATCCTTGAGAGCTCCTGCCTGAGCGCTGTAAGCTCAGGCTCAGGGATCGTGTCAAGTATTCCCTTCTCATAATGGAACTTGAGCTTGGTATACACGGTGTCCCAGGGGGCCGTACCGCGGCTTCCCATGCGGATGACTTTCCTGCGATCGATAGAGGATATGCTGGCAGCCTTTCCGCTGTCGAATATAGGTTCCCAGTTGCCCTCAGTGACAAGATGGGGCAGGAACATGCTCTGTGAATAGCGGTCATATACCTTCAGGGGATGGATGTATACCCTGTCACCGATATGATAATAATCAAGGAGCACCTGCGTTGTTTCCCTGATGCTTGCCACGGTGGAATGACTGTGCTTTCCGCGTGTGAGGCAGAAATAGCCTATGGTCTCGAGTTCGAACAGGTAGGGGCATGTGGCTTTAAAGAAATTGGCGACCAGTTCATCTGTGGCCCACTCGACCATGAGCGAGGAGAGATTATCAAACACATAGTAGACCTTCTCTCCACAATGTTCTATTGTCCTGTGGACCTGACTGCTGAAAAAGTCAAAACCGTCTCCGGGGTCTATCTTTATGATGTCGAGTCCTTCCATTGTCTCAAGGATAGGGTCGTGAGGTGCGAACCTTACGTATACGCACTTAGATCCCGAGCTGATGGCCTGGCGGATGAGCTTACCCGCAAAATACCTGTAGTCTTCAAGCTCCTCCACTTCCCATACCACGTTGTCTCCAAGACGGTATGACTGAAGTATCTCGTCAAGCTGAGGAACTCCGCTTGTGATCCTCTCTTTGTCTGCGTACTTAAGGATCCTGTTGTCTGCCATGCCAGTTTCGTTCACACTTTTTCCTTCCTTCTTTCTACGAGTAACCGGATATCGGTTAGTTTGTATCTATATATAGCACTTTTGTTTTTGACCATAACATTCTTTAATATTTACAGGGAAGCTGATTTCCTTAATCCCTGGGTAAATTTAAATGTGTCCTTGGTGGTTCTGAGCAAATTTAATATCCCATAAAGGCTAGTGCATATGCATGATACAGGATGTACTGCTCCCTTTCCTCCTGGTGGGGCTTGCGGAACTCGGTGATAAGACCCAGCTTGCAGTGCTGGTACTTTCCACCAAGACACGCAGGTATGCGCCATTACTGGCAGGTGTGATGCTGGCCTTCATCCTGACCGATGGTCTGGCCATACTTTTTGGTAATTATATATCCCAGAAAATTCCTATGGACTATGTGCGCATAGGCGCAGGCCTGATGTTCATCGTGTTCGGCATAATGACACTTCTCAACAGGGACAAGGATGAGGAGGAAGGCTCCTATGAACTGAAAAGCCCTTTCATGTCAGGATTCTGGCTTATCCTTGTTGCCGAGATGGGCGACAAGACACAGCTTGCAGCGGCCCTGTTTGCCACACAGTATAATCCACTGCTGGTCTTCATTGGGGTCATATCGGCCCTGTTCGTCCTGTCTGTCATGGCTGTATATCTTGGGAAGATAGTCATGGAAAAAGTGGACAAAAAGACCATCTCAACTATTGCCGGTGTCCTGTTCATACTGATAGGTGCTTCATTCTTCCTTTAAC
>JASKKT010000078.1 GCA_030154025.1 Methanolobus sp.
CTGCTTCAGGACAGGATCAACGGGATCCGGATGCAGAATGTATGCTGGCAAAGCATGTTCTTTCTTAAAAAAAGGAATGGTGCTCCGATCGGGATTCGAACCCGAGTCGCAGGAGTGAGAGTCCTGCATGATTGGCCGTGCTACACTATCGGAGCATTTTGTTTCAGGCCGCATTGGCCTAACGGCATCTCTGAAAGACGTTTATAGGATATTAACCTTTCGTTAATGGGAGGGGATGGGTATGTCTGTTCAGACAAACATACCGTGAGGTGTATTGTTCTCTTCTTCGGATACGACCTTCTCGTAGGCATCCGTGACATCCTTCATGGTTATCTCGGTGCCGCGCCTTCTGAGCACAAACATGCCTGCTTCCTTGGTGATGACCTTGATGTCGGCACCGCTAAGCCCGTTCATCATCTTGGCTATCTTATCAAAGTCCACGTCAGGGGCAAGCTTCATCTTGCGGGTGTGTATCCTGAAGATCTCCATGCGGCCTTTCTCATCAGGAAGGGGGACCTCTATCACCCGGTCAAAGCGTCCCGGACGCAGGAGTGCAGGGTCCAGCAGGTCTATCCTGTTGGTTGCCGCAATTATCTTCACGTTCTTTGTGGCGTCAAAACCGTCCATCTCGGCAAGCAACTGGAGCATGGTCCTGTTGACCTCGGCCGAGCCTGTGGTGCCGTCGTGTGTACGCATGCCGCCCACAGCATCGATCTCGTCGATAAAGAGGATGGATGGTGACTTGTCGCGTGCCATCTGGAACACGTCCTTTACCAGACGCGCACCTTCTCCAACAAACTTCTGGATAAGGTCGGAACCTGACATGCGGATGAAGGTTGCCTGCGCGCGGGAGGCCACGGCCTTTGCGATAAGTGTTTTTCCGGTTCCCGGCGCTCCGTATAACAATACTCCCGTTGGCGGCTCGATACCTATGCGCTCGAACAGCTCAGGTTCGGTCAGTGGAAGCTCTACTGATTCAATGACCTCCTTGAGCACATCGTCAAGCCCGCCTATCATGTCGTAGTCAATGCCTGGTGAGTTGATAAGCTCCATCACCTGTGCACGCACGTCAGCAGCCCTGCTGATAATAGATACTATGGAGAACGCAGCATTGACACAGACTCTCATTCCCGCCTGTATCTCTCCCTGGAAATGCGGAGGTATCTTTGTCACAACCTCCTGGTTGTTCCCGTGCTGCCTTATGAGTGCCATATCCTTCTCGACCTCCATGACGCTCGCAATGAACAGGGGTGGTCTGGTCAGCTGCTCGATCTGTTTTTTGAGCTTGCCTGATTCCTCGAGGTAACTGTTCGCCAACATGCTTGCCTCAAGAAGCTTTGCGCGCATGTTCTCGTTATTGACCTTCAGTATCTCGATCTCCTGCAGTAATGACTCCATATCCTTCCTGTCAGCATCATCTGGCTCGCAATGAGCAGTCACTTTTGGATTCTTAGTGTCAACCGGTGATTCGGCACTACTGTTAGACATAGGGGCATACTATACGCACCATCTAATATAAACTAAACTATGTCCGGGACAAATATCAGTGACAAATGCGGCAGTGACAAATGCCGGGCAAGTGGTCTCTGCAGAAGAGGACCCGTGCTCTGGTCACAATACATTGCCTGGTGTCTGGAAGCAACTGTCATTGATTGATTTCTGTTCAATGCCCGATCACAAAAAACATTGTTTTTACATGTGTCTTTTATACTCTGCTTGTTTCGAGGCATATTGTGGACTTTTTGAAGAAACAAAAGCTTTAGCGCTGTATTTGCTCCTTTAGTGGCTCAATTCTACCTCTTAAGAAACAAAAAAGAAATATTTATCTAGCATGAATTGCAGTTAATTAATTGTTCACAATAGGGTTTGGCTGTATTTATCTCTTTAAAATATAAAAGAAGGGATTTTAGAGCTTAGATTATCCTTAAAACAAATGAACACTGAAATAAAAGAAAAGATTTATATATTATTACTCCCATTTAAGTAATTGTAAGACACAACGCGACAAAGTGTCCCGGATGTGTTAACACAACAACAGATCAAGATTAAATGAGCAACCATTGTCTGAGGGGATAAATGGTTTGTGAATCCATTATATCTGAGGGGATGAATGGATCTGCAAAAAGAGGCAACAGGATGAAGGTTCGGCTTGAGATCATCGACGAAGATGGCATTGAGAGCACAAATGTCGAGTTTGGCGGGAAGCACTGGAAACGGTGCCTCCTAGCATTCATAGACTCAATAGAAGACGAGAACCCAAAACACACCGAACCTTCATCTGCTTACTCACAATCTTCTTCACAGTCTTCTTTTAACTACAACACAGCTCCAGGTACGGCACAGGGTCCTGTTCACAGTCCTGCTCCGCAGTCTGCAATGCAGCAGCAGTTCCCGCAACAGCAACAGGCTATGCAGCAGGCTTTCTACCAGCAGCAGGTTCCGCAGGGTCAGTACCCGCAACAAGCGCAGTACCAGCAGCAATCACAATATTACCTACCTCCCACGGTGGCCCCGTATTATTACTATGGACAGCCGGCTCAAAGTATATCCTCCATAAATCCCCAGCAGCCACCACAATATCCACCAGTACAGCCGGCTGCTCCAGAAGTAATGCCTGTGAGGCAGCAGGAGGCCCATGTGAATGCTCTCCGGCAGCGTGCACCGGGACGCACTGTAAGCCTTCAGGAACGTATGAATGATTCCTCTCTCACTATCAATGAAAGACTTGAGCTTTTCCTTAAGTACGAGTACCCGCGTGTCTGGTTCTCTTCACAGGATGTCCAGCAACACTACGAACATATCTACGGTACTATAAAACAGAGCACTGTCTCCACATATCTTTCAAGGATGTACCAGAAGAACCTTCTGGAGCGCCGCGGTAACAGGACCCAGCGCGAGTACAAATATGTCGGCGACGAGGCTGCCGGTCCGCGCCAGTCAGCACAGGCTCCGGCAGGTGTGCCACAGTTTCACAGGAACTCCGTGGAATATGGTTAAATCAGACAGGGACCTATCCTGAACCATGAGCTTTTTTGAGAATCTCCTTAAAACAGGCTTCTTTCTTGTATTCCTTGGTTCCCTACTCCTGCTTTTAGGCACTCTTCTCTCCGCAGGCCAGGGCAGTGGCGATTTTGGCGGTCTGATCCTCATCGGGCCAATACCCATAGCTTTTGGCTCTTCACCTGAGATCACTTCCACTATGCTGTGGGCAGGCCTTGTGATAGCTCTTGTTTATCTGCTGGTGCTCAGGAGGCTCAGGTAATGTCCGCTCTGATCACCGCAGGCATCCTGTTTGTTTTCGTGGGTATCATTCTTATCGTCATAGGGAGCATCGGTTCCATGTTAGGGAGTGCCCGCGGGGACGGATCCCGGAGCAAGGTGAAGGGAGGCGGGATAATCATGCTTGGCCCGATACCGATAGTATTTGGTTCTGACAGGGGAAGCGTGAAGACTCTCATATTGCTTGCCCTGATACTCACGGCAGCGTACCTTCTTGTGGTCGTGGTCACGTCCCTGCTGATGTGAGTCCGGGCCCGCAGTCTGTGGGATTACTCCTGTGCTATACTGTGTGTGTGAAGCGTGGTGAGCCTGTGATAGTGTTGGCCTGTATTTTGTGACAGGACCCAGGGGAATGCGCATGCATATCCCCTGTGAATATGTTTATACAGGTTCCGCCAAATATTACATTTAATGCGCGAGTTCAAACTTGTATCAGACTACGAGCCCAAGGGTGACCAGCCCGGGGCCATAGAGCAGCTGACCCAGGGCATCAGGAAGAATATGAGGCACCAGACACTGCTGGGTGTCACGGGGTCCGGCAAGACCTTCACAGTAGCCAACGTCATCCAGAACGTGCAGATGCCCACGCTTGTGATCGCACACAACAAGACACTTGCAGCCCAGCTGTTCTCGGAGTTCCGCGAGTTTTTCCCGGATAACGCCGTAGAGTATTTCGTAAGTTACTACGACTATTACCAGCCTGAAGCCTACATCCCTACAACAGATACATACATAGAGAAGGACGCATCCATCAATGAGGAGATTGATCGCCTGCGCCTGTCTGCCACAAGATCGCTGCTCGAGCGTCGCGATGTCATAGTCGTGTCCAGTGTTTCCTGTATCTACAACCTGGGTTCTCCTGAGGAATGGCGCAAGATGTCGGTATTGCTGACGGTCGGGGACGAGCTTGACCGAAGTTCCTTCTTTGAGGACCTGATCAATATCCAGTATGAACGCAATGATATCGAGTTCACCCAGGGCACATTCCGTTCAAGGGGAGATACTGTCGAGGTATATCCTGCCCAGGAGCGCCAGGGCATACGCATAGAGCTCTTCGGGGACGAGATAGAACGGATTGCTTACTTCGACCCTGTCAGCGGGAAAGTGCTACATGAGCTCAGGCCGGGAGAAAGTACGATGATCTATCCTGCCAAGCACTTTGTCATGTCCGAGGAATATATTGCCGGCGCGCTGGAGTCCATAGAAGCGGAGCTGGAAGTCGAGCTGGCAAAGCTCAAGTCACAGAACAAGCTTCTTGAGGCACAGCGTCTTGAACAGCGCACCCGTTTCGATCTGGAGATGATAAGGGAGCTGGGGTACTGCAGCGGCATAGAGAACTATTCCCGTCACTTTGATGGGAGAAAGCCCGGGGAGCCGCCATCCTCGCTGCTCAATTTCTTCCCCGAGGACTATCTGGTGGTCATTGATGAATCCCATGTAACGATCCCCCAGATAAGGGGAATGCATAATGGAGATCGCGCACGGAAGGATGCGCTGGTGTCCTATGGCTTCCGCCTGCCTTCTGCATACGATAACCGTCCCCTGCGGTATGACGAGTTCGAAAGGCGGCTGAACTATGTGCTTTATGTGTCCGCGACACCTGCAGAGTTCGAGCTGCAGAGAAGCAGTGCTGTTGTGGAGCAGATTATCCGCCCCACAGGTCTCGTGGACCCGGAAGTTGTTGTGCGGCCTGTGGAGAACCAGGTGGATGACCTCATAGGAGAGCTGCGTAAGGTCACTGCCTCAGGCTATCGTACGCTTGTGACAACCCTGACAAAGAAGATGGCTGAGGATCTCACCGATTATCTCGCCGAGCTGGGCATCAGGGTGCGCTACATGCACTCGGATATAGACACCCTCCAGAGGGCTGAGATAGTCAGGGACCTGAGAAAGGGGGAGTTCGATGTGCTTGTGGGTATCAACCTGTTGCGTGAAGGGCTGGATATACCGGAGGTAGCGTTCGTTGCGATCCTTGACGCTGACAAGGAAGGCTTCCTGAGGTCGGAGCGCTCCCTTATCCAGACCATCGGGCGTGCATCGAGGAACGTGAACGGCCGTGTGATACTGTATGCAGATAACATGACCGGTTCCATGGAGCGCGCCATAAGGGAGACCAACAGGCGCCGCAAGCTCCAGATGGAGTTCAATGAGACGCACGGAATCACCCCGAGATCCATACAGAAGGCCCTGCAGAAAGAGCTTGTTGAGTACAGGGAGTCCTCTGAAGTTTCCGATGTTAAGGCCATAGCCGAAGATCTGTCAACGGTGGAGCTGTCGGACATGATCATTGACCTTGAGTCGGAGATGCACCTGGCGGCCAAGAACCTTGAATTCGAGAGGGCGGCGCAGCTCAGGGACAGGATAAAGGAGCTGCGCGAGAACTACGCGTTGTGAACATCATCTTCTGAGCATCCGGCGCACCCTTCCCTTGGGTTTGCCGTTATCATGCTCCTCGTCCCTGATGCCCTTGCCTGTATAGTGAAGGAAAACGTCATCAAGGGTTGGTTTGTGCAGGTTCACGGATTCTATGGTGAGCCCCAGCTTTGTGGTGGTTCCCAGGATGTCAGGTATGGCGCGCTCTCCGTTGGTGACTGTTATGCGGACTGTGTTTCCCAAGGTGGATACGTTACTGATTCCTGGCCGGGCGCTGTAATTATCAAGAAGTTTACCGGCGTCCTCTTCCGAGGAGAGGCCAAGTGTGATGATGTCCCCGCCCAGGGATGACTTGAGTTCCTGGGGAGTGCCCATGGTGATTATCTTTCCATGGTCGATGATGGCTATACGGTTACATAGCCTGTCCGCCTCTTCCATGTAGTGGGTGGTGAGCACCATGGTGATGTTCTTTTCACGGTTGAGCTCCCGTATGTAGTCCCATATGTGGTTCCTTGTCTGCGGGTCAAGACCGATGGTGGGCTCGTCCAGGAAAAGCAGGTTCGGGTAATGCATGAGTCCTCGTGCTATCTCGAGGCGGCGCATCATCCCGCCGGAGTATTTCTGCACGATCTCGTTCTCCCACCTGGACAGCTCCACCAGCTCCAGGACCTCTTTTATCCTTTCACTGCGCTGCTTCCTGTTAAGCCCGTAGAGCCGGCCGTGCAGGTCAAGGTTCTCCCTGCCGGTGAGCTTCTGGTCAAGGGTCGTCTCCTGGAACACCACGCCTATGGACTGGCGCACCTTCGTCGGGTATCTGGCTATGTCATAACCCCACACGCTGGCGCTGCCCGACGTGGGCCGAAGCATGGTGGAGAGCATGGATATAAGGGTTGACTTGCCCGCCCCGTTGGGGCCCAGAAGCCCGAAAAGCTCTCCTTTCTCAACGGTGATGTCAATATTGTCAACTGCCGTCAGGCTGTCATACTTCTTACTTATTCCCTCTGTATGGATTGCAGCGTCGCTCACTTCTATCTCTGGAATAATGGCTTACCGTTCAAATATACTTATGCATTCAGCGCCGGGCGAAAACGTTATATCCGAAAAAACGCTTCTATGGCTTACACTCTGCGCCGATGGTCTAGCGGCTATGACTGGGGCCTTCCAAGCCCTAAACCCGGGTTCGAATCCCGGTTGGCGCATCTGCCCTATTGTCTTACCCATTTTCTCAAATATTTACCATGATTTAGATTAGAATACATTTTTTCGAATATCTATTGCTACTTGTTTAATAATTATTGTACTTCTTTAGCATATGTATAAATACCACTTCTGAATTTGCCTCGGTGACGTTTATCTTCTGGAGGTCTTACCCATATCGACCGTACCGTATTGCTTCACAACAAGGCATCACAAAAGATTGATGCGTCAATGCTTCGCATTCACGCGGGATTTGAGACTAAGCAGCGTCCAGCAGCTAGTTAAGATCCGTGGGGTGCAGCGGGGGTGCTTGGGGAGTGCTGACTGTTTTTGAAACATTGCTGTTCCTTCTATTTGGCTATCAGAATGACAAAATGATTATAAACACACAGATTATTAATAAATATGGGGAGTTATTGTAATGTCTTTGCTGATCTATGTTATAATCGCATTAGTAGTAATATGCATCCATTTGTCATCGGTTAACGAATTTTATGCACAACTTTGAATACCATGCATAGCGATTTTCCAATGTAAATCCCATGTTTAGACATAAGAAATAACAC
>JASKKT010000029.1 GCA_030154025.1 Methanolobus sp.
GCTCCGGGAGAGACTGCAAAAAGGACCTGGGTCCTGAAGCCGAAGGTTGCAGGCTGGATGGGCGTGGAAGAACCCACCGTGGTCTTTGAGTATATGGGTAACAGGTACACAGGTACACTTGATCCTGTATGGGTACAGGTCCAGTGAATCCGGTACAGGGATGATAAAAATGTCTGCGGCTCAAAAAGATGAAGCAGGAAGGCAGGATAATGCGCAGAAAGATGTCCGGAAGCTGCTTAATGATGTGATAGCCTCCTACTTTAATGGGCAAGATTCCAGTTCAGAACTGGCAGAGACTTCCTGTGAGGTTGCAAAGATATTGGAGGAGATCAAAGAGGATATTGCTTCTGTCCATATCTCCAACATCGGGGATGCTATAGAGGATAGCTCTGCAGAGGATCAGCATGAAACTGTACATGAAACAGAAGTCTGTCCTGAGCTTGTAGTTGAGTCCATAGAAGAAGAAACCTCTGTTCAAATGGAACCATCACTTTTCTCGGATGCTTTCAGGGAAGTGGAATTCCAGTCAGTCGCTATTGATATCTCCGTAAAGGAGCCGGAGCCATCCCCGAGCGAGGACGATCAGGTATATGCAACAATAGTGGCTGAAGCACTGAAGACCGTTCCGCATCAACCGGTAGCAACAGTGCTTGACCCAATTTCTGAAAGACCGGCTAAAAGACAATCCTGCATGGATGATGACAGTACCCCTTTCGGCAAAGTGCTGGTTTCAGATGAGGGCACTTGCCCGAATACGGCTTTCAATAAAAATGATTCACTGGATTCTCTGAAGTCAACTGTTGTCGCCCGGCCTGCACATGATCCTATAATGTCAGAGCCCAGGTCCTCTCTTCTTACTGATCAAACCATGCCTGGAAAGGAGCATAAAACATCCATCTATCAAAAGAAAGCAAGAAAGGCTGAAACTCCCGCTCATGGCTTCCTTACGGAAGCGCAGGTATCCTCTGCTGAAGAGCTTGCTCCGGGAAATGTGGCATTTATCTACAACCGCAAGCATATCGAGCATGATCCCTCTGTTCTATCGGTCAGGACTTTTGAAGTTCCTGACAGGATAATAAAGGCAATGTGGTACCTTGAGAAGAACCATGTATTTGAAGACAGCCACTGCACTCTTCTGGATGAGGTGTCCATGGCAACAGAAGAGGATCTCCTGAGGGCCCATGACGAATCCTACATCCGCTTTATAAGTAGTTATGCCTCGAACGGCGGCGGCTTCCTGGGTGATAGTACTTATATCACTCCCAAATCATATGATATTGCAAAACTTTCTGCAGGGGCCGCAATAAAAGCAGGCGATCTGGTAACAGGTGGTAAGTACTCCTTCTCCTTTGTGATGACAAGGCCTCCCGGACATCATGCAGGCAGGAACAGATACGGCGGGTTCTGCCTTTTCAACAATGCGGCTATCCTTGCAAGATATCTCCAGGCTGTGAAGAAGATCGAGAAGATACTGATACTTGACTGGGATGCGCATGCAGGAGACGGTACCATGGACATATTCTACGAGGAGCCCACTGTGCTTACGGTGTCCCTTCATCGCGATCCGCATGGATTCTATCCCCGGCGGGGTTTCACGAAGGATACAGGGACAGGCGCAGGGAAAGGGTATTCTGTCAATGTTGAGATGCCTCAGGGTGCAGGCGATGAGGAATACATGTTTGTCTTTGATGAAGTTGTAGTGCCCCTTATCGAGCGCTTTGCACCGGGATTTGTTATATGTTCCTGCGGATTTGACGCTCATCACAAGGAAAAGAATGTGGGGTTGAACCTGACATCCGAAGGCTTCCACTGGATGGCTTCCAGGCTCCGGTCTGCCTATCCTGGCGGTATCGTGTTGCTGATGGAGGGAGGATACCATGATTTTAACGGGCAGCTTTGCCACAGTGTCCTGAGTGCCCTTCAAGGTAAGCCAAACCCTGTAACGGACCGGCTGTGTTTCTCAAGTTATAGGCAGGATCAGCAGAAGAGGATATTTGCAGAGGCCGTGGCCAAGGTCGCAGAAGTGAAAAAGGTCATACCGCTGCTAGCGTGAGGTGTTACAATAGTCCGTGTCGGCCTGACCTCCAATAAGAACCATCATCTGCATGAACCCATGCTCAACGGGTATCCGGGTCCCGAGAATCCTTCGAGGCTGGACAGGATATTTGACTACCTCTCCCGGAACAGGTATCTGGATGATGGACGGTGCTTCATGTTCATGTCCGAACCTGCTGGTATGGAAGACATACTGAGGGTCCATACGCAGGAGTATGTTGACCGCGTAACGGGATGCATTCGTCAGTCCCGTAAGAGCCTCGGCAAGGATACTTATCTCTGCGAAGGCTCTTTTGAAGTTCTTCTCGAAGCAACAGGTGCTGTGATCCGTGCAGGCGATGTGGTGGCAGGCGGAGCATGCGACCATTCATTTGCTCTGGTGCGTCCACCGGGACATCATGCAGGAATAAGCACTTCCGGAGGATTCTGCATATTCAACAATTCTGCCATCCTTGCCAGGTTCCTTAAACATACTTACGGGATGAAAAAGATAGCAATACTGAACATCGATGCACATGCTTCCGATGGTACTCACGCCATATTCTCCGGCGATCCGGAGGTACTATGCATATCTGTTCACCAGGACCCTTTAAAATTCTATCCTTATAGTGGTTTCATCAGGGATATCGGCATCCGTCCGGCGCTTGGTCTTTCCATCAACATGGAGATGCCTCCCAGATCAGGAAATACGGAGTATGCAATACTTTTTGAAGAGGTCATTGGGAAGGTGCTGAAGGATTTCAGGCCGGAGATTGTAATTCTTGAATGTGGCTTTGATGCTTACTACAAAGAGCCTCTGTCCCAGCTGGATCTTACAGTGGACGGCTATTATCATATCATCGGCCTTCTCGCCAGCCAGTGGAAAGTTGTCTGCCTGCTGGAGGGAGGTTATCACGAGGACATTGGGATGCTCTCTGCGGTCGTTCTTGAAGGGCTTATGGGCAGAAGGACCATTCCGGATGAGGTCGACCAGGTAGACCTGCTTGCATCCCGGCATATCAATACAAGAAGGGAATTCCAGGAAAAACTATCAAGGCTAAAGTTAATACTAAGCCCATACTGGAATATTGATAAACCCTGGCTATACAGGGTGGGCGAGGCTATATGATCGAGATTGCAAGAAACTCGGACGGAGTACGTTTCTATCTCCTTGAGCATGCCTTCGAGCTGGATAAGCTGGGAATCGGGGAGTTCACCTATTTTAAAAAGCACCTGGGCATGTCCGATTATATGGCTAACTTTAAGAGCTGGCTCAAGAGGCCTACTGTATATCTTGTGGTCGCGGTGCTGGAAAACTCGATCGTTGGCTGGTCCATGAATGAGAGCTGGAGTAAGCCCTCAACAGACGGAAGGCCCGTCTTTGTACTGCGTGCAATAGAGATCTCTCCTCACCTGGCTAGCAAGGGTCTTGGAAGAACTCTGTTCACTCTTATCTCCAGGATCCTTCCGGGCCACATTATCACAAAACCTGTTAATGCAAATGCTAAAAAGTTCTTCCTCTCCCTGAGTTTCAGCCTTCCTGCAAGGAACTGTCCCGTCGGCCTTGCAGACCACCCCGGTTATCTGGTGCTGGATGAGGGCGCAAAGTCTGGCCTGTCCGTGGGAAAGATACACTTGGATCAGGACCGGACAGAGCAGTGCAGAATGAAACTATTCCCGGGTGAATATCCTGCATCAAAGGGAAGATCCAGGTCTGCCATTGCATCCGGTATTAAGGCAGAGGGCATGAAAAAGGCCGCTGTTGCTCCTGAGAACACAACAGATGGTACTGTGGATACTGATCACATTATATGTGAAGATCGCAGCATTAATGAAGTGCCTTTGGTGCCTGATGCCTCTACGCCGGTACGGCAGGACTCCAGGGGAGAGTTCATCGGTAATCAGAAAATGCTGTCTTCCTGTGAATGTGGTGAGAACATGGCAGGCAAGTTCCTGCAGGGCGGGCAGAAACCCGGAACTGCTTTCATCTGCGCATCCTGCGGCAGGGAGCGCTACTTCCTTCCATTGAGAAAAACTGCCTGAGGTAGCCGGCTGGCTGACTGGCTGTCCGCAGTTACAATTCTGGCAAAATATACCGGTAGTATTTTATTTTTATATTATTCTGCAGATAGAAGATTATTAATATGCGTATGACCATATCTAGCTTAATTATAATTATCATAACATATTATATTATAGTAACTAACTCTCATGGTGTGGTCTGATGGCTCAAGAGCAGGGTATAGCAAAAGTGGATCTGACATATATTTTCAAGGCAGTGATGATGGGTAATTCCCTGTACTCAGATAACTGGGAAAAAGGGGTACTTTACCTGACCAATCTGAATCTGTGGTTCTCGGAGGGAGGTGGCTGGTCAACGATACCCCTTCAGAATATTACCATGATCGGCAGGGAAGTTACGGACTCTATCAAAATGAAGGCCCAAAGGGCCATAGGTACTTCCCATGTGCTCATCATTGACTATGTACAGGCGTCCAGCGTGATACAGGGTGCGACAACGCCGGCTGTGGCGCTGCTTGCAGGTAACGAGGCTGTGATAAACACCCTTAAGACATACCTGCAGCCTATATGCGGGACACCTACAAAGAAACAGTCACTTTCTGATATTGACAAGAAATTACTGTATATGCTGTATACAGGTGTCAACGACCTGCAAAAACTTGCCTTTTTCACCGGGGCTGACAGCCAGACCCTGGCAGACAGTTTCAAGAGTCTCAGGGACCAGAAACTGTGCGACAATTCAGGAACCCTTACAGAAGAGGGCAAGAAACAGATAATGGAGATGATGTAAGATGTATCGCTCTGTAACCTTTCCTGCTGCGGAGGTGGCTTTATGAGTGACATGCCTCCCGGTCTGCCGCCGTTTATGACCGCTTCACCCGGAGGAGTGCCTTCAATGAACGATGGCAGCTTTGCACAATCCATGGGTGCCTTTGGCGCATTGCTGAAGATACAGCAGAATATCAGCGAGAGATTTCCGAGGGCAAAGGTCCCCTGGAACGAGACCCGCAAATTCCTCAAAGCCTTCACAATTGATGCGATAAAAGCTACAGCCCTCTATAATTTCCATGTGAGGCTGTTTTCCGAAACTGGCCTGGGGGCAATGCAGCTCATCTCCTACGCTCCGATGAATTACGTTTTTGCAGTTCCCAATAACCCCGTATGTAACTGCTATCCTGCCCTGAACAATCAGAAAGTGTGTGTCGCTACCACGGATGCCCTGCACAGGTTCTTTACGGAGGAGCTTGAACTTGAATGCTCGGTGGAGGAGATCGAGTGTATCAAGAACGGTAACCAGGTCTGCAAGTTCAAGGTTTCCCTGCAGCCCATATCCGCTTACCAGGTCTTGCTGGACGAGCATGACAGGATGATACTTTCGGGTATCAGGCCCCCGGTAAATGAGAACGAGCTTGTGGAAAGGGTCAGGGCCCTGACGATATACAAGCTGCTGGACAGCGGCAGGCTTTCCGAGATCGGTAATGCCTACATGCAGTTTGCAGCTAATATGAAAAAACAGGAGAAGATCTTCGACCCGCCATGGAAAACCCAGGAAGAACTGGCCTCCATAGCATCTTCCCATAATACTTTTGGGTCGGCCTTCGGTGCAATGGCCCAAAAGGTCCAGGCTACCGCTCCTGTGCCCCCGCAGCCTGCCAGCCAGGTTGCACCGCAGCAGAACGTGAAGATACAGGAAGAAGCCAGGAAAGCAGGCAGCTTTGCCGAACTTATGGCTAAGATGAAAAAAGGTTAGAAGAGGTTAGAGAATGTCCGGCTCCAAAAGGAAACTTATGGATGATTGTCTATCTGGTTTTATCGGCCAGATGGTCCGCGTTATCACGCGATCATCGCATTACAGAGGAGAATGCGCAGGGATGGATACAGAGACCAGCAACATACTGCTGAAAAAGGTCGTCAGGAAGAACGATGTGGGTTGGGTGGATATAAGCGACCATATGCTGATAATGGGTGCCTCCATCGAGGCCATTTATGTAGAGAAGAGCTTTCCCTTCGACAGCAACGAATCCCTGATCCTCTCCGTGGAAATGGGTGAGCTGAAGGCTATCGAGCCTGAGACTATTGATCTGGAGGGATGTGAATGAGCAGAGAAAGAAGAATTCCAACAGGAATTGCAGGTCTTGACAGGGTCATCGAGGGCGGGGTCAGGGATAACACCACACTGCTCGTGGTCGGTTCAAGCGGTACCGGTAAATCCACTTTTGCAATGCAGTACCTGAACTACGGCCTGGAGCATGGTGAGAACGGTCTGTACATAAGCATGGAAGAGCCGCCTGAGCAGATACTGCGCGAGGCCAAGATGCTTGGATTCAATCTTGACAAGTATTACGAGAAAGAGCTGTTCTTCTTCCATTCAAAGGGTAAGGATTTTGTTAAACTGGTGGACGAGCAGTTGCCGGCTCTTGTGGAAATGAACAAGAACTTCTCGGTGAAGACCCGCGTGGTGATCGATCCGCTGACACCCCTTACATGGGCTATCCAGGATAAGCAGGAACAGCGTGAGATAATCACCAAGCTTTTCTATACGCTCAAGCAGCTGGGCCCTGTGCTGATAACAACCGAAGAGCATGCGGCTCCCGGTGAGACCATCGGTGAGGATGTGCTTATACCTATCTACATGTCAGACGGTGCGGTCCACCTGACCTACCGTCCCATAGGAGGTGCCTTCAACAGGGCTCTGGAGATCGTCAAGATGCGTGCGACCAGGCACGGTGAGGAAGTCTATCCCTACATCTTCGTGCGCGGTATCGGGGTCGTTGTGCGCACCACCCCCCTGGTTTCCGCAGAGGATATGCGCAAGTATGACGACCTGTTCAACAAGGCTATCAGGACAGCTGCGGACCTTGGCGCCAGTGAGACTGTGCTGGAACGCCTTGCGTATGTCAGGGAGAACTGGTCATACCCCTTCTCTCCCAAGGAGACCCTGCAGATATTCTTCGAATCCCAGGGACTTACTGATGCTCTTACCAGGGACGAGATCGCCCGCAGGAAAGAGGAAAGCATACCTTCAGATGTTCAGCTCGACCTGAGGGAACTGTCAGCCAGGGTTCCTGAGCCTGATATTAACGCAGAACTGAAAAGCGAGGATGAAGGCTTAATAGAAATAGACAATCTCCGTGACCTGGAAGAGATGATCCGGTAGTATTACAGAAGTGGTGAACTTGGCGGTTAAAAAGACAAAGGATGACCTGGAAGACGTATCCCTTCTTAAGTTTGCCCTGGTCTCACAGCTTAAAAGGACTTATGAGTCCAGTGATGTGGACGTACTGTTGTTTGCAGGCGCTGACGGCAGGATATATGCCTCCTACATCCCGGAAAGCATAGGCCCCAAGATATTCGAGCTGACAAATCTCATAAGCAACAACCTGCTGCACGTAAGCCAGCAGCTTGCCATGGGACTGAGACAGTCAGTGATAGAATATGATTTCGGAACTGTGATCTTCTCCTCTGTGGGAAGAGGTGCGTTACTCATATCCCTTTTCACTGGCAAGGCTGATCTTTCGGATGACATGCATAAGATTCAGGTTGCAAGGGAGGTCATACAGCATGTCTTCGAGCAGCGTCCCATGACTGCCGACCAGCTGTCCAACTATTCTGATGAGGTTGCCTCGGAGTTGCGTATACTTGCCAAGGTAGTGTTCAATGAGATGTACACCCAGTCGTCAGAATACAAGAAGAACATGGAAATACTTGCCGACATCAAGGAAAAGATCACCGGTGTCATGGGCAGGGGTGAGGTGGAACCTGCGCTTGCCATGGCCTTCAATGAGATCGCATCATCCCCTAAGTGGATGACCGAGGATCTGTGGCCCTTACTGGTGGAAATGATCATCAGGGACCAGATACGCCCTCTGCACGGGGACTATGTTGCCGATATATGCGAAGCGGAGTGGATACCTGATATAAAGCGCAAACTGGAGTCGTTTGTATGATGTGGTGGTGTCAGCATGAGCAGTGAAATAGTTGCCGGAACACAAGCGGAAGAGAATCACTCCCATGAGCCTGTATCTGACAGTGACGATAATCTTTCTCCGGAGTGCTCGGGAAGTCAGGGCGAGGAGCTGAATGGAATATGCTCCGAAGGGCCGGATGATCCTGGTAACGATCAGGATGTGGAAGCTTCTCCGGCAGATCCCCGCTATAGGGAACTGGAAGCAAGACTCGAGTTCTTCGAGAGAAGGTTCGAAGAACTGCAGACAAAGGTGAATGAAGGGCTCAGTGAACATGAAGGCTCTCTCTCTCAGATTCATGATGAGATGTCCCGGATGTCCGGCCAGGACGAGTTCAGGCAGCTGAGAAGGGATTTCGATGTTTTCTCCAAACGGCTCCGGAGGATCGTAAAGGCGGAGGACTCGCTCAGTGCAGAGACCCTTGATGCTGCAAAGGTCCCGCCTGATGTACTTGAGATCACCTATGCAAAGACCCTGAACGACCTTTATGCGTCCATGCTGAACATATTCGGTGACAGGGAATCCTCCCAGATCGTGGAGGACACCCGGGACAAGGTCCGCCAGTTCAGCGCAGGAGTGGACTTCTTCAGGTTCGAGAACGGAGTGTTCCTGGTAAAAGGGCTCTCAGACGCGGTATCTTCCAAGCTGGTTTCCATTAAGCAGATCCATGCAACCTATATCGAGCTTTTCAAGATACTCTCGCAGGCAGTGCCCAATTACAGCTCTCAGGACTTCAGGTCCTTCGTCGAAACAGGAAGCAGGGAATATACGGTCCAGAAGGTGGTCTCCCATGACAGGTCCATTGAAAGGATATCCTCTCAACTGTCCGGTCTGGCTGAGGAGCTCACGAACCTGACAGAGAACATGCAGTTCATGGCAGAGCTTCAGAATAACCAGCTGGAGGATGCAAAGTCATACGCAGCGGGTATTGAGGGGATACAGGACCAGATAAAGAGCATCGCAAAGGCTGTGAACCTGCACACGAAAGCACTCAGGAAACTGGGCAAGAACATTGAGGAAACACGCAGCCAGGCACTTACAGCTCCTGACGCCCCCATGCAGGCTCCTTTGCAGGACATGGCTTTGGTAGAGGAGAGCCTGGCTTTAAAGGCAAACCGGGATGAGATGCTGATAATTTCCGAAGCCCTCAGTTCTTTCCGGGAAGAGGTAAACGGGACTCTTGCAAATATGCAGCAACAGATACAGCGATCTTTAGAGGATGCGGAAAAGGCCCGGCTCGTCCATGCAGATATCCTGAAGGTACGTGAAGACTTGGAGCAACTCCGACCTGCGCAGACTGACGAAACTAACAGGGTACAGGATTATTCTCAGGATACTGTTCAGGATATTGTTGAGGGCACATATGCTGACGCATTCTCACCGGGACATATTGAGCAGGTGATCATTGAAGAGCTGAGTGCTGGCCCGGTGACCCTGAAGCAACTGGAGGGCCAGATAGGTTCCAGGTGCGCTCCCATGGGTGCCGATGAGCTCTCAGCTATCGTGGACCGGATGGAACAGTCACAACTGCTGGTGTCTTTCAAGAAGGGGAGGTATACCTATTTCACCTTGAGGGAGCTAGCCAACGTTTGAAAGAACGGTACGGGGAAATGTGTTTCAAGGGGATCAGTGTGTTGCACAAGGCCGGCAATCTGTCGTACGGTCTGCTGGAGTCCGAGGAGGCTCTTGAGGGTCTCAGGATAGAGGTAGGCCAGTCAGGAGCGCCGGGTTTCAATTATTTCCATAATAATTTTGGTATGCCTTATGACTTCCTGATGAGGTCGTCTGTCTCCTCGGGCCATCCGCTTTTTGTTTCCTTTAATACGTGCGGCCGGATGCTTGGGTTTGCAAGGTTCGAGAAGGTATCCGATAATATTGAAAGGATCCACCGGGGAAAGAAGAATCTTGTCAGGCACTCTGTTCACCTGTTGCGCAGCATTGAGGTACATCCTTCGTTCAGGAGCATGGGTGTGGGCAGGCTGCTCTTTGCCATTGCTGCCGGACATTTGTATTCAAACGTGGTAACAAAACCTGATAATCCCGGAGCTGCCCGTTTCTTCAGGCAGAGGCTTATGTTCGACACTATATGCGACACTGACTGTACAGTATCAGCCCGTTACAGGGACCACCTGATACTGCCGTATCCGAAAGCCAGGCTTCTTCTGACGCAGCTTGCTGAGAACTATCCGCGCATGGTCATGCCCGAGCTGATAGACTCCTATGAGTCCCTCAGGTTCAGATCAAATATGGGTAAATCCATCCCAAGGGGCGACATCACTACTTTTGAGCAACACCTGGCCACTTCAAGACACCTGCTGGACAGGAAACTTTCAGAAGAGATAGAGCTGTTTCTGGAAACCCTGTGTGCATAACTATGTCAGGGTCATTCTTTCAGGATCTCGATCCCTTCCGGACCTATCACAAAAGGATGCCTGCCCGGTATAAAGTCACTGCCGCGCATCTTGATGACTTCCAGATGTCTCTCAAGCCCGTGGAGAGTTGTATTTCTTTCCAGGGACAAGATAGTGTCCACCATATATGACCACGGGCTGACAGTAATGGATCCGTGTGGTATTTCTCCAGTGACCATGAGCAGTATGCCTCTATCTTCAAATTCCTGGAACAGGTTGTGCACGAAAGCCCTTAACTCACATCCCCTGAACTCTCTTTCCTCGAATGTGCTCCCTATTATTTCCAGGATGGTGACGGTGTCGATCACCACTCTGGTAGGAGAAGTGCTCAGAACCTCCTCGGTGATATATTCAAAAACAGAGAAGTCCCCTTTGGCAATGATATCCGTGTTGATGGAGTGGATGGCCAGCATCCCGGAGGCAAGTACCTCCTGATCGAAAAAGCCTAGCTGTCGTGTGGTCAGGATTATCTTTTCCCTGGAACCTGACAGGAGTGACACGTAGGCGCATCTCTCTCCTTCTTTGGAGGCATTGAACAGTGACTGGAGGCAAAGATTTGTCTTACCTGAGCCGGCAGTTCCTGCAATTAGGACGTTTGAAGGCAGGATGAATCCTCCGTGGAGTATATCGTCAAGTCCTTTTACGAAAGTTGAACTTCGCATCTTTTCTCCAGGTGTTTTATGTCACACTTATTTATATATTTATCGTGAAAGTGATATTGGACATGCAGTAACAGCATAAAGGAATTGCTTGCGACCTTTCTGTTGCTCAATTGAACAAACTTATATATTATTACAACTATTAAATTTCTACATAGTAATATCAGCACAATTAACGATGATGACCATGCCTGACCTGTACAATGAAACCAATATTATAGAGGTTCTGGAGGATTTAAATAGGCGCCTGTCTTCTCTGGAGATGCGTCTGTCCAGGATCGAAACATATTCCCTCTCTCAGATAGATGATAAGATGGCTGTTTTCCTGACAGTCCCGGACTCTATCCGTAGATCGCTGTTTGCTGTATCCAATCTTAAGTCCTGTACAGCAGATGATGTAAGCGTTGTTACCGGCAGGCACAGGTCCATCGAGAACAAGTACCTCAATGAACTTTACAGGGGCGGATGGCTGGAAAGGGAAAGGAAGGGTAAAAAGATATACTACTCCATGAAGAGAAGGGACGAGACTGCTAAGGATAATCAGTGGTCTGTGGTTGAAGAAGTGGAGAGCAAGCTTGACCAGCTGCTGGGGTGAGATTAGTGATGCTAAGTTTCCATTCTTATAAGGGAGGCACGGGCAAGACCACCTTTGTTGGAAACCTGGGTGTTCTGCTGTCGGCTCGCGGGGAAAAGGTGTGCATAGTTGATACAGACGTTAACGGCCCAGGTATGCATTCACTCTTCAACATCCGGTATGACATGACACTCGTTGATTTCCTGCAGGGGGCATGCAGGCCGTCTGATGCGGTCTACAGATATGGCGACACGGAGCTTTACATAGTACCTTCGAAGGCATGCGAGGAAGACATTGTCACGATGTTCGACACGCCAGGGGAGGCCAGGGAGAAGATACTTGAGCTTATAAATACCCTCCAACGGGAACTCTCTATCGATCATTTCCTTTTCGACTGCAGTCCAGGCATTAACAGATCAAGCCTGCTGGCTATGAATATTGCCGACAGGGCTACCATTATCTCGACCATTGATGTGCAGGATATCAGGGGGACCTACATTCTTTCCAGTATGGCGGAAAAGCTTGGGACCAGAACCTACCTGCTTTTCAACAGAATTCCTGCCGACAAGCAGAAGGAAATAGACGAAGTGGTAAAGGATTTCAGCAAAAAGCTTGGCATCAGGCTCCTGGGATATATGACATATGATAATTCGGTGGCGCGCGCCTGGTCACGTAAACTCGTAATGGAGGATGAGCCGGACTGTGCCTATTGCGCGCAGCTGAAGGCAATTACGGAAAAACTGGTATGATGATCCCGCAGGATCAATAATTGAGGCCAAAGCTCATCGGATATTGAGATCCTTTAGTTTATTGTTTGCAATCCTGTCCAGTTCTTTCTGTTCTTCAGGCGTCAGCCTGAATATCTCTCTTATTTTCTCCATGTCTGTACCCCCCGGCTTTGCTGCCGCCTGCTTCTCTCCAGAGGGATCATAACCTGATATAGTATGGCCATCCGGTCCGACCTGCCAGATAGCGTTCTCTTCTATCCTGAACCTGTTATCAAAAAGGCGGCTCGTGTCGATCCCGTATTCTCCAGCCAGGTGTGGATTACGGGAGATTGCCAGCAGGGTTGAATGCCTTTCACTGCACTTGTCAGCAAGGATACCGATGAACTTACATAAAGGTCTTCCGCCTACAGTAAATACCATCTCATCAAGGTCATGGACCACGATCAGATATTGCTGTTCAGAAAGCAGTTTTCCCAGCCTGATCAGGGTGGCTGTGAAATCCCTTGAGGCGGGGAACATTGCAGGAGCTGTCTGCAGGCCATGTGTGAACTGTTCTGGCGATTCACTCCAGTACATGCAGATCACGGGCAAAGCAAAAGCTGTCCCAAGACCATTAATGATGTCTGTCAGCGGCTTAGGGCACAGTGCAGGCTCCTGGTGAAAGAAAAGTGAGCTTTTTCCTTCAAGCATTCTCAGAAAATCCGTTGATACCTGAACAGACATGGTTTTGCTCGTTATTTTTAGGCCGCAGTTGAAGTAGCTTTTATCACTATTATGAAAGGCATAATTGCGTATTAATATGATGGTGTAATTTTATTTTTAGATGTTCTATTACCCTACTTGATATCCATCGTAAACTTTTCCCTTCGTTCTTTTCAGATTTCAAGAGCTTGGTGCTGTGAACCCGAAAAGATTAAAGCCTATCGCAACAGATGTAAATTGAGGTGCTTTAGTATGTCAAAGTTCCAGAAAAGAGGTTATGAACGTAAGGGTGAAAAGAAATACGAAGAATTCGATGAAAAACTGCTTCAGGAAAACCTCAACGACCTCGTAAAAGAAGGTGGTGAAATCACAGATTGAACATACAAATGCACATTGAGGTATTGAATGGTGATATTTCGAACAGGGAATTAGAAGTTCCGCAAGGAACCACTTATGAAAAGATCCTTGAAACACTCGGTCTCAATCAGGAGACCGTTCTCCTTTTGAACAATGGGCAGGCCGTTCCCGTTGACGGGGCGGCCATGTCCGGCAACCTGACCCTCATCTGCATAGCATCACAGGGCTAATGCGTTTCAGGTTCTGCGCAGTGCTGGTCCTTAAAAGCTGATCAGGGCACAGTTATCTTAAGAAGCGATATAGAAAAGCTGAAGGCCTTTACTTAAAAGATATGGTTTTCATCCCCTCCTGCAGCCCCGGGCCGTCAGGAAAGGGGACTCCACCTGTTCGACAGAAATGCCTTGTTACCGTAAAAAGTGGGATACATCACGCCTTACGTGTGATGTTCTTGAGTTTGGTAATAGCATCCATCGTTGTTTTTGTGTCTTCTATTATCTTGCGCTCATAGTGCTTGATAATATCTTCCACCGGTGCGGAAAGTCTGTAGATCTTTGTAGGTCTGCCTTTTCCGACAGCCTTCTTGTTGTGGATATCGATCCAGCTTCTTTCGCGCATCTGCCTCATGGCGACGCTTACTTCCGGCTGCCGAAGCCCGGTGCTCATCTCTATTTCCTGCGAGGAGGCTTCCTGCACGTTTGAGAGATAGGTAAGCGTTGTGGCGACGTTCCTAGACATTCCCAGACTCTTCAAAGCTTCAATGAACCTGTAGTCTGTGTCATCCAGTATTTTGACTTCATATTCTTTCATAATAACCCCTGATTTAATTGTGCTCACTAAGAGCTCTAATACCTAGTATGCAATTATTATATTTAAAGTTATATATGGTCATAATTAAAGTGGGGAAAAATTAATAATTTCTAGTAAACTTCACACAGTTCTTGGCAAGTAATGTAATTTTATTCTGTAACTCTGTTATGGATGAAAAGTACTCGCTGTTGTTCCCGCCAAACATATCCGTTTTTATCTTTCTGCCTACGATGTCATCGTATCCCGGCTGGAGCCTGATGACCAGGGAACCCGGGAACATATGTTTCCTGTGAACAAAACCATCAATGTCCCCGTCAGTAATTCCTATGATAGGTATTCCCAGCCGGTACAGGATATCCCCGGCGATCTCTGTGGTATCATCGCCTATGGTAACGGCTACCTGTGCGCCTGCTGCCAGCTCAAAGGACCGTTCTGCCTCATGATCAATGATTGCAGCCCTTACGCCGGACGAAGGAGCCGTGACCCCGCCCCCGCTCCCCGAGATTTTCTCAGGCAGTATGTCCGGAGAGTCCTTTTTACTGTAAAGGCGCACCGAAAAATTGTTCCCTCTGAGGGGTCCGCTCTTTATCCAGCATTTGGTGATGTCAACGGGAGTCCGCTCTTCATAGTTGTGGAGTTTTTCCAGGCCGTGCTCTTTGACTGTGGCCCCGTTTATCTCAGTGATGAAACCGTCCTCCGTGACTATGCTCACATCAGTGGAAAGGGCATAGGCGACAACAATCCCGTTGATGAGTACATTCTCTCCGGGATGCACACCCAACACCCTTCTGATTATGCGGTGCCCCTGGTCCTCTATACTGATGGGTGTGACAATTTCAGGTACTTTCGACAGGGCTATGCCCAGTATCCGGGCGAGTTCAGCTGCAAAGCTGACCGATGGCCCGTTCCACGGGATCACTTCCCCGTCTCCGGATGAGGGCCTCTCTACATGGATAAGCGGCTTAAGGTTACGATCCCTCAGGTTCGAGACCACAATATTTGCAAAAATGCGCCCGTTGTCTATGGTCTTGCCATGGTTTAGCAGTACCACTGCATCCTTTGTCAGGAAGAATTCCTCTATACATGCGCTGGGCCTGAGGGACATCCTTATGTCTATCAGGTCCTCAAGATGGGCATCA
Organism: Methanolobus sp.; assembly: GCA_030154025.1. Classification (GTDB taxonomy): domain Archaea; phylum Halobacteriota; class Methanosarcinia; order Methanosarcinales; family Methanosarcinaceae; genus Methanolobus. Next base: position 15,399 of record JASKKT010000029.1, read on the forward strand.
AGCACGGCAGTCTTGCCTATGGTGCCTGCCATGACCGAGCTGACAGTTCCGAATCCTTCGAGCAGCTTTATTATTCTCAGCGCCATGCCCGAATCCACAATATCCGGGCCGTGTACAACGATACCTATATCCATATTACTTACCATCATTCCGGCTGTGTGTCAGGTTGAAGATATAATGGTTCCGATATATCTGATACGGTAATCTATTAGTCTGATGAAAGCCACAGTCTGCTCATGAAAAATGTCCGGCTGACATGGCTTGGTCACTCCTGTTTCGAAGTGCGTTCAAAGTACACGCTGCTGATCGATCCTTTTCTTGACAGCAATCCTGCTGCAGCAGTCAGGTCCACTGAGGTAGAACCTGATTTTATCGCCGTCACTCACGGGCATTTCGATCACCTTGGCGATACTGTCAAAATAGCACTCAGGACCGGGTGTACTGTGGTCTGCATACATGAACTCTCCCAATATCTCAAATCCAGGGGCGTCCGGACAGAAGGAATGAACATTGGTGGCACGATAAGCCCGGGGGATATCAATATCACGATGACCGACGCCTGCCACTCGTCATCTATCGATGAATCAGGACATGCATTTGACGGTGGAAGGGCTGCAGGTTTCATTATCCGCGTGGGGGATATCTGCATCTATCATGCGGGTGACACAGGACTGTTCAGGGATATGCAGCTTATAGGCGAGCTCTATAAGCCAGATGTTGCAATAGTTCCCATTGGTGGCCGGTACACCATGGATGCCCGCGATGCTGCGCTTGCTGTGGGCATGTTGCGCCCAAGGTTTGCAATTCCCATGCATTATAACACATATGATCACATATCACAGGATCCCCATATTTTTGAGTCCCATGTAAAAAAGACATCTGGCGCAGATGTGATTATCCTTGGTGCAGGGGGCTATATTGACCTCAAGGCTAATGAATGCCCGTCCTGACTGCATTTTTTGTCTTTCTGATGGTTAGGTTTATATTTCTGTATGTCGAAGATAGTTAAGGCAAAAGTCGATTACATTTATAAAATACATATCCCCTCTAGTTCTCGTCATAAGACTTTTGCCTTTCTCTAGTCTAATTTACAGATACTGCGTGCTGACACTGCTGAGGGCTGAGTTTTTATTATATTTAAAGGACCTAAATTAAAAAAGAGATGTGGACTGCTTTTAGTCCACATATTCGGTTCGATCTGATAACAATTCCCGGTCCTATTCTATCCGGAGTTACTTCCCGAAGCAGTTCTCCAGGTGCTTTTGCGGGATTGGTTTTGTAAGCAGGCTCACGACAATGGCTGTCAGGAATGCAAGAGGTGTGGCGACTATTATAGGGTCCACCACAGTCCAGGTGCCACTCAGCAGTGTGGCCTTGCCGAAGATGGCCTGGCTCAGCCCGAAGGGAACTGCTTCCTTGGCGTGTACGAACAGAAGCCAGAACAGGCTGCTGAAAGCTCCCACAAGCATGCTTGCTATGGCGCCCTCCTTTGTCATGCGCTTCCAGAACAGTGCTCCCACATACATCGGCAGGAAGGAGGCAGCGCACAGGCCGAAGAATATGGCGGTTGCGGTTGCTATGATGCTTATGGGCAGCATGTAGGCAAGCACCACGCTGACAAGGATAGTAACAGCTATTGCTATCCTGGTGATATTGATAGTCTGGCCAAGCTCTCCCTTTTTCAGGAACTCCCGGTAGAAATCGTGGCCTATGGCAGTGCCCATGGTATGGAACTGCGAGCTCATCGTGGACATGGCAGCAGCCAGCAGGGTAAGCATGAAGAGGACAACGAAGAGTTCAGGCATGGCACTGTTAATGTACTGGGGTATGATGAGGTCTGTATTTCCTCCTGCAGCAACCACGGATATCACACCGAGTTTCTCGAAGAAATATACATTTGAGAGCGCCCCAACAGTGAATGCAACTCCTGTCATCATCAGGATGAAAGGTCCTCCCACCAGCAATGCACGATTCAGTGCCCTGTCGTTCCTTACTGTCATGAACCTGACAGCAAGCTGTGGCTGGGCAAGGACACCAATACCTACACCAAGAACAAGTGTTGACACAAGGTTCCACCAGATAGGCGAACCGAACACAGGCATGGCAGTCCAGCCAAGATGTCCTCCTGCCTGCAGGCTCTCAGGTACGAGATATGCTATATTGGTGAGTGCCTGGTGGGCTTCCACAACGCCTCCAAGATTCACATAGGTGAAGGCGAGAAGTAATGCCATTCCAAGGAACATCAGGGCACCCTGCAGGGCGTCTGTGTACATAACGGCAATAAGGCCGCCTGTAATAACATATGCAGCGACTATGACAGTAAGGATCAGAACAGCAACATCATAATTGATATTAAGGGTGGTCTCAACGAACCTTGCTCCCCCGATAAGCACGATACCTGCGTAAAGGGGCATGAAAAGGCCAATAAGGGCCCCTGAGAATCCCTGTATGAAGCGGGACTGGTACCTTCTGCCGAGCAGCTCAGGGAATGTGACAGCGCCCAGTTTCAATCCAATACGGCGTGTCCTCTTCCCGAAGATGACAAAGGCCAGGAAGATGCCTACCAGGATATTCATTAGAGCAAGCCATAGAAGACCCATGCCAAGTGCGCCGGCAGCTCCGCCAAACCCCACTATGGCCGACGTGCTGATGAAGGTAGCTCCATAGGAGATTGCCAGCACATAAGGATTCATCTTCCTGCCCGCGACCATGTAGTCCTCTGTCATCTGTGTTTTCTTATAGCCGAGCCATCCCAGGTAGAAGATCACCATCATATATATAAGAACAACAATTCCGAGTACCGGCGTGCTGACAGCCATCAGCATTCCTCCTCTTCTTCTCCCTCATTCCATTTCAGTGCACCGTAGATAATGCATCCTACAGCACTCAGGAAACAAAGAACATAGGCAAGCCATATTTGCGGATCATCGATTCCAAGCATTTTTATCACCTGCATTTTTACAAAAGCATAACAATTACTGTGACAAATGTTAGCACATGTCAGTATTTAAACCTATCTAAATTATTCCCTTAGGGCAGTATGAAAGTCGTGAATGCTGCAAAACCGGAGCCTGAAAGCCTGTGGTTGCGTCAATCCACAATAAAAAAAGTATCTGGCAGGCAACTGCCAGACGGATTTACAGTGCAGACAAGATCCTTCAGGCGGGCCGATCGCTTTTGTTCAGGCTGCTGAAACACTTGTCCACATGGTCTTCAGGATCGGGCTGTGTTGCAAGGCTGACGACCACCGCTGTTATGAAAGCCAGCGGTGTGGCTATAAGGATCGGATCCACTACGGACCAGGTACCTGTCAGGATGGTGTCGACACCAAAGAGCGCTCTGCTTATGCCCAGGGCACTTGCTTCCTTTGCATGGACGAAAGTAAGCCAGAACAGGCTAGTGAAGGTTCCCACAAGAAGGCTTGCGATAGCACCCTGCTTGTTCATCCTCTTCCAGAACAGGGCTCCGGTATACATGGGCAGGAAAGCTGCGGCACAGAGGCCGAAGAATATTGCTGTCGCCCTTGCGATTATACTGAATGGGAGGATGTATGCAAGTATCACGCTTATGACAATGGTCACCGCAATGCCTATCTTGGTGATGCTGATCGTATGGCCCAGTTTCCCTTTCATAAGGAACTCACGATAGAAGTCGTGACCTATCGCAGTACCCATGGTATGGAACTGTGAGCTCAGGGTGGACATGGCGGCAGCCAGCAATGTCAGCAGGAAGAAGATCACAAAGTAGTCGGGCATTGCGCTGTTGATATATGCGGGAATGATCGCATCGATGTTGCCTCCGGCGGCTTCGAGTGATATCATGCCTCTGGTTTCCAGGAAGTATACATTTGAGAGCGCTCCCACAACGTATGCCACACCTGCCATCATGAAGATGAAGGGTCCGCCGGAGAGTACCGCTCTGTTGAGTGACCTTGTATCCTTGACTGTCATGAACCTGACGGCAAGCTGCGGCTGGGCCAGCACACCGATCCCTACTCCGAGAACGATAGTCGAAACAAGCGTCCACCAGGTCGGCGAGCCGAAGACGGGCATAGACGTCCAGCCTGTATGTCCCACAGCAGCCAGGTTCTCAGGCACCATATGTGCCATGTTGGTAAGTGCCTGGTGAGCCTCCACGACACCGCCCAGTTTAGCATAGGTGAGGAAGAACAGTATGGCCATCCCTACGAACATGAGTGCTCCCTGCAGGGCATCGGTGTACATGACCGCAATAAGCCCTCCTGTAATAACATAGGCGGCAACGATGACAGCAAGTATGAGGACCGCGCTGTTATAATCCATATTCAGTGCGGTTTCCATGAAACGGGCTCCTCCGATTAGCACGCTTCCGGCATAGAGGGGCATGAATATAGTGATCAGGGCACCCGCGAAACCCTGTATGAAACGGGACTGGAACCTTCTACCTATCAGCTCGGGGAATGTAACGGCTTTCAGGTTGACGCCGAGGCGCCTGGTCCTGGCCCCAAAGACAACGAATGCGATGAATATGCCTACGAAGATATTCATGAACACGAGCCACAGCACACCCATACCGAAAGCTCCCGCATATCCTCCGAAACCTACAATGGCTGAAGTGCTTATAAATGCCGCACCATAGGACAAAGCGAGTACCAGGGGATTCACTTTTCTGCCTGCCAGCATGAAATCCTCTGTGCTTTTTGTCTGCTTGTATCCGATCCATCCGATGTAGATCACTACCATCATGTAGATGAGCACGGCAATACCAAGGATTGGTGTACTGACTGCCATCAGCAGGCCTCCTCATTTTCCTTACCATCGTTCCAGTGTATCATCCCGTAGATTATACACCCAATTGCACTCAGGAAGCATAACAGGTATGCAATCCATATCTGTGGGTCGTCTATGCCTAACATTTTAATCTCCTATGAAGTAGAATGCTAATTGTTAGCACAGGCCATACTTTAACCTTTCGATTTTTGATACTCAGTTATTACTGTCATCTCCGCATAATCTATTTATAGCAGATAAAGCCATAGTAGAAAATGTGTTACAAAGGGTTGTATTTGTAACAACACGGTGCAAACGACTTGCCAGCCATAAATGGCAATTTACCTTTAAAGATAGAGTTGCACACAGACTCGAAAGCCGGGTGCTTCCATGCACCCGCTTCCTCCATTTGGAGCTTATTTCTCGGCAGTTGCCTCGATGAACACTGCTTTTCTTATGTTCCTGCTCACAGCAGAGAATCCTGCGTTCTCAAAAAGCTGGGTCCAGTCCCTGCCTTCTCTCTGAGTGCCGTGGTGATGGTCCAGGGGCTCGGCTGCAAAGAGCCTGCCGCCGTTTTGCAGCACTCTCCTGATCTCCGCCAGGGCTTTTGGTATGTCGTCAAGATGATGCAGCATGAAGAAGCATGTCACAGTATCGAAGCTCTTGTTCTCGTAGGGCAGGCTGTACACGCTTGCAGCCTCAAAACCTACATTCTCCACCCCATAGATCTCTGCATTAACGCGACACTGACGTATCATTCCTTCCAGCAGGTCGATACCGAGCACTTTTGATGACCTGTTGTGCTGCGCTATCTCCACTGTGGCAGCCCCGAGTCCGCAACCGACGTCGAGGATGTGCTTTCCCCTTACAAGCGGCATCACTTCAGCGAAGACTGCCTTCTTGAGCTTTTCCATCCCCGTTTTAGGGTATGTGGCCTCCTGGTGGTCGAAGTCCGTGTATGGTAGAATACCGTATACTGCCGCGTTGTTCATGGCCATCAGTCCCTTGCAGTAAAGCCTGTTGCCCTCATGCTTTATGAACCTGACAACGGAAACTCCGGTCTCCCTGCAGAAGCGCCTGTTCCATTCATCCCTGTTCTTCGGGTATTCCATTTCTACAGGATCGTGAACAACAATATAGTGGGAATATCCTTCAAATATGTAGGATGACACATGGGCGTGCCTGTCCAGGTCGATCTCACTGACCGCATCTCTCCATAGTGCGAGCAGTTCCATGGTCTCTTCATCAGCAAAATTAATTACTTTTCCTATTGGTCTGAATGACATACCACTTCATTTTTTGCAAAGGATAAAATGATTTGCATCAGGTGAATCCCTGCCAAAAGCGATATATTCTATTTCAAGATAGATTGAGATACTCTCCTGTGGTGTGATGCTGACACCAGGTGTCGTAGTATCTTTCTGTATCATTGCTCTGAAAAAGGCATTCTCCGGCTTTGCACTTAATAACTTATACGATGTACTCCAATCTTTAACCGATATTTGTTTACAGGCCGGCATCGTGCTATTGTGGGGTAGTGACTTGCCGACCGAGGGGGGCAATAATGTGGCTGATCAGGATACCCAGGAGAATGACACACCGGAAGCATCGGGGAATATTACTGGCAGTCCGGGCAACACGAACAATAGTAAGATGTGAAGCTGGCGCTGTTAAAAAAGAAGGTGGCACCTGGGATGGAGTCATTCCCTTCTCAGGAAGCCACCAATAACTGTTACAAACAGCAGGGCTGCTATAAGGAGGAGTGCCGAGTTCTGGCCAAGTGCCTGGCTGCCACCCCCTTCCTGGTCATTTACGGATGCTTCACTTTGCGGACCGGTATTTCCTGTTGTCCCGTAAGTGCCTGTTATCAAACCATCAAGTTGGTCAGAATTGCTCTGCGTGCTGCTGGTGGCCATTGCAAAAGTTGTGATGGCAAAAGGGGAAAAGCCCGGGGTGTCCGCCTCGAAGAAAACGGATCCGGAATCCTCACCTGCAGTCCGGGTCTGAAGCTCATTCCAGTTGCCTTCGCTGAACCTGTACATGCGGATAGAGCCAGTATCAAATCCATTCTTCATGATCCAGTCTTTTGGCACCCTGAAGCCTATAACAGTTCCCTGTATATTCTCCTCTGTGGCGTATCCCTGTTTTCCGACCCATATGTTGACATGTCTGTAAACGGTCCCGGGCGGAGTGTGTGTAACTGTTGCCGACACGTTATTGAGCACTTCAATGGTGCTTGTTATCTGGCCTGCATTCTTCAGAGAGTGATAGGAGATATACGCAATAGGATTTCCCTGTTCGGTGAACCGATAGGTGACAGTGGCATTGATCGGTACATGAATACCTTTTACTTCTTTCAGGTAGATGTTCTCTGCATCTTCTGCTGTAGCTGAGCTGCCTCCACCCCCACCTCCTCCTCCGGTCGGGGCATATTCGCCTCCTGAACTGCTTTCATTTGTGTCTTTCTGGTCGCCCACTTCGTGTTGGATGAGAATACTTCCGTTTTCCACGGTAACAGGGATTGATCTGCCCTGTGAGTCACTCAGTATGACATTTGAAAGGACAAGAGGGCAGTATCCTTCTTTGCTGCCTGCTGTACAGTCGATCCTTATGAAAGTGCCCGGCGAGCTGATTGAAGTCCCGCCCAGGGTCACTGCATACGAGCCTGTGACAGTGCCCGCAGAATTATCGATACTTCCCTTGTTGAACAGGTGCGGGACACTATCCCTGCCAAACAGTCCTCCTTCTTCTATTTTGTCTGCGGTGATGAGACCCTTGTCGAATTGCACATCCAGCTGTGCGCCTACGAACGGGGTTGCAGGTTCTATACCTACGTAAATACTGAAAGTGCTGTTAGCGTACACATCCTGACCGGACGGGTAAACTGTAACAGTGGTCTGGGCGCATGCAGGCAAAGCAAAGGTAAGACATGTCAATGCAAGAAGTGTGAGAGCAAACACCAGAGATATTTTCCCTGTAATTCGCCCGAATAATGGATAATTTTTTGTCCCTGTCATCAGTACACCATAATCTCTATTGGTGTATGTGCAGATAAATATATTTATTTAATTCTATTAATTTAGGCTTAATTTACTCTTAATTCACTGGCAGGGAATCCTGGTGAGATTAGCCTGTCTCCTTTTCGTTACCCAATCATTCCTGCAAGTTGCAGGAAATTGGTGAACAGCCTTTCCCCGTTGTTCCTGTATTCGTCATAGCTGGCAAGGAAGTCAAGTGTGATCCTCTCAGTGTCCCCTGCTTTTAATTCCGCATCAACTGACAACCACTCCCTGAACATTTCCGGGGTCAGTTCCAGATGGCCCTGTATTCCATAGGCGTTCTTACCGGCCTTTACGATCTGGTGCCTGCAGAACTCTCCGGTGGCAAGCAGTTCCATATCCTCAGGCAGGCTGACGGTCTCACCATGCAGGTGAAATATCCTCAGAGGACCTGCCAGTCCTCTGAAAAGCGGGTCATTCTCCTTTTCCGGACAGATGTCGATTGTGAAATGTCTGCCGTCCGTTCCTCTTGTTCCCACTTCCCGTACTTCAGTCTTAAAAACGCTCCCTCCGCAAGCCTTCACAAGCGCCTGCATGCCAAGGCAGATGCCAAGGTATGGCACTTCGTTTTCCACAGCCTGTTATATCATTTCAATCTCAGTAAGCATCTTGATGTTTTCATCATTGGCACTATCGGGACCGCCGAAAACGAAGACTGCCTTGTAGCGGGTGGGATCAGGGAGAGCTGGCCCGGCTTCAAAATCGAGAAGTTCAAGGTCAATTATGTCGTAGTGTATGCCGTTCCTGTCAAGGACGGACTTGAGGATACCCGGCCCTTCATGGGGAATGTTCTTGACCATGAGTACTTTCATGCTTGTATGCGAGAACTTCTACGATAAATGCCTGCTGAGAGAAAAGGAAGTGAACCCCGGAGAGTGCCACCACCAGGCATTTCGCTCATACTCCACCATGCATGAATTGCGCTTCTTCTCCAGGGGTCTGTTTTCGACGGGCGCGGGTAACCCGTACCACCATAGTCCATATCGATCAGTTTTTCAGTATTGATCCTCACTTTTCTGATATGTCGACAATTGTTCTTTCCTTCTTATATAAATAAATATCTATGCAGGGAAATACAATTATGCTCATAATTATGAGAGATGTCCTTATCTCTCATTTCCTGAACAGTGTATCAACTGCCATAGAATAAGTCGAATATGCAATCTCGTTGAAGCACACCAGGCGGATATCCTTAAGGGTGCTGGCGGTCTCAAGGAATCTCCTCATAGTCCCGGCAGCTATCAAAGAAGCTCTCTCTACCGGAAAACCATACGCTCCAATACTAATCCCCGGAAAGGCGATGCTTTCCAGGCCGTACTCCCCAGCAAGACGAAGCGAGTTCATGTATGCGCTTTCGAGCAGCAGGTCTTCTCCTGCGCTGCCTCCCTTCCACACAGGGCCGACTGTGTGTATGACCCATTTTGCATGTAGCCTGTAAGCGCGGGTTATCCGCGCCTCGCCTGTGGGACAGCCATCCAGGGTCCTGCACTCCTCGAGGAGCTGCGGGCCTGCGGCCCTGTGGATTGCCTCATCGACCCCGCCACCGCCAAGGAGTGAGTTATTGGCTGCGTTCACAATAGCATCCACTTCCTGCTCCACTATATCTCCAAGAATAACATCTATCTTATACTGCTTCTGGCCTGACATTCTTCAGTTCACCTTTTTCAGTTCACTTTTTTTGCTTAGTTTTATCTGGTTTTGAGAATATACTTATTATTTAACTGCAAGTACTAATAAAACTAAGCAAGAGAAGAGATCATGGACGCGATAACAAAGGAAATACTTGCGCTTTTTGAGGAGATCAACACTATTCCCCGATGTTCCGGGCATGAGGAGAACATAGCCAACTGGCTCAAGGAACAGGCCCTTTCGGCCGGCCTTGGTTTCAAGTTCGACAGCGTGAACAACGTCCTTATCAGCGTACCCGCATCACCGGGCTATGAGACCCTGCCGGCAGTGATACTTCAGGGCCATATGGACATGGTATGTGAAAAGACGCAGGCCTCCGTCCATGACTTCAGCAGGGATCCCATAAGCCACATTATCGAAGGCGACTGGCTCAGAGCGGACGGCACTACGCTCGGGGCTGACAACGGCATTGCCCTTGCCATGGCCCTGGTGCTTGCACGTCACAGGGAAATACCTCATCCACCACTTGAGCTGCTCTTCACTGTGGATGAGGAGAACGGGCTCACGGGTGCAAACGAGCTGATGCCGGATTTTATTTCCGGGAAGACACTGCTCAACCTTGATTCAGAAGAGGAGGGCGTATTTATTACAGGCTGTGCAGGCGGCCTGACCACCACTATAAGCCTGCCTCTTGAACGCACACCTCTCCCAGTAAGCCATAAAGTGTACCGCCTGGCAGTCACTGGCCTTGCCGGAGGTCACTCCGGCGTGGATATCCATGAGAGGCGGGCCAATGCAAATAAACTGCTGGCAGCTGTCCTGGGCAGCCTTATGGATAACACCGACCTGCATGTCCTGAGCCTCAGCGGAGGCTCGGCACATAACGCTATTCCCCGTCATGCAGAGGCACTTGTGAGCATGCCTCCTGAGAATATTGAGCGCGCTGAGGCGACCGTCATGCGTGCGGAAGAGGAGGCCAGGAAAAATTATGCTGAACATGACACATCTCTGTCTGTCACTCTCTCAATGCAGGATGAAAATGAGGGTCTGCAGGCAATTTCTCATGAGACGGCCAAAAAGATATTATTCCTGTTAAATGAACTGCCGCATGGTGCTGTCAGAATGTCCGCTGACATGCCCGGGCTTGTACAGACATCAAGCAATCTGGGAATTATCAGGACAGAAAGCAACCAGCTTATTGTAGTCGCAAGCCAGCGCAGTTCGATCAGCTCAGAGCTGCAGGAGATAACCGGCAAGATCACTTCCACAGCAAGATCCATGGGTGCTGAGGTCAGGCACGGCAGCTCTTATCCTGCGTGGCAGCCTGATCCCTCCTCATCTCTGACCAGGCGCTGCAAGGAGGTCTACACCGAAACATTTTCAAAGGAGCCTGCTATCGAAGTGATACATGCGGGCCTTGAGTGTGCGGTAATCGGCTCCAGGTATCCGGGCATGGAAATGATATCCTTCGGGCCCACCATACGCAATCCTCATTCTCCGGAAGAAAGGCTCTATATCCCATCGGTCTCTCGGGTATGGAATTTCCTGCTCGCTCTTCTGGTATCGTTCAAAGAGGACTCCCGCAAATAACAAGAATGATCCTGAACGACATATCATCATGCGACAATTTCCGCGACCAAGGATCCTTGTAAGCAGGTGCCTGGAGTTTGAAAATGTCAGGTACAACGGACTGATAGTCCGTTCCCGGATAGTAAGGGATCTCATGCCTCTGGCGGATTTCATAACTGTTTGTCCTGAGTGTGATATAGGCATGGGCGTACCGAGAGACCCGGTCAGGCTAGTAAAGAAGGGGCAGGACTACAGGATTGTCCAGCCGGGTTCCGGAGAGGACATAACTGAAAAGATGGATGCTTTCACAGATGAGTTCCTGTCATCCCTGGAAGATGTGGATGGTTTCATATTCAAATCAGGTTCCCCTACAATCGGGATACGCAACATAAAAGTCTACGCCGGAAATGAAAAGGCTCCTGTTGTTGAAAAAGGTGCAGGGTTCTTTGCAAGGAAGATCCTGGCCAAGTATCCCGGCTACCCCATGGAAGAGGAAGACCGGCTGCGCAATCACAGGATAAGGCATCATTTTCTCACGCAGCTCTACACTTTTGCGGATCTCCGGCATGTGAGGGCATCAGGTTCCCTGGAAAGGCTCAGTGAGTTCAACAGAAATAACAGGTTCCTGTTCTCATTCTATGACCGCGGGGTCTACAGGGAGATGTGCGACCTCCTCGAATACGATGACAGGGAAGAAAGTGAGCAGTTTCCGGATATCATCGATCCCTATGAGTCCCTGCTCAGGAGGCTTATGAAGAGACCTGGAAATGCCGATTCCAGAATAATTGTTGCAAGAAGCATCTTATCCGGTTTTGAGGAATCATTATCCTCGGCTGAGAAGGATTATTTTGAAAACCTGCTTGGGAGCTATAAGGAGGGCCGGGTCGATGAGTATGCGTTAACAGAAGCTCTCAGGCTTTGCATGGTACATCACGGCGGAAAGGATATTTCTGAGAACACTTTCCTGTATCCTTACCCGGAGTCCCTGCGAATATCCTGTGATGAAAAGAGGGATAGGGATTACTGGGGTGAGAAGGATTGACGCTCCGGGGAAGCGGGATGGGAACTATCAGATGTAGTAATCAACGTGGAACCTGTACATGACCCGGATCTCGTCAAGTTCTGCGGCTTTGATTTCGGGCAGCTTACTGTTTGCAGTGTAAGTAAGATCATCGAGATCCTTGAAGATGACCTCGCAGTTCACATTCTCCGGGAGCAGTGATCTGAAGCTGTCACATTTTGCAGCAATTCTCCTGATGATCTTCTCTGCAGTGGCCGGTTCAAAGGACTTCACATTGACCGGCGTGTAGACAACTTCTGTGACGAGATTCTCCCTGTCTTCCAGCGTCATCCAGAAACCGTTGACAAGTGCGCCTTCAAGCATGTAATCCTGTATCTCAAAACTCTTGCTTATCACATTCTTCAATCAGGAACACCCGGTATTTTCATTGATCCTGATGGGTTAAATCAGTTTCGAGGACAGCAATGCAGTACGGATCACAGGGAGTAGTTAAAAAGATTGCCGGGAAGGCAGGTCCCGGCAGGGTCAGATTCCTGCCCTCAGCTTTCTTCCAAGGGCTGAGCCATCGGGCTCTCAGATAGTGCCGCGATCGGGCGGGTACTTGCCAGGCTTCCTCCCAGATATGCCACTGTGCCGCATATCAGGCCGATGAATACCGGATGGATGAGGGGGTTGCCAAAGAGCTGCCAGAGCACCACGGAGCCGAAGCTTGCTATGAGGCTGGCTGTGAAGCCTGTTGAGGTGCCACGGTCCCAGTAGAGCCCGAATATCAGCGGAATGAACACGCAGCATGCGATCACACCCATGCTTACGGACACCAGGGGTACGATCATCTGGGGTACATCGATCGCAAAGAACGCCGACACGATAATGATCACTACTCCCACTATCCTTGTCATCAGGAGCACCCTGTCATCGGAAGTGTCCGGGCGCAGGTACTTCATGATATCGGAGGTCAGTGAGGTTGTTGTCACCAGCACGATGGCGCTCATGGTGGACATGGCTGCAGATATCGCAGCCAGCAGCACTATGCTGTCAAACCCGGTTGGCAGCAGTGATGTGGCCAGGAAAGGCACCAGGCCGTCCGGATTCGCCATGAAAGGGGCCAGCTGCTCAGAGCTGAACACCCCGTATGCCAGCACTCCCAGGGAGAAGATACACAGGGAGTAGATGGTAATGGATATAGGGCCATAGATGCCTGCAAAACGGACCACTCTCTTGTCTCTGGCAGAGAACAGCATGATGAGCAGGTCAGGCAGCGCCAGGAGTCCCAGGCTTATTGCAAAAGCATTCCCGAAGGTCTTCTGCCAGGGGACTGCGGCCCCATTCATGCTGAGTACGTTCTCAGGGATAAGTTCCCATATTCCCAGGCCGCCGCCGTTTGAGATCAGCCCCCCGTAAAGGAACACAGCGCCCACCAGCATGATAAGTCCCTGCAGGAAGCTTATCCAGAGGATGGCCGGCAGTCCTCCTATAACGTAATACAGGGCCACGATGGCCACGGCTATCATCAGGCCCTGGATGTACGTGACACCCAGCAGGCCCTGGAAAAGATTGGCACAGCCTTTGAAGATGGCAACGAGGTAGACTGTATACATCACCAGCATGATGCCTGCAAGCAGGACCTTGCCTCTCTGGGAGCTGTACCTGCGCTCCAGTAGCTGGGGCACCGTCTTGGCATCATATCTCTGGGAGAACGCCCATATCCTGGGTGCGATGATGAAGGCAATGCATGCGAAGGCCACGTGGAAGAATACGGCCCAGATGATCCATGGAAGGCCTGCGATAAGCCCGAAGCCTCCTCCCCCAAGGAAAGAGGCTGCACTGAAGTAGGCAGCCATGTAGGCTATGCCTATGACTGCCGGGTGGGTCACATTGCGGTCCGATACCACAAATCCTGAGAAGGTCCCCTGTTTGAGTTTGAGGGAAAGCAGGAGTATCCCGATGACATACAATACCAGAAGAATATGATTAAGCATGTTCACGCCTCAGTATCAGGAAAAATGTGGCTCCAAGCATCAGCAGGATTGAGACTAACAGGCAGGTGTATGGCAGAGGCATCAGAAAATCCTCTCCTTAAACATGTTACTGGGGTTTCCACTGGGATCAGAAATAGGCTCTTTTTTACGGATATCGATAAATGTCAAGGGATTACCTCTATATGATGAATCAACATGTACTAGAATGTACAAGAAAGAGCATTCCATGTTTATAAATGTTGTTGTTTGATCCTGGCTGCTCCGTCAGGGATATTTTCGTTCATGGCAGGACCCTTGTTCTCATTCACAAAACAGGTGATCGATCTCTATTGTTATCAGCTTTGATAACAATAGAAATCCCCTCCATTCTGGACCCGTGTAAATAGGCGTTAGTTCACGTCTGAAAACAGATCGGGTTTGCAGTCCGTTTAACTCTAAGACACAGATTTACACGGATGGGCTTGGATTTCGGGAATATTGGGTATAGAACCCCCTGCAGCGTTAAATCCGTGTAGATCTGTGTTAATCCGTGTCTGAAAAATAGATCAGTAAACACAATAAACCATAGTTATAAGATACGGACTTACGCGAGTCAGCATTGGTCTTGAGTAACGAAGTTTGTCGTGAAATTTGGACTGGTGGTTCAGGGGCCACTTGACATCCTCTGTCAGTAGTATATCTGCTGA
>JASKKT010000079.1 GCA_030154025.1 Methanolobus sp.
CATCGAGCTTTGCAACATCATCATCGGAAAGGATACTTGAATAATTGTCTATGGCCTTTGAAAAATACTGTAATTCCTTTTCGGTGTCTCCCATTTCTTCGTAGACATTTGCCATAGTAGCATAGGTATCGGCAAGTTCCCTGCGATATTTGTCATGTCCTGTTACCGTATCGGATGATCCTGTAAGTACACCGACCGCCTGGTCAAAAAGAGGTATGGCCTTCTCATATTCTTCATGAGCCGAATGGAGGACTGCAATCTTACTCAGAACAATAGCATATTTGTTTTCGACACTTTCATTCTGCGCCATCAGTTCCGCATATATGCCAGCGGCAGTTTCATAGTTCCTCAGCGAGAGTTCATAATCGGTATCAAAATACAGATTTCCCAGGGATAGCAGGACCTTTGCAATGTCTTTATCATAGTCACTGTCTTCAGGATATTCGGCATGCAGGCCCCGATACACGGCCATTTCTTTCCGGAAATAGTCATCTGCCTTCTCCAGGTCATCATCAGTGTCGGAGAGTCTGGCCAGCTGATCGTAGGTCTCGGCAATAAACAACCTATTATCTGTTTCTTCAATTCCGGCATCGATCAGGAATTCAAAGATAGCGATCTCAAGCAAATAGACCCTTTCAGCTTTATCGATGTCCTCATCATCTTCAAAGAACCCGGCCATATCTTCATACAGGCCGATATCTTCGGCTTCAAGTAAGAAGTAGTGAGGGAATAACTCCCGTATTTGCTCGAATCCGGCCAGTGCATTCTCAAGATATGAACTCGCCTGATCATAGTCTCCCTCCTCTGCCAAAAGCAATCCGGTCTTCTGGGATATTTTGGCGATCAGGTAATTACAGACGCTGTGATCAGTTCCTTCCCTGCAATGAGGGGCAAGTTGTTCCAGTGCCTCGGAGAAAATGGCATGTGCATCTTCTGTCCGGTCGTAACCAGCATAATACTCCCCCAACAGAAGCTGCGCCTTTGTCCTGAAAACTAAATTGCTCAGGTCATCGGGATCTGTTTCATATCTCCTGTCAGCCAGTTCAAGAAGCTTATCATAAACCTGTTCCGCATCATCCGAAGCATCACTGGAAACGAAGAACTCGCCGTAGAATCTTGCGATTTTCATTATATGTATATCCAGTTCCGCATACTCCGGGTCCGTTTCAAAAATCCGGGCGTACTCTTCCATTACTTTTAGTACATAAGATATTTTTATTTTCGGCATCTGTGCCATTCCAAAGCAGATGAGGATGCTGTTCAGGGATTCCACGCGGCTGATATGATGATCTAAATCCTCATCGCTGCCAATATCATGCTGCATTAATGCATCACATACTTCAAGGAAAGTATCCCCATGTTTTTCACACACCATTATTGCTTGTCCAATATTTCCTGATGCCTGTAGGGTATTCATGATGCCGGTTACGGCCCCTTCGAGAAGCATCAGGTGCTCATATTTATCCGGATCTTCTAAATAGAGGTCGGACGAGATCGTAAAAGCCTCATCATAAATGTCAAAAACGCCGTCTGTTCTATGCTCTGTTTCCATGACATTCGCTTTTAAGATCAAAGCCCTGGCAATAAGTTCGGGCACATTCTCTTCCCTTGCGGCAATTTCCGCTTCTTCCAGCATTTTCAGTGCTTTTTTATAATTTTTCCTCTGGAACTGGTTTGAAGCCGAGATCATTTTTCTGTTAATGGTATCTATTCTCTGCTGTGACATGTTTTATCCAATGATTCATTGATACATATAGGCTACGTGGGGAAAGTATCTTGCAATACGATCAAAGAAGAACTCCTGGGTTCAAAGACGCAAAGAAACTTTCTCGTGCATCTTTGCTTTCATCCTCCCGCAGACCACAATCCGTGAGGATGTATCCCTTGCATATTTGGATTCAAGGGACTTCATCTTTTCAGTGCGGTTGATGAGTAGACGCATAATCCTAAGGACTAGGAGTATAACAATTAAAGGTTTCTGTTCCGGAGTCAACCGTCAGGCTGGTGTAAAAACCGGAACACTCTCACAGGGTGTCCCACAAAATCTTATAGTCAGCCCTATAAAACAGAAAATGGCTACCCTAATAAAAAAGGCTGCAAGTTAAAAAGTTGCAGACCTTTCCATTTACTAATATAACTTTTCTTATGCGACTACCGTTGCAGAAGAATCCCCGCTCTGAGCGGTCTCGCCTGCCACTTCCATGGTTGCTTTCGCAAGGAATATCTGGGTGAGCGGCGCTGTGATGAGCAGTCCGATGAGAAGTGCTATTGCTCCTATAACGTTCAGGACGGCCATGATGATGTACAGCACCAGGGCTTCCACCGGGTTTGCCTTGACAAGCTCAAAGGTCTCCTTTACGGCATCGACACCGCTGTATCCCTTGATAACGAGCAGGGGCATACCGAAGATGAATACGATTCCTACGATGGTACCGAGGATGGAGGCAATCTGACTGGCTATTCCGACAACTACCAGGTAGATTATCATATATATCCAGCTTCTGACGAAGTTGCCGTTCCTGAACCCTTCAAAAACGTCATTGATCTCGACAGGCTGGGATCTTGCACCCTTGACTGCAATGTGGACAAGTCCATAGTATAGCGGGGCGATGGTCACTATAAGTATCATACCGACGAACGCTATCAGCGTTGCAACTGCATAAGTAACTATATTGTCTTTCTGGAAATTCCAGACACGGATTAACACAGATTTACACGGATTCAGCGTGTTGGGGGTTTCTAAACCATACTCTAGAAATCCGTGCTCATCCGTGTAAACCCGTGTCTCAAAGAAGATTACAAAAAAGCATAAGTCTGAGTGTACAAAAGTCAGGCTTTTAGATCCGAAGTATAAGTTGATGCCTTTTGTTGGCGAGTTACATCAAAAAAGACATAGCTACACACAGAGATATCTAAAAAAGGAAAGGTTCCGATAAACCCTGTACTCAGCCAGGATTCATCTAAATGGTTATCTTACAATGCATTTTCCTGCTTGTCAGCGAAATCCGCGAGGACTGGCAGCCTGTACAGGTTGCCCTTGTATGCCATGAACATCAGGTAAAGCCAGAGTACGAGTCCGATAATGGGCAGGAATAACGCTATGAGCCTGCCGATGATCGGTATAAAGCCCAAGATAATGCTTATTATGAACAGGGCGCCAAAGACCACTGTGGACTGTGCTGCATGGAAGCGTACGAACTTGTTCTCTTTCTCAATGACCAGCAGAACTATGCCGGTAATAAACCCCAGGAAATAGGCTACTACTCCTGATATATTCTCAGCTAAACCTATTTTGGTATCGCTCATTTTTACAACTCTCCTATAAATGTCTACATATCATCCGTTGTAATTGTTTGTTGCAGTATATTCAACAAGAATTACAATGATGAGTATTAATAAACTACAACTGTAGCTTGCATCAGGAAACTATTTATACTTATCTTAATTTCTGATTTTGCCAGTTAGATTATTTGGCAGTAACAGGATGTTTTTAAAAAGTTTTACTTGATTGATTCCGCAAAAAAGAGAAAAGAATGACGCACGAGGCGTCATAAATATTTACACTCTGTAGTTCATGTTGGCAATCATCTGACCGCTGACTGTGTCAACGAGAGTGACTGTAACTTGCTCGCCACCGGGTGCTATTGGGAATGTGCCAGTCACTCCAGTGCCATTATGCACTTCTACTCCGTTGCGGAATATTTCTCCACTATTGGTAGCAACCCTGAGTATATCTCCGCCAACAAACTCATTACCGCCAGTAGCATTTATTGGGGCAATTCTTAGAACCTTATCTCCCTGTGAAACTGTAAGTGTTGTTTTTGACATATCAATTGGGTCTCCACCCTGGTTCTGGAGTGTTATATTGTTCCCATTGACATCGGACATTCTAATGCTTGCAGAAGGTGCCTGCTCAGGTGGTCCCATGCCGAATACGAATGCTGCAATGACTGCAGCGAGGATTACAGTGATCGCGACCATCAGGATTACACCGATGACCGGGGATACTGCATCCTCTGTGTCAAGAAATTGATTTGCTTTGCTCATATATGTTCCTCTCTCGTTCAAAAGTCTACACTTTCTTTTGCTTCTTTTTCTGGACTACTTTTTCAAGTTTCTTAGCCCACATCTTATCGTCGAGGTTGGTATACTCGCACTCGAGATAATGTTGCACCGCTATACTCAGCGCTTCCTTTGTAGAGGACTCGTTGCATTTCTTTTTGAGAGCTGCCAGTTCATCCTCTGTGAGTACAGTTTGTGCATGTACAATTTTTACCATTGTATATCGCCTAGTGTTCGACTTGACTCATCTGACGTGCATCTCTGCCTGCCATCATCATTATTATTATAATAATGGATTACTATATATACTTTTTTGAACATAAAAATAAGCCGGATGAACATAAGGCACCTGTTGCTTATTTTATATGTGCGTGTATATATATCTCAGGCCGGGAATCGCATCAGAATACGTAAGCTGCTTCCTCAGGAACGTCTTACATATATGAGCATCAAAATTAGTATCTTTAATAGTATATATACTGTGCTGAACAACCCTTTTCCTCCTGCGGGTGCTGACCAGTTTCTCAAACTCCTTTCCTGATCTGGTCAGTAGCTCAGGAAAAAGCTTCATTACACAGATACACGTAGATTGACACCAATCCTTAAAAGGCTCGGTTTAGAAACCCCTACCACATCAAATCCGTGTAAATCGTTGTTAATCTGTGTCTGAAAAATATATCAGTAAGCACAATAAGTCATAATTCTAAAAAGACACGGATTACATGGATGAACACGGATTCAGGGAATATTGGGTTTAGAAATCCCTGCCACATCAAATCCGTGTAGATCTGTGTTAATCCGTGTCTGGAAAATAAATCAGGAAACTAATAGACCATAATTCTAAAAAGACACAGATTTACACGGATGAGCACAGATTCTGGAAGAGGGTGCTTTTTCTAAAATCTTTCCACATGAGTTTCGTGTAAACTTGTGTTAGTCTGTGTCTGAAATACCAGCAGAACGTAACAACGTCAATGTGCTGGCGGTCCGCTATAGGCAAAGTCAAAATATCACTTCCTATATTATACATGCAAATATCATACGCGCATTCAAACACCCAATCATCCGTAAAGGTAAAAACCATGGTCTCAAGTCGTTTCATAATAACAGTAATAGGTATCGATAAGGTCGGTATAGTTGCAGGCATCACTAGGGTCATGGCGGACTTCAACGTAAATATCGTTGACATCAGCCAGACCATCATGCAGGATCTCTTCACGATGATAATGCTCGCGGAGATCAAAGAAGAGAACTTCGACCTCTCCTCCTTCCAGAAAGCCATGGCGGACAAGGGGCATGAGTTCGGCGTCGAGGTCAAGGTACAGCACGAGGACACCTTCCGCTTCATGCACAGGATCTAAGCGGAGGCCTTCCAATGCTCATCCACCCCGAAGAGATCCTCGAGACCATCAAAATGGTGACCAACGAGAACCTGGATATCAGGACAGTCACCATGGGGATCAGCCTGCGCGACTGCAGCCATCCCGATATAGACACCCTTAACGAGAACATCTACGAGAAGATCACCACCTGCGCAAAGGACCTGGTCAGGACCACCGATGAAGTGCAGAGCCTGTATGGGATCCCCATCATCAACAAAAGGATTTCCGTCACGCCGATAGCTATCGTTGCTGAAAGCTGCAGGGAGCCTGACCTGACCTCCGTTGCCATGACCCTTGACCGGGCAGCCCATGATGTAGGAATCGACTTCATCGGCGGCTTCAGCGCCCTCGTGCAGAAAGGCATGACCCCGGGCGACCTGCGGCTCATCAACTCCGTCCCGAAGGCCCTGGCAAGTACAAAGAAGGTCTGCTCATCCATCAATGTCGCAACAACGAAGGCCGGGATAAACATGGACGCCGTCGCCCTCATGGGCAGGATAATAAAGGAGACCGCTCACCTGACACGTGACCAGGGGGGGATCGGATGCGCCAAGTTCGTGGTCTTTGCAAACGCCCCGGACGACAATCCCTTTATGGCAGGGGCCTTCCATGGCATAGGGGAGCCGGAGTGCACCATCAACGTAGGCGTCAGCGGCCCCGGTGTTGTCAACTCTGCAGTACGCGCCCTGGAGGATCCCTCCCTGGGCGACATATCCGAATGCATCAAGAAGACCGCCTTCAAGATAACCCGCATGGGCGAGGTCATAGGCAAGGAAGTCGCACGGCGCCTCGACGCAAAGTTCGGCGTGCTCGACCTCTCGCTGGCCCCCACCCCTGCTATCGGTGACAGTGTTGCCGCAATACTCGAGGCCATGGGACTGGAAAGCTGCGGCACCCACGGCACCACAGCCGCGCTTGCCCTCCTTAATGATGCAGTCAAGAAAGGCGGAGCAATGGCCTCCTCTTCAGTGGGCGGCTTAAGCGGCGCCTTCATCCCGGTGAGCGAGGATGCAGGCATGATCGATGCAGTGGAGCGCGGTTCCCTGAGCCTGGACAAGCTTGAGGCTATGACCAGCGTATGCTCTGTCGGCCTGGACATGATAGCTGTTCCGGGAAACACGCCTGCATCCAC
>JASKKT010000080.1 GCA_030154025.1 Methanolobus sp.
AGAACCAACCATGAATGGATACAGGAACGGCAGAACAATGGCAGCAATGATGGCCAGCATAAGGAGACCGAGAAGTAAGCGGAACAGGAACGGTCCGAATCCTCTGCCGAGATACCTGCGAGAGTATTCCCAGAACCTGACATCGTTCTTTACAAGGGATTCCACGAAGACGAATTCCATTACGCTCGATATGTAGGAGAACAGAAGTACAAGTACTATGAAAAGCAGGATAAGACCTGCAATTATTTCAAAGGCGTTAGCCGAGAACATATTATAAATGCCCTGAAGGGGACCTGCTACTACTGCTGGTATGTCTGCGAATGGACCCATGTCCGACTCGCCATATGAGTAGTTGCTGCTGTTCCCTCCGTTCGATCCAAAGCCACCTAAAAGTAGTACGATAACAGCCAACCTCATCCATTTCCAGAAGTCAAAGGGTTCGAAAAGGCATTTTCGCGTCCTTTCGATCGCCCTGTCAAACGCATCTAAGACATACCAACCCATAAAGGATAATACTGAGCTCTACTTTAAGTATTTTGTTATGTGCATGCTGCAAAAGCAAAAGATCTGGTAAAAAATGAATAAACGAGGCACAGAGACTGCAAAGCCCCTGATGACCTGATGTGGAAAAAGCCAATGAACAAATTTCAGACATTCATGGCTAGACGTTCATGGCTATATTGCCGAAAAGACAGAACTTATGCTCGGGGCTGTCCATCCAGGGTTTGAGGATGTTCATACCGGCATCCATTATCTTTGAGGCTGCAAATATCTGCGTCAGGGTGATCTTATCTTCCTCGAACATGTCCCCTATTTCCTTCATCCCTGCCACGAAACCCTTCTCGATGAACATTACAGGATCAAGGCCTGCTTCCAGTGCTTCTCTTGCAGCACATTCCGCTTCTCTCTTGTCAAGGCTTAATACGGCATGCTTTGCCATATTGATAATGTCCTGGCCGGTCAATTGTGCAGTCTGCATTTTTAAAACAACCCTTATATTATATATCAAATCTCATAATATTGATAGATATATATTTCTTTCGGCACATATAATTATATTTTAAAGTAATTATCCATATCTCACATAAAGTAGTGCCTATAAAGATAACCGGCTACCCAGTATCCAACAAGGCCGACCAGAAGAGTCCCCGGGACAAAGATCCAGTTACCGGACCCCTTCTGCATGAAATAGATATTGACCAGCAGCACATATGCAAGCGAGAACAGGACAAAGAACACTATCTGAAAAGTCACTCTGCTTATTCCTGACAAACTGGCCCTCCCTTCCTGGATCATTCACGGGTTTCCCTTTTCTCTTAAATTAAAGAGATAGATTATCTTATTTATCCGTGTCGTCCTGAAAACATACGAGCAAGAGGAATCCGTAGTTTTCAACGTTGATATCAGGAGGTCTCCTGAGAAACTGATTTAAATCATATCTATATTGTAGTATCAGAACATCAGAACATATCACAGAACGCCGAACACATTGACCTGAGACAACATTGACGGTACTAAATGACCAGTGATCAGAGTAATTACAGACATAACCATAAACACTGCCAGCCCCCGGAGATACTTGCCCCTGTGGGCGATGAGGAAGCTTTGCTTGGTGCAATAAAAGGAGCTGCCGATGCAGTTTACCTGGGAGTGGAGGACTTCAATGCAAGAAAGGGAGCAAGGAATTTCAGCCAGGATAAACTGGAGGAAGCGATCGACCTGGCGCACTCAAGAGGTGTCAGGGTCTTCCTGGCACTGAACATACCCATCAAGCAGAAGGAACTTCAGACTGCCCTCGATGTGGTAGATAAGGCATACTCATGGGGTATCGATGCCATAATACTTGAGGATCTGGGCCTTATGAGAATGCTCAGCAGGGCCTATCCAGAACTTCCCCTGCATGTGAGCACGCAGATGACCATCCATAATCCAGATGGCGTTGCCTTTGCTGAAGAAGCGGGCGCTTCACGGGTCATAGTATCAAGGGAGCTCACCGCAGAACAGGTGAAGGATATAGTTGACAAGAGCAATATAGACATAGAGATCTTTGTCCATGGTGCCCTGTGCTACTCCTATTCAGGGAGATGCCTTTTCAGCAGCTTCCTCAGCGACCGCAGTGCTAACAGGGGAGCCTGCACGCAGCCCTGCCGCAGGCAGTATCACCTTACCATCGACGGGAAAGCGGTTGATAAGGATCTGTTTGGCGAATACCCCATCAGCTGCGCCGAACTCTGCACTCTTCCGGAACTCGACCGCATCGTAAAGACCGGAATAAAGAGCCTGAAGATCGAAGGCCGCATGAAAAAGCCCGA
Organism: Methanolobus sp.; assembly: GCA_030154025.1. Classification (GTDB taxonomy): domain Archaea; phylum Halobacteriota; class Methanosarcinia; order Methanosarcinales; family Methanosarcinaceae; genus Methanolobus. The sequence goes on from JASKKT010000080.1 coordinate 2,313, forward strand.
GTATGTGACCGCAAGCTCTGAGGCCTATAAGGCTGCAGTGGAGAGGATATGCAGCACGGGCAGGAACCTGGACCCGGAGGAGATCGAAGCCTTCGAAACGGACCTTGCAAAACTGTTCTACAGGGGATTTACCAGGGGTTTTGTCTCGGGCGAAAGGGATGTCACACACCAGAAGTACAGTTCCAGTTACGGCCTTCTTCTCGGGAGAGTAAAAGAAGTCTCCCGTTCAAAGCACCATGCGGGCCTGAGGATAAAACTGCTGCAGGATATCAATGACAAGGACGGTATCGGAATACTCACAAGCATGAGAATGCTCGGCTGCCGTGTGGATGCGATAATATCGGCCGGAGAGAAAGTCGAGAAGGGGGCAAAAGGGGATGAGGTCATCCTTGAGATCAGCCCGAAGACCGGCAAGGCTGTACGGGTGCAGGATGAGGTTTTCCTTTCGACCGACAATAGGCTTATCGCTGCTCTCCAGAAAAAGAAGCTAAGGACAGTTCCTGCCACTCTCAGGGTATTTGCACGCCTGGGAGAAAATCTCAGGATAGAGATGGAGGAAGCCAGAGGCGGCGTGTCGTTTACTGACGGGTTCACAGTCCCGGAAGCGAAAAGCTCCCCAACCACCGCAGAGCAGATATCGGCGACAATGGAAAAGCTCGGGGAAACCCCTTATCATGCAGGCTCATTGGAAGTGATCGCTGACGGGAACATATTCATACCCGTCGGGGTCCTCAATAATGCAAGACGCCAGGCTGTATCCCTTCTCCAGCAGACTGTGCTGAGCTCGTATAAAAAAGAGCTTAAAAAGCCTCTTGCTGAAAGGCTGGCTCCTGAAGTTGCAGGAACGATAAAGTCTCCGGCACATGAGAAAAGCAGTGCCGGAGCCAGAAAAAAACTTCTTCTCAGCGTTGATGTCAGCGGCCCCGAATCACTGTTCATTGCAGCAAACGCAGGTGCGGATATCATTTATGTTCCCATGGAATGCTTCAGCGAGCTGACAAATGCCGTGAACAGCCTCCAGCTGGGCGAACTCAGGTCCCGGGGGACAGAGATCGTCTTTGTCACTCCCCAGGTATCCTTCGACCACGAGCTTGAGAGCGTGAGGAGGGGAATGGAGAATATAGGGAGGGCAGGATTCGTGGCAGCCTGTTCCAACGCCGGTACCGTAAGGGTGGCATCCCGGATGGGGCTGCCTTTCGTGGCGCAGAGGGAGTTAAATGTGTTCAATGCTGTCACTGCCGGAGCCTATTTTGGACATGGGGCCCGTAGGGTCACGCTGTCCACCGAGCTTAACATGGAAGAGATAAGGGACCTCTCCAGAGCCCTCGATGATGGGAAGGGGCAAAAGCAGATGGAAGTGCTTGCTTATGGCCGGGAGCTCCTGCTGATAACAGAGAACGACCTCCTGAAACCACTTATTGACAGCAAGCTTCTTAACAGGGACAGCAAGGTGGCACTGGAAGATAACAGGGGTGATGCATTCCCTGTCATGCGCCTGGGAAACCGCACCCTGATATACCACTCAAGGGTGCTTGACATGAGGGAGCATCTGGAAGAGTTCAGGGAGAGTGGCGTGGATGTACTGCGACTGGACCTGTCCATGAACAACAAAAAAGAAGTACGGGAGATCATACGAGCCTACAGGAGCGCCCTTGAAGGGAAAAGAAGCAGGCCTCTCCGGAAGGATGAGAATATCACGCAGGGCCACTATTTCGAAGGCGTGCTGTAGATCCGGTGGCCTCTTTTGTTTTACCATCTTGAATGCGATTAGCAAGAGCCTGGTCCTTCCTGATGATGACTTTGATATCTTTCTCAAAAGTAGGTGATATGATTATTTCATAAGTCATTTTTTAAGATAATCAAACAAGTCATCAACACTCTTGAACTTGATTCATTTTCCGTCCTGGATCTCTTGCTCTGCAAGCTCAACTTCTTTGATGAACTCTGGATTCAAACGTTCTTCCGGAGGATAGGACTCTTTATTGGCTCCAGCTATCTTTTTATTGCCAAGCCTTCGGATAGAAGTATGGACGCCCCTCATAATGGACACTTTTGAATTGCAAGTGTATAAGAGTTCTGAAACAGGGTAAGTTCAAATCACCGCAAGCCTGCCGGAGTCGGTTATACTGAAGCCATTCTCGTCCGAGATATACCCCATGTCCTTGAGTTCCCGGATGTGATTGTAGGCCATGCCCCGCGAGATTCCCACCTTTACGGCAATGGCGCTGACCGACTTCTCCCCGAGCCTGATGTGTTCAAGTATGGCCTTCTTGGTGGGCGAAATGTTAAAGCCCAGGATGGGGAAATCCAGGATGAAGTTGTCCTCCTCCGTCACGTAGACGATGCGCTTAACCATGTCGCTGCGCGCGTAGGCCCCGAACGCACATATGCACAGCAGGAGAAGGACAAGGAGCCATGTCGCTGCGCGCGTAGGCCCCGAACAGCGTCCCGAACGCCTGCGGTTTCCTGCCACCGGATACGTTCAGTATAACCTGGTTGCCCCGGTCGTGCTCCTTCTCGATGGCGTCCGCCACGTCCTGTGCGACCTGCACGGGGTCGTACAGGGAAGTGATGAGCTTTCGGATCTCGATTACTTTCCCGAAAGTGGTTTCAAGCATGTTCTCTGCCTGTACTTTTCTGTCTGTGGTCCCGTCCTCTGTAATGATTATAACTTTTGATGGGGAGAGACGTGTAATGCAGACAAGCACAGGGTCGAGGGTGTAGAGTGTGGTGATGAGGGTTAGATTGGGCATCGAGGAGTGATATAGTGATGATGCTATATATTTGTGTTTGGAGTAAATAAAAGTATGTAGATTATTGTGTGTTACTGTTCAGAGCAATAATAGTAAAGTATATATTCAATATATACAAATATCCTTGTAGAGTTTAGTCTGAGCATAATACAATGAAACAAAGTACCTTTTAAAATATGTACATTGTGGCTTTAAAAAGAGTTGGTGAAATATTGTGATAGAGGCCATCAAAGAAATTGGCGAATATGCACTGATAAAGAATAATAAAAATCCTGAAAACCCAATTGAAGTGATAGTTGAAGATCCTGCAAGTTCTCCAGCCTACAAGCATATTTTGGCAATAAGAATAAGTGTAACAGAAAGTGGATTTGAATATGGTGGTATTCAGCAGGAAGAATACAGTAAAGAGAAGAAAGAAAAATACCTTTACAGAAAAGGCTCTTCAAAGGGTATAGATTTATCCCCAACATCAAGAATTACAGAACTAGAAAAAACGTTCAATAACAAAACAATTGCTTGGTTTAAAAAAATAGTGAGTGATAAAGAGTTAGTTCTTGAACAAGAAGAAACTCAATTTCTAAAAAAGATTTACACATGTTTAGTATCTAATAAAGACATAATTTCAAAAGATCTAAATGATAAAATCAAAAGCTTTGGCAAATCTGAAAATGGAATTCTTACTCTTCTTGTAGAATCCGAAAAAGACCATCTTACATACATAGGCGATATAAACGTTTTTAAGAAAATTCTGGTTCATTATTATTCAGAAGATTTGTACCATTCTGTCACTTATAAAGTTGACTCTCTCTCTTATGATCAACTTTGTTCTGTTTGCAAAAATAAGAGTGAAGAAGTATATGGATTAGTTAGCACATATGCTTTTTATAATGTTGACAAGCCTGGTTTCGTCAGTGGTGGTTTCGAAAGAAGTGAATCTTGGAAGAACTATCCTGTGTGCATTAAGTGTGCTCTTTCTCTTGAAGCTGGAAAACAATATATTGAAGACTACTTAAAATATAATTCATATGGTTTCAATTATTATATTATCCCAAAGCTCTTCCATCAAAAAGGTAATACCGAGATTTATAGATCATTTGAAGACTACAGGAAAAGTATAATTGATGGCAACCTGAGTATAAAAAAGGAATATGGGAATCTCTTGTCAGAAACTGAAGAAGATGCTTTTGAGATGATTTCTAAGCAAAGTAATGCTCTTAGCACTAACCTCCTATTTTACGAGAAAACTAATGCAGCTTTCAGAATTTTGTTATGTGTTGAAGATGTACTTCCTTCTAAATTGAGGGATTTGTTTGAAACAAAGAAAACAATTGATAAAAAGAACATATTCAAAAATTGTATTTGGAACGATCGTCCTCTGTCTTTTACTTTTGAGAACATATGGTATTTTTATCCAAGAAATTGAGAGCAAGACGATAGTAAGCATTTCTTAGAAATAGCTAATAAT
>JASKKT010000081.1 GCA_030154025.1 Methanolobus sp.
GTCTGTTGGTCTTAACGTCGGAAGTGCGCCTGTAGATGTCAAGCAGGTGGTCATTTCAATTACTGATGGTACTGTTGCACATAATCTCGTGTATGCAGGCAACACAAAGACGTATGGGGCTTGGACCAAATTTAATGACACTGCAAGTGATGGTACGGATAATCTTATATCTTTACTGACAGAAGATGACGCACCACAGAGATATTTCACTGTAGACAAAATACGTGATGAGGATAGCTCATTCACGCAGGCAAACCCTGTTATGAACACTGGTGATTTGATACTTGTGTACCTTGCAACATCTTCTCCTGATGTAACAAATTATACATATATGGGGACCATGGATACTACTAATACTCTAGCATCATCAGGACTGCGTCTTGTCCCAAGGACGACCGTGAACATTGTGCTCACTCCTGAGGCTGGTGCGACAACAGTTGCTGAATTCGTAACACCTTCTTCATACGGTGTCAAGGAGACCGTACAGCTTTATCCGTAAGATAAGGGCATGTACAGTCCCCTGTACATGTTTTTAAGGAGAAGGTATTATGAAAGCAAACACAAAAATGCTCATGAATAAGGATACGCGAGCTCAGGTGGGCATTGGTACCCTTATTATATTCATTGCCATGGTCCTGGTCGCGGCAGTTGCGGCAGCCGTATTGATCCAGACATCCGGTATCCTGCAGCAGAAAGCGCAGGCTACAGGCAAACAGTCCACCCAGGAAGTATCATCAAACCTGATGATAAAGAACATAGAGGGTGTCCGTGCAAAGACCAATAGTACGGATATGGCAGGCAATATTTCCCTGTTGAAACTAAATGTGGGTCTTAATGTTGGAAGCTCTCCAGTGGATGTGAATCAGGTCGTTGTTTCCATTACTGATGGTACCACCACCAATAACTTAGTGTACGCCAACAATGGCAAAACTCATGACACTGTAATGGGAGGTTTCCCCGCCGCAAATGCATCTGCGAATCTAAAAGAGTTATTGACGAATAGTACTACACCCGGTGCTAATGCAAAGTACTTCTTCTGCGCGGAAAAGATACGTGACGAGGATGGTTCTTTCACTCAGGAAAAGCCTATAATGAATACTGGTGACTTGGTGACACTATATATCTCCACAGTTTCAGCAGCTGATACAGGCTTCACTTCCGTAGGCTCTGTGACCACGGGTGGTTCTATGGGGAACAGTGGCTTGGTAATTGCCCCCAGGACTACAGTGAACATTGTACTAACTCCTGAAGCAGGTGCCACAACTGTTGCTGAATTTGTAACTCCGTCTTCATACGGTATCAGAGAGAACGTACAACTTTATCCGTAAGGTGATTCTTCACCTTATTTTCAATTTTATTGGCAGAATCTTAGCTCGACATTTCTTCGTACATCTCTTTCGGTTTTGAGATGTTACTGCATTGTTCTCAGGGTACTTTCATGAAAGGATGCAGGTAAAAACTAAACTATTTCTTTTCTTGTACCAGGATCAAATAGATTTAGTTGTTGGGCTTTATCGTGGATTGAATGACTTTTTTCATGCCTGCACAATTCTCAACTTGTATCATTAATTCTCCGCTAATCATCAAAGTACGCGGGGAAGAATAAGCCTTGGAGTTGATCCCTACTGAAGTACTGCTTCATAGAAGGGGACAACAGGAAAAATTGTAAGGGTTTTCAGGGCATTCTCTCGATGATCTCGCCCATTCTCTTGTTCTTCTTGTAGAATGCAGTTGTGTCCTTGAGGAAGTTTGATGCTGTAAGTCCTTTGTCGGTAATTATATACCCGCCTCTCTTAACCTTTTCAGCAAGGCCTTCGAGCTGGAACACTGTCTTCATCTTACTACCAATACTTCCCTTGTCTGCAAATTTGTCCGTGTACTCGCGTATCTCCGAGAACTCTGTGACCTTGCCTTCGTTCCTGCTGAGGACCTTGAGGATGAGCCTGTATTGTATATCTCCCGGCCCCTGGTGTATGCCCAGAGATTGGTAGAACTCGGCAACCTCCTGTTCCAGTTTTACATCTATGTCATCAGACATTGATGGTAGCCTCCTCTTCATCATCCTCATCAAAGTCCTGGTCGTCATCCTTTTTATACAGGTTGTATTCGTACTTTTGAATTCCAAGTTTTTCCTGCAGGGTCATTGGAGGGAAGTAGGCAAGGAATGCCTGTACTGTGCCTATGAGCACAAAGATCCTTGCAGCAAGCTGCATTGCGTCATCAAGTGTGATCATGTCAGTGAGCATGAAATCAAAGACAAAGGATATGGCAACCAGGGGCAGGGCAGTCCTGTACCTCAACCTTTTTGGCATCCGCTGCAGGAATATAAGGAAGAGGAGCCCTATAATCATCGCAGTGGGTATCACAAAGAGCCCGATGAGATAGATGTTGATTGCGATATCGCTGTTGATCGTGAAGAGTGACGTCAGGGGTGTGATCGTGGGGCCAATGACTCCGCTGGAGTACAGCAACACCAGGTATGCAGTACCAAACAGCACGAAAAGGAAAGATATGTAGCCGCTTATTCTCTGGTCACCTATTATCACATAGAGGATGAAGAAGACAAGGGGCACGGCAACAAAAGAGAAGGGTACTGCAGCAACGTAATACATGATAATGTCTATTTGAGGATAGTCCAGATATGCTGCTATCATCCTTACTGTCGTGGGCAGGTATGTCAGGCCGACAAGCAGCCATAGGATAATAAGGGACCACAAAGCAGGTTTACTCTTATCATTATGCTCTGGACCGCCCCGTGCAAGCACCCACGCGAAGGCGAACGAAGATATGGTAATTGCGAAGCATATAGTTGCATTTAACAATAGTCCGGCACTCATATCTCAACCTTTTCTTCTTTTTTAACTTAGTATTATATATTAATATTCTTATTCTACAAAAAGGTGGTGTTTGCAGTTTGACATTTCCAACCAAATATTATATATATTTAAATTATATATAATTTTCACTATCCAATATCTGGATAATAGGAGGATTGTACATGAAAGCAAACAGAACACTCTCAATGAGTAAGAACACCCGAGCCCAGGTGGGTATTGGTACCCTTATCATATTCATCGCCATGGTGCTCGTCGCTGCTGTCGCAGCGGCCGTATTGATCCAGACTTCCGGTATCCTGCAGCAGAAAGCTCAGTCCACCGGTAAGCAGTCTACTCAGGAAGTATCATCCAATCTCATGGTCAAGAACATCGAAGGCATACGTGCAAAAGACAACGGTACTCTGTCTTCAACCATCGATCTTCTCAAGCTCTCAGTTGGCCTTAATGTCGGAAGTGCGCCTGTGGACGTGAACCAGGTGGTCATATCTATCACTGATGGTACGATTGCACACAACCTTGTGTACGCGGGTAATGACAAATCGTATGATGTCGTCATGAGTGGTTTTGATGGTACTGCTACTGCTGCCACTAACCTGGAGAAACTTCTTACTGTTTCAGGAAATCCCACTAAATACTACACAGTAGACAAGATACGTGATGAAGATGGCTCCTTCTCTCAGGCCAACCCTGTCATGAATACCGGTGATCTGATCATGGTGAACATTGCAACGATATCGCCGACTGCGGCTAACCTTACTGCTATCGGATCTATAACCGGGCCTCTGCAATCTTCCGAACTGGATCTTGTTCCAAGGACCACTGTGAACATCGTCCTTACGCCAGAATCCGGTGCAACGTCTACTGCTGAATTCGTAACTCCTTCATCATATGGTGTTAAGGAAAATGTTCAGTTGTATCCGTAAAAGGATCAGTGGTGTGTAGATCCCTATACACCATTCCTTTTACCTGGAGATGGTCTTCATGAAGGTAAGAATAAATGCTGGAATGTTCAGTGAAACCCGGGCTCAAGTGGGCATAGGTACTCTAATCATATTCATTGCCATGGTGCTTATTGCTGCAGTAGCTGCCTCTGTGCTTATACAGACCTCCGGTATTCTTCAGCAACAGGCCCAGTCCACAGGCAAGCAGGCAACACAGGAGGTTTCCTCGAATCTGGTAGTTAAGAATATCGAGGGAGTTCGTGCAAAGAATAATGCTACTGATGTGGCAGGTAATGTTTCTTTGCTGAAGATACGGGTAGGTCTTAACGTAGGAAGTTCGCCTGTGGACCTCAACCAGCTTATTGTCACAGTTACAGATGGGACTAACACTAATGACCTGCTATATGCGAACAATGACAGGACCCATGGAAATGCAATGAAGAACTTTGATGCCTCAACTAATGCAACAGCTAATCTGAAGGCACTATTGACTGATACGCAGACAACACCGGGCCATAATGCAAGGTATTTCTTTACGGCTCAGAAGATAAGGGACGATGACCAGTCCTTTACCCAGAGTAACCCTATAATGAATACTGGGGACCTTGCAATAATATATGTGTCCACAGTCTCTGGTAGCGATCTATCCTATACAAACATCGGGGATATATCCACCGCAGGAGGCCAGAAGGATTCAAATCTTGATATCGGGCCGCGTACAAGTGTGACAATAGTCCTGACCCCTGAATCCGGGGCAACGACGATGGCTACATTTTTAACTCCGTCGTCATATGGTACAAGAGAAGCAGTCCAGCTCTACCCTTGAGTGGGCTGTTTTAATTTTTTATGAGGGATGATATGAGCAAAAAAACAATCTTCTTATTCCTGATCATATGTTGCTGCTTTGCTGCAAATGCTTCGGCAGAGGTTTCTTTTACAAATGGCATTGAAATGTCTGATAGTTCGATAATGTTCACGGTGCGTGAGATTTATACCGCTGAAGATGCCCTGGCCTTCAGGGAAGATCTCGATGGGGATGATGACCTTAATGTAAGCTCATCGGAAATTGAAGCATTCAAGGAACGTTACCTGTCAAACGGCGGGATGCAATTCTTAGAATATATTGTAGTTGATGATGGATCAACACAGCTCACCATTAGTTCTATAGAGCTGGATTTTGAGAATGCTGAGGGAGTAGTTGATGACTCTGCTCTGCATGTGACCACGAGGATAGTGTACCTCCTGAATTCTACGCTGTCTTACGGTGAGCATAAAATATGGGTTCTCGGCGACTACCGAATCGAGGAGGTCCGCTTTATTCTTCCTGCGGGTGTAGGTCTTGTCTCTTATGATGGACTTGAGAATGCCACTTTATCAATGCAGGATAACAGGGTCCTGCTAAAAGGGGAAAGTGGTGTTACTTCCTATATGATCGGTGACGTACAAAGGATCGAATCCGCATCCATTATCTGGATAAAAGAAGAGCCTTTCTATGAACACCGCCTTTTCCTTCCACTTCTGATAATGGTTGAGCTCATGCTCGGCGCAACAGCATTATATATGATCAAGCGCAATAAAAATAAATAATCTTTAATAAAATTGCTTCCTATATTTCCCTATCGATAAATCTGGTGCTCACATGAAACACAGGTCATCTCATATCATTTGTATACTTGTCATTGCATCTGTTATTCTCCAGAGTGGCTGCATTGGAACATCTCCTGAGGAGTCAGTTGAATCCACAGTAATCGATTTTCTGAATGCTGTCAATGAAGGTGATCCGGGAACTGCTTTTGCTCTGTACAAGGGTAAGGATTTCCTTGCACCTGCAAGCATTACAATGATATTCAAAAACAAAGGCATTGTTGCAAGTGGGATAAAGGAGATTGACATAACATCGGCAGAGGTATCGGATAATCTCGCTCTAGTACAAACGGAGTGCCTTGTGACCAGCCTGGACCTGTCCGGTAAAGAGAAGGATACTTCCACAATCCCTATCTATTTCAGGCTCCAGAATTCTGAGGTTGGCTGGATAATAACACGTGTATCATTCACTCCTCTGGAAATCGGGGAAGCTGCAGAGCTTAACATAGAGGTCAAGAGAACTGTCATAGATGATATAGCAGATAACTCCGGGATGATATTCATAGCATCAGTGCTCATGCTGGGTTCAGGTGTCTATCTGAACAAGCAAGAGGAGGATAAAAAGAAAAGCTCCAACAGGGTGGTAGATACTTCCAATGCAACTGAACTTCCCAAAGAGACCCTTTCCCAGTACATAAGGCTGGTACCTGTGCATCAGGTCACGGTAGGCAGTAAGACCACTGTTGATGTATGGGTGAAGAACTTTGCACCGCAACCTTATGAGAACTTTGCCATCAGGGCCAAGTTCGGTAGTACGGTAGATGTTGAGATGCCAAGCCTTTTCTTTGGCACTATAGCTCCGGGAGAGACTGCAAAAAGGACCTGGGTCCTGAAGCCGAAGGTTGCAGGCTGGATGGGCGTGGAAGAACCCACCGTGGTCTTTGAGTATATGGGT
>JASKKT010000002.1 GCA_030154025.1 Methanolobus sp.
GGGGAGAGACCGTACACCCCCAAGGCTATCGGGATGGCGCCCCTAAGCTCGAATATAGGCAGGCAGCTAATTATAATAGTAGAGAGCCATGGAGGTACAGCGCTCAGTAGCTCAAGCACCTGTGTCTCCAGTGACATCAACATTCCTTTCCGGACAGTGCGAAGTGGGCCAGCAGGGATTCAAGCTGGATGCGCTCGTTCGCCCCTTCAGTGAGCCTGAAATCGACCTCACCGATCACATCCATAAGCTGCACCATCTTTTTTTCGGGGATATCAGTCTCGAAAATGGCCCTGTAGATCTGGCCGATCACATCTTCACCTGAAAGACCCTGCTCAAGCAGGAAAGCGTCCAGAAGCTTTCTTGCAGCAGTGAAGTTACCCGACAGGGCGGTATCAATAAGTTCACGCACCTGTTCCGGACGTGCGGTTGCCGTTATCTTGTAGATGGCATCCCTGTGGATGGTATCAGCGATCAGTGCCGCCGCCTGGAGTGCATTGATAGCCTTTCTCATATCGCCCTGGGCAACGTACTTGATGGCATCCACACCGTCATCGGCTATGTCAAGCCCTTCGTTCCGGGCCACAAAACGCACACGCTCAGCAACAGCCTCATCGGAGAGAGGACGGAACCTGTAGACTGCACAGCGGGACTGGATTGGTTCTATTATCTTGGAAGAGTAGTTGCATGACAGAATGAAGCGACAGTTGTTGGTATAGCGCTCCATGGTCCGCCTGAGAGCTGACTGGGCATCCGATGTCAGTGCATCCGCCTCATCAAGGAAGATTATCTTGAAGTCAGCGCCTCCGATAGGAGTTGTTTTTGCAAAGTTCTTGATCTTGGTCCTTACAACATCTATACCGCGCTCATCCGATGCATTCAATTCGGTGAAGTTCTCACGCCAGGAATCGCCAAAAAGCTCACGGGCAATTGATACCGAAGTTGCAGTCTTGCCAACACCGGGAGGTCCCGAGAACAGCAGATGTGGCAGGTTCCTGGTCTTGATATAGGATTTCAACCTTTCAACGGTCTCGGTCTGGCCAACCACATCATCAAGCTTAAAGGGCCTGTATTTCTCAATCCATATCTCTTCTTTAATTTCTAAACCCTCCGGCAGAAAAAGATAGTCTTCGACATGTATAGGTGACTGTTGTTTTTTAACCTTTCGTAAGCGACAAGAAATGAAAACAGAACATGGGCGATACTGGTATCAGCAGTACCACCCGTTTAAAGTCCTTAACCGTAGATAAGCCTGTAAGCGTATCTGCCGATGAAGGGTATCTTGAACTTCATTCCCCTGTAGGCCATTATTGCAAAGAGGACTACAAGGAACATGGGCGGGAAGCCTATGAAATCAGCCAGTACCCAGCCCACATACGGTATCCATGCTATGAAGAACACGAGCAGCGAAAGAGGCAGGAATACCATGAGGGACTGCATTGCGTGGAACCTGACGAACCTGTTATCTTTCTCAATAAGCAGGAGGATTATAGCAGCTATCCAGATACCTACGTAGCTCAGTGCTGCAACCTTGTTCTCCTCAATACCCAGTTTTGTATCGTATGTCACAATATCACCTTATCTCAATGGTATTCTGCGGGCATTTCTCCACGCATATCCCACATCCGGTACACTTATCCTGATCTATCACAGCAAGGAAATTGGTCACAGTGATGGCCTGCTCGGGGCAGTTCTTCTCACATATCTTACACCCTATGCAGCCCACGGTACAGACTTCCTTTACAGTCTTGCCCTTGTCGTGGGACACGCAGCGTACATGCACATTCTCGGATTCCTTCGCAAAGACCAGCACGTCATTGGGACATGAACTGATACAGAGCCCGCAGCTTGTACATAGGTTCTTGTTCACATGAGGAAGCCTGTCCTCTCCGATGGTAAGAGCATCGAACGGGCATGCACGGACACAAGTGCCGCGGCCCATACATCCGTAGCTGCATCCTTTCTCACCGTCGGAGAGCATCATGACCGCCTTGCAGTCCTCAAAGCCGACGTACTCAAAACGGTCGACACAGTTCAGACCGCCATGGCACCTGATGAACGGGTACTGTTTCTCACTTTCCGAAACTTCCTGCCCGAGGATTCCGCCTATGCCTTTTGCAACCTCGAAACCACCTACAGGGCATCCTGTGATCGGGGCATTCTCATTGACCACGCGGTCAGCAAAGTCCGCACAACCTGCAAAACCGCATGCCCCGCAGTTTGCACCCGGGAGGATGCTTATTATTTCCTCCACCAGCGGATTGGTCTCAACCTTGAACTTTCTTGATGCGAAGATTAGCATCAGGCCTACTGCAAGGCCAAGGCCTCCAAGGATAGCCATTGATTCAATGATAAAAGTAGTGGTAGTGCTCATATTGGGATCACCCAGAAGTAATTAACAAATGCAAGCGATAGCATGGTAGCTATAAGGAACGCCTGAGGGAGTCCCCTGATGGAAGAGGGGATACTTACAAATGATGAACGCTCCCTGATGGAGGCCATCATCAGCATGACAATGGTATATCCTACACCTGCAGCAATACCGAATACCACGCTCTGCATGAAGTTGTACTCAGACTGCACATTCAGCAGCACTACACCAAGCACTGCACAGTTGGTTGTAATCAGCGGCAGGTAAATACCCAGTGAACGGTACAGGGAGGGAATATTCTTCCTTACCACGAATTCCACAAGCTGGACCAGCGCAGCAATGACCACGATGAAACTTATCAGATCAAGGAAGGTCATACCCGTGGGCACCAGAATGTAGGTATAGAGCAGATATGATGCAGTGGCTGCCATCGCCATAACGAAAATGACAGCACCTGACATTCCTGCTGCACTTTTGACGTCTTTGGTGACACCTACGAAGGAGCACAGACCAAGGAACTGGATGATCAGGAAGTTCTTGATGAACACACCTTCAAGAAATATCGCGAATAAAGCTTTTTCTACCAATTTTAACCACCTCTTGCCCTCTTCTTAGCCCTCTGATAATTGACTATAGCCATGAGGATGCCTATTGTAAGGAATGCTCCCGGTGGCAGTATCATGGTTGTCACGGCAGGATTTACCGGAAGTGTCAGCATCGTGTAACCAAATGTTACTATCTGCCCTGTTCCAAGGAGCTCACGTATCCCGCCGATGAGCATAAGCACAAGCAGGAAACCTGCACTGATACCAAGCCCATCTATGAAAGAGGGGAATATGGCATTCTTGTTCGCATATGCCTCTGCACGCCCGATTATGATGCAGTTGACGACTATAAGGGGGATGAAAACTCCTAGGGCCGCGTACATTGAAGGCATATAGGCTTCCATGATCATTCTTACTATAGACACGAAAGTGGCTATAATTATAATGAAGATGGGAAGCCTGACAGCTGAAGGTATCTGCTTTCTCATGGCTGAAATGAAGACATTGGAGCATACCAGTACAAATGTCGTACCTGCAGCCATGCCTATTGCATTTTCAACTGATGTTGTGACTGCCAGTGCAGGACAGAGACCTAATACAAGTCCAAGGATAGGGTTGTCCCTTGTAATCCCGCGAATGAATTCAGCTAAAACGTTCATTTATATCACCTAAGCCTCTGCTGCTTCTATCTCATTGATCTTTGTGTCCAGTGCATTCACCACAGCCTGGGAGGAAACGGTAGCTCCGGTTATAGCGTCAATTGACCCGCCTGATCTCGACAGGGCCAGCTGTTCCATAGGGACACCCCTGAACTGGTTCTTAAAAGCAGGTGTCGTGATCTTGGCACCCAGACCCGGGGTTTCCACGTGGCTGAGCACATCCATTCCCAGTAAATTGGAGAAAGAGGAATCCACTGCTCCCGCCACAACGATCATACCCTGTGAACCGACTTGCTGCTGGAAGAAAGCATAAGCAATGATGTTGCCTGAGCCATCAACAGCACGATAGTAGAGTACTTCCCGGTCTCCGGCTGCATTCTCAGGCCCCTCCACCGGATCAAAGTTTGCTGCTTCTGGAACCAGGTCCGCCAGAATCGCTTTCTGGGCAGCGATTATATTCTGTTCCAGCTGTGCCTGTGTAGGGATATAGGTAACCGCAAGCATCAGAGCTGCTACGGCAGATATAAGGAAGAGTTTCCCTATGATAACTGCGGTGTCCTTATTAGATTCACTCATCTGTTACCACCTCAAATTTCAAGGATGAAGGAATTCTTTTCACAACACGCCTGTAAGACCTCTCAAGCAGTGACTCGTGACCATACATTGAAGGAAGGGTCTTTGTCTCAAGGTATGCTGCTATTGCGTTTGCAAGGAAGATACCATACAGTGTCCCATCCACGTAGTTACCAAAGTAACCGTAGATTGAGACCAGTAAGCCACAGGCAAACCCATAGATGAGGCGACCGTTCTTTGTCACAGGCGAGGTAGGGGAGTCTGTTGCAAGGAACAGGATCCCGAAAAATACGACACCTATCATAACATAGGACAGCTCGTCGGTCACCTGCAGGAAAGTGAATATTGTCGCCAGGTACATCAGCGGATTCAGCACACCCTCCTGGACAAGGCTGAATACCGCACTGAAGAATGCTATGGTCTGGTTGAAGAAGAATACTGTTACCGCAAAGACAAGCGGAACCCTCCATTCTACATACTTTTTATAGACAAGGTAAACACCGCCAATCAATATGAGGACTGGAGACACATCTACAAGCAACCCGGCACCATTCTCAAGCAGGAGATCGGATAGCTGGCCCAGATTGGGTATAGAAAGAGGTGTCATGTGATTTCCCCATGAGCTCCTGGCAAACACCCACGCGACCAGCACCGGGTTGAATATGTATGAACCGATGCCACCGAAGGCATGCTTACCGATCGATATGGCTAAAAAGGCGCCAACTACCGGTATCCATATGGGTGCTTCCGGAGGTGTCAGCAGTGCGAACATCAGTCCGATAAGCGCTGCATGGCCATCCTTTATAGTAACATCCTGTTTGAATATCTTCTGTATACCAAACTCAGTAATGACCGCAGCCAGCACGGCTGCAAGTATGATAGCAAGGGCCGGTATGCCAAAGAAATATACCGATGCAAGAGATACAGGGATAAGGGCCAGTATCTTGGCTGTATTGATCGATCTGAAACTAATACCTGATTTTATGTGTGGTGGAGCTGAAATTGTGTAGCCCATGTTACTCACCTCCGCAGCATCCAACTTTCAGGTTGGACGATTCCTTCGGAATGGCGTCCTCATATGCATTCTCAATTGCACTCTTTGCATACCTGATAAGCTGCAGTATGTGTATCTTAGACGGACAGGCAAAAGAACACCTGCCGCATTCTATACAGAATTGGATATGCATCTGACGGCATTCATCAAAGCGACCCTGGTTCGCCAGCACAGCAAGCCGGGTAGGCAGCAGGGAAACAGGACATGCATCCACGCAGCGTGCACAATGGATACATGCCAGGGACTCATCACGAAGGACCTGTTCTTTGGTCAGCAGTGTGATCCTGGTGGTTCCCTTGGTTACCGGGACCTCATCCGTATATTGTGCAACACCGGTAATGACGCCATTTGCAACGATCTTGCCGATCTCTCCGTTGAAATTACACTCCTCTATGATATCCCTGAAGGGAGTGCCTATCCTGACCAGCATGAAATTGGGACAGTCCACGTCCCCTTCCAGGGTTATGACAGTCTCATAGTAAGGCTTGCCTTCATGCACAGCATCATAGAGTGCCTTTGCGGATTTGACCCCGCATACTGCAACCCCCACGTCTGTCGGGTTGCAGCCCACGGGAACCTTGCGCCCTGTGACGTTGTGAGTGAAGAAGCTAAGAATGTTCTTACCATATATCCGCTCCTGGGATGCAACAATGATATTTGAGCCCTGGTCCTTGAAATAGTGGCCCAGACGGCGTGTACCAAGAAGCGGGGCTACCTTGAGGGTCTTGCCATTAACCTGGACTCCCTCGAAAGCCTCAATGGATTCCTTATCATCTTTTCTTAGAATGATGGCACCTTTTGCAGCTCCTGAGGCTTTGATCAGCAGCTTCAGTGCATCCAGCATCTGGGTGGCATACTCCCTGGGAGTTGCATACTTGCCACCGATCCATTCGGAGGCAGTGGCATTTATAAGGACAAGGTCTATTTTCTTCCCTTCAGGCCTGATCACTGTATGGGTGGGTGCGCCATAGTGCTCCACAATGCCTGCATCCCGCATAATGGCTATGAGCTCTTCAGATGAAGGATTCTGTTTAGGCACGAAAGCAACCGTTTCCTGCGAGTCGGTGGTCTTTATTATTACACTTAGCACCTTGTTACCGTCAGGATTGGGGGCATCTTCGATGGCAACTACCTCACCGCATACGCTGGAGTGCACATCAGAAGAATTATAGGAGACTGACTCCCCTATCTTCTGGCCGATAAGCACCTGATCGCCCTTTTTCACCAGAGACTTGCAAACCGTGCCTCGGTGCTGTTTTAAGGGAATAACTACCTGTTCCGGTATCTTCTTTAATCTTTTACTTTCCACGATGATCACCTCAGAATGCCGGCTCCCTCTGGATCTCTGTTGGTCTCTGGCCGGGTATCGTCACATCGATGTCCCTGTCAGAAAGATCATTGTCAGCTCCTGCAGGATCTGTTTCATACCCCAGGGCCTGCCAGTCGATTGCAGTTGCTGTTACACCATGGCAGTCACCACATCCGAGCGGCTGCGCAAGTCCGGTGGTAGAGCTTGCAACATTGTGACTTACCGGGAAGTACATTTCCACTGTCCTGAGAACTGCGTTGGGATAGTCGGCCTCGCCGTCACCGTCTGCATCGAAGGATCTTATCTCCTCCTCTGTAACTGTGCCGTCATTATCTGTATCAGCTCTCTGCACGTGTGCCGGCAATATTGGATTGCCTATTGCAGAACTGTTGTTTGGATCTGCGACCGCTGGGTCGTTGCCCTCATCCCACCAGGTGCCGGTTATCACGTTGAAAGGTCTCAGTATGGCATTGGTAGAGTCACTGCTGCCGTTAACAGGAAGGCGGTCATAGTAAGTACCATCATACCATGCAAGCACCGGGGTGAACGTAGAATCATGGGTCACCACTTCACGAACGCCGTTAGCCCAGCTGAATTCCCTTATTGGGGACTCGCCTGATATCTCCCCTCCGGGAAGAGCCGGTATGTGGCATGACTCGCAGCTCACTGTTGCAAGATGTCCGTCCGTCATTGCACCATGCGATATACCTGCATGGCATCCGACGGAATCACAGCTCCGTACCCCTCCCTCGAATGCCTCATGCATTTCCTCGGGGGCGTTGAGCAGTTCCTTGCGTCCGATCTGGTGATCCTCAGTGGCATGGCACTCATAGCAGCTCACATTCGCGTGAACATCATACTGGGCATAATCAGGGGAAGTCCATGTAACTGCAGTGGTGGAAACTTCGCTTACATGGCAGTTGGCGCACAGTTCCTTCCTTGGAGCACCATTCACATGATCGTGTATCTCAGTGACGATGGGAAGGGGCGTAAGCACATCAAGCATGTAGCTCAGGACATAAAGAGGACTCTGTTGTGCATGGGTTCTTGCCTCATCAAGGGCTGCATCAGTCGCCACTTCAATATCACCGGCACTGATAGCTCCTGCACGTGCATGGAAATCATAAAGCCCGTTCTGTTCATGGCATACCATACAGTCTATATCCATACCATACTCCGCCATGTACCCACCTCCTGGATGCACCTGGCCGTATGTGGTTGCCCTGGCATCACCCTGAATGCTTCCGGCAAGGACGCCGTATTCCATTATAGAGGTCCACTGGGCAAGGTCCTGCTGTACATGATATGACCTGGAAACTTCGTCGTACATCCCAATGTGACAGCCTGCACAGGAACTATCAGACCATTCCTGCTGTGTCATATAATGAACAGCCATTACATCGTTGCCACTATAGCCAACGTAAGCATATACGCCAGCTGCGGCAAACATGAAAACAAGGATTGCAATTAAGACCGTGTTCAATTTAGACATAAATAACCTCACTGTTCTTTCGCTTGAGCCACTTCCTCGAGTTCCTTGAGAACAATACCAATCGCATTACGCAGGTTCTGTTCACTGGTTATTTTCATTTCATCTGACACGTATGCGCTGATCTCGAAAGATTTACGGACAACCCTTACATTGAAGTCGAAGAATTTATCCATCAGTCCTTTTTTAGGCGTGTAGCCATAAAAATCCACATCCATATGGTTACCAAGGACATTCGCCCTGAGCTCTATCTTATCAAGGGGCGAACCAGGCTTAACATATATGATAGTGTGCCTTGAAGAAGCGAAGTGCTTCTCTATACCTCTCCAGCCATACTCTTCCATTAACTGATGAAGTGCAACAATCAGGTATCTGTCCTTACTTGAATTGCCACCAGTTCCTGTTTTTACATCCGGGCTCTTCATTATGATTACTTCCTGCAGATAAACCGTATAACAAATATCGATATGCCAGAAACTCGATTGAGTTTACTCTACCGTCGTGCATATATATTAATTATATCTTTTCATACGGTATGAAGTATAAAACAGTTGCCATTGTCATAGTAGTGACTTTTATGGCATTACTTGTCGTGAACTACATGCCCTCTTCCGGTCCGGA
The DNA here is from genome assembly GCA_030154025.1 of Methanolobus sp. GTDB lineage: Archaea > Halobacteriota > Methanosarcinia > Methanosarcinales > Methanosarcinaceae > Methanolobus. The sequence goes on from JASKKT010000002.1 coordinate 8,619, forward strand.
GGGGCCTGACACTCTGGAGACCTATAGCAGTACCAGAAGTATAATGGATACGACTGTTACTATCACAGTACTCGGACACGATGAAGAGCTGGCGCATGAGTCCATTGAGAAGGCATTTGGGAGAATAGAGTATGTGGATGCCCTCATGAACAACTATGATAATAGCAGTGACCTGAGCGTGCTTAACCGACAGGGATATATCACAGATGCAAATCCGGACCTGGTCTATGTGATAAACAGATCTGCCTACTATTCAGAGACCAGTAAGGGAGCCTTTGATATTTCCATACAGCCGCTGCTGGACCTGTGGAAGAGCAAGTTCAGTCCCGGAGGCACTAATGCACCACCCACTGGAGAAGAGATCAATGAGACCCTGAAACTTGTCGATCATTCTGCCATCACCATAGAGAACAGGAACATAACTCTTGGGGAGGGTATGGAGCTTACCCTGGGAGGAGTGGCAAAGGGATATGCGGTGGACCTGGCGGTGGAATCGCTCCTGGAGGATGGGATCGAGTCAGGATTTGTCAATGCCGGTGGTGACGGGAGATACATAGGCACAAAGGCAGGAAGTATTCCCTGGAAAGTAGGACTGCAGAACCCGGAGAGGAGTGAAGAGGCGATCGCAGTGATGGACATTGAGGACATGGCAGTTGCAACCAGTGGCAACTACGAGCGCTATTTCAACGAGGCAGCAAAAGTCTCCCATATATCCGACCCGCGGACAGGATACCCTTCACAGAGTCTCATGAGTGCAACTGTTATTGCAGGCAGCGCCATGGATGCGGATGCCTTTGCAACAGCACTGTTCGTCCTGGGCGAGGAAGACGGAATGGAAGTGATAGAGAATCTTGACGGAGTGGAGTGCCTCATAATCACTGCAGATAAGAGGATAATCCGCTCAAGCGGATTCTCACAATACGAGAGCCAGTGAAGGAAAATTTAATTGGGAGAGCTTACTTCAGCCGGACCTCGTGCAGTGTATCATAAAGAGGGCCTTCCGGGGTAAGCGTGCTCCTTTTGAGCCGTATAGCATCTGCCTGCATGGTTCCGATGTCGGTGTCCTTCAGCTCCTCGATCAACTGAAGGAACTTTTCCTTATTCTTTTTTGGAAGGTACTTTACCCTTGCCAGAGTTGCATGGGCATTAAAGTCATGAGAGTCTTTCTTGAAACCAAACGACGATAGCGATTCCTCGACAAGACGGTGCAGTTCATCGAAGTTTCCTTCACAGCCAATCCAGACAACTTTTGCGAACTTTGGCTTGGGGAATGCTCCCACTCCACGAAGGGATACCTCAAAAGGAGCATATGAGATCCCATCCATGGCTTTTGCAATATCATCTATCTGCTCTTCGGGCACTTCTCCCAGGAACTTCATGGTAATATGAACAAGAGAAGGATCTACGAACTTGAACTTGAAATCGTCGAATCTGGACTGTATTTCCGCAATCTTAGAATGCAACTCCTCCGGCAGGTCCACTGCAATAAAGGTCCTCACCAAACCTATCACCTATGGTCATTTGATGCAGTGGCTTAAATTCTTGACGCTGGGAGACAAGTTTTTATTTATAATGAGAGATATTATATATAGCTGGTTCAAAACGACATCACTGAGGGGAAAAATGGACAATATCAGATCAGTTGTAAAAGCGGCAATCAGACTTGCTGAGGATTTGGGATCCACCGCCATTATCATTTCCGGTGATGTTGATCAGGACGATGTCAGAACGGAAGTACCTGTCTTCTTTACATCCCGCCGCCCAAAGAGCATCATCGATCACCTGGTCGCAACCAGTAAGGGCAGGGAAGAGAAACTCAAAGAGATAACTGACAGGATAGCACAGCAGGCCACCAGCAGGATAGACCAGATAGAGAATGCATCTGCTGTCGAGCATATGCTTGGTGAACTCAAAGAGGGCCTTGTTGTAGGGATTATCGAGACTGCCGATTCCAGCGCCATTGTCGTCCATGAACTGGGGGAGAACCCGCTGGTGAAAGCTCTGAAGACCTGCGAGGAGAGAGTTCTGCCCGATGTGATGCAGGCGGTGCTCAAGATCGCCTTTGATATAGCCAATATGGGCAGAGAGGGAAAGCAGGTGGGTACGGCTTTCATCCTGGGAGACGTAGAGGAAGTTATGATCCGTTCACACCAGATAATCCTCAACCCCTACGCAGGTCATAGAGATCAGGACAGGGATGTCCTTAACCGTAACAACTGGGAATCCGTAAAGGAATTTGCACAACTTGATGGTGTGTTTGTGATATCCGAGGACGGGAAGATGGAAGCCGCAGGAAGGTACCTGGATGTGGATGCCAGGGACATCAGGCTGGACAAGGGCCTTGGAGGGAGGCACGTTTCAGCAGCCGCCATAACCAGGGACACCGTCTCCATAGCCATCACGGTCTCGGAATCCGGCGGAGTCATTCACGTCTACATGGACGGAAAGGAACTTATGGCCATAGAGTCAACGGAAAGGGCAAAGTGCTTCAATCCGTCCAATAACAGTATAACACTTTAAAAGAAAAAAAATGCCGGCAGGATGCCGGACTTTTTTACAATTTTCTTTGTCTTTAGTACCAGATCTTGATCTTGCCGACTTCGTCCATGACCAGTGCAGTTGCAAGGTAGAGTGCTGCAAGACCAACGAGGAGGGTTATTGCTCCTGCAATGACCAGTGGCAGTACTCCGAAGAACGCAGCTGCGAGGCTGAAGAAAGTCAGGTCAAGCAGTATGAATACAAGGGTAATTCCTTTTACACCGATCTTTAGTGTGACTATTGTCAGCATAGTTGCAATAATGCCCCATATGAGGGTGAAGAATCCCATAGAGGTTCCACTTGCGGCTTCCATCGGAGCACCCCAGAGTCCGGCAGGGGCGAGGTTGATGTATGAGAAACCGAGCCACCAGAGACCGAAGATGGTGAATGCTGTGCCACCAAAGGTGTCTCCTTTCTTCCAGAGCTGCCAGCCTGCGATCAGTTCGGAGAATCCCCCGAGGAATATTGCCATTGCAATTACTACCAGTGCGTCACTGAACATGCCCATGTTCATGAGCCCAGCAAATGTTGCTGCGAAACCCAGTCCGTAGAAACCTGTTGCTGCCGGGCTTGCAGTCCTGTCTTTTAAAATTACTTCTCCATCCATAGTTAATCACTTCCCTAACATATTTTTTAATAATTATCATCATTTAATGATAATTAAGATATAACTGATATCAAAGGTCTGTAAAACAAACAACCTGCAAATAGTGTAACTTTATTGTGCTTATTAGTATCACTAAGTGTCTATCACCAATTCTACCATTTACACCTCCTGATAAGGACTTTGGCAGAGTAGTATATATCCTTTTTGTTCTTTACCTAAAGATGAAGCGGACTTAATAAGCTTTTTTGCTTATTTGAGGCATTATAAGCCTTAAATAAGCAATTAAGTTCAGATAACCGGCTTGATTTCAAAAAAAGCTCAATAGAAATCTTTATTATAAAAAGATAATATAGAGAGATAAATATAAATTTGAAAATTCTTCTGTCTGCATCACTTGTGAATGATTCATGCACAACCTGCCCGAAAAGTTTATTAAGCACTGTTAAATAAATATATAAGACTCAGGGCCTGTGCATGGGGAGCAGGCAGAGTATAGAAATCCCGTCAGACAGTGAGTATGTTCACTGGTACGAACACCGGATCATATCCTGAACCGCAGGAGGGCAGCAATGCCCCCTAGTGCAAGAAGCTTGTGGCCCGGTTCGAATATCGTACTGAATATCACTATCCTTCCCTGGGAGTGCTCCACCGACTGCAGGAAAGAATCGATATCCCCTTTTTCCCTTTCCTCACGCAGGAACTCGTCAGCCACCAGCAGCGTCTCTATTGAACCATAATCCTGGGCAGCCCTGACCTCTTCTATCCCATAGGCAGCCTTTCCTTGTACAGCGATCTCCCTGAGCAGTTCGTCCATCAGTGTGGATTCCCTGGCTATTCTGGATTCCTCGGTTATCCTGTCCACTGCGCCTCTTCTGAGAACCTCCTGGAAACCGGACATCCCGATGGACGAGGTATCCTCGACCAGCACCCTTGAAGCAAGTTCAGGCTGTCTGGACTGCAGGTACTTGATGAAATCCTCTTTAGTGAATCCCGGGCCTGAGATCACAATTGCCTCAGATCCCGGAGCTGCAGTAACCAGCTTCTCCACTATCTCGTGGAAGAATACGTCCCTGAGGGAACCTTCCCCCTTACCCGAGGACTGGCAGATGTGGGAGTACATCTCTATACCGTAATGCCGCACAAGACCGATGTCCGCATCACCTTCCTCCACAGCGACCAGCACCACCTTCGGACGCTTTGAGGCTGCCTCTGCCTCATCTATGCGCTCAAGCTGATCTTTTTTCCATGTCTTGATAATGGACAGGTTCGTGCCTTCCTCAACATTGAATGTATGGTGCTGCCCCGTATCCATGCCCTGCTCAATGACCCCGTGGATCCTAAGCCTGTTGGAAAACCTGTGGAATTCCAGGCCCTCAACCCTCAGGCCAAGCCTCACATTCACCTTCTCTGCCTTCTCCGGCCTCAGCTTATCACTTGCTGTGTCAGCCTTCCTTTTCGTCAGGGCAAATACCAGGTCACCATTCTCTATAATATACTTCAGATGCCACAGGTCATCAAGAGTTTCAGTTGTTACGGATATTTCGCCTTCGCGGCCTCTCATACTTCTGTTTGTGACGCGCATCGCAGCACCTGCTGATTATATTAATAACAATTTGGTATCAGGTATCCTGTCATTCAGAATCAATTATAGAGTAATGCGCAAGGTAGATATTAAAGACATTATGCTTTAATATCGGACTCACCCGGGGGAAGCATCATGGCAATCCTGTCAGGCGAAGCGATCTGCTTGACGAAGTTGACTTCCTTGAGCCGGTCAACATATACCTTGTATATCTTTTTCGCTATATCGTTCTGATTGAACTTCCCGGGAGTCAGCTCTATGACATGCTGCCCATGCTGCCTTACTGCTGACACCGGGCCGCCTATGACACGTGTCTCCGCTCCAAGCTCCAGGGCAACAGCCGCTCCCACGGGGACATCACGGAAATAGTTGCGTTCGCCACGGATGATGAAAGCACCCTTTTTCACATACTCGCCTGATTCGGGGGTCTTTGAGACCTGCTCGGGCAGGACCCAGTAGCAATCCCCGCTGAACTGGCCGGACTTCCACACGCTGGAATAGGATACAACGAACTGTGCGGCCTCCACCAGGGTCTGTTCGGTCACATGCTTGCCCTGCGCTTTTACTATGGTCATGGGTGCGCCGGGGTCCTGGGTATGGAAGACGATATCGCTCTTGTCCATGTACTTCTTTACAAGCTCCTCGTTGGTTTCCGCATCCCTTCCGCCCACTACAAGGAAGCCCTCGGAAGAATAGAACCACCTGAAGCGGTCGTACCAGTGCTTTTTCATGTGGGCCCTGCGCCTGCCGTCGGAGACTGCCTTCTTTTCCCTCTTCTGCATGGCTGCCCTGGTATCTTCAATAGCCTTCAATGCACCTTCCTTCTTCCTGGTCAGCTTTTTGGCCTTCTCATAGTATAGCTGGGCATTCTGCGGGATCGTCAGCTTCAGGTCAATAGTGGCCTTCGTGCCGTCAAGGTCAAGCACCATCTTACCTGTGGCCGGGTCAATGCCCGAGATGGTCTTTGCCGCAGGGACAGTGTCCTTTGCCTTCTTGAGAATAGACCTTATCTCGTCCCATGAGTAACCCTTCTGCCGGGCGCTCTCGAGGACACCGGTGACAGTTTCTATAGCCTGGTAATGGGCATATATCTTCTCGGCCACCTCCACCTGCTTCTCAGCGTCCCTGCCGAAGTTCTCTATGGCTTCCTCCTGCTTTTTCAGCCGCCTTTCAAAAACATCCACCTTTTCCTTCTTTACAGCCTCAACTACCTGAGTGACTCCCTCAGCAGACCTCTTGCCGAAAATGGCATCAAGGGCTTTGTTAAAAGATGGGAAGGCTTCTTTCTCAAGACCTGCATGTGATCTGAGTTCAAACGGGGATACATCGACCGGCCTGACCTCTCCCTTTATTTCCTTTTTAACTATATACGGACTGAGTTCCCCTTTGATGAGCGGGGAGAACAGTTCCCGCATAGAGCCTGCAATGCGTGTAACGCCTTCACTGCCCACGTCCTTTGCAGGAGTATTCTTATCGATCCCGGCCCTGAGGCATACCTCTTCTGCCAGAGTGCCCCCCAGGTTGAACCTGGTGGCTATGGTGCGTACCACATCAGAATCCGAGGACGAGAACACGGACTCCAGGTCCTTCTCACCCGCATCCACCGGGCTTAGCTGGGCCTCAGGATATTGGTAGACTTCCCCGCTTCTGATCCTCCTGCCCCTGAAAGTCACGGGCCTCATGGGAAGGATGATCTTGCGTTCCGAATCCAGCAGGACTATGTTTCCAGGAGAGAAGAGCTCTGCAACGAGTATTGTCTCAACGCCGCCGCGGACCATGCCGATCTCAATGATCCTGTCAAAGTCATACTGCCTCACATAGGTGATGCGGCCTGCCATCACGTGTTTTCTCAGAAGCATGGGGAAAGATTGCGGTATCTTGGGGCTCTCAAGTATGTGCTCGCTCATATGGGCGCGTTTGCCTGCCTCGATGACAAGATTATCCTTGCCTTTGTTATAAACGAAAAGATTGATACGCAGTTCATCAGCCGCAGGCTGGTATATCTTGCCTATCTTTGAATCGATGATGGAGTTCTCTCCTGAACTCAGTTCAAACACCAGAGCAGCAACATCTGCACTTGTCATTTCCTGCTTCATGCGGGGACTATAATGTGAATGAAGACTATAAGTTTTATGACGGATTAAGTCAATTAGGACTACTGCAAAATTTCATACTTCCGGAGAAAACTGTACATTATGGATGATAAAACACGGGCTTTCATTGTATCGAAATTCCAGGAATACTACTCCCAGGCACAACTCACACTGCCGCCTGAGTTCACTTCAAGGGAATGGGGATTCATCGAGTTCGGAAGTGCAGACGACGTTTTCATGAAAAGGCACAGGGACTTCGGGTCGGAGGGAGAATTGTACGATTACCTCCGGGGAATGGCGCCTGCCCATGCATACTACTCCGTGGCCTACTATGAGTATCCGGGCGCGCCGAAGATGAAGGAGAAGAACTGGCTTAAGGCAGACCTGATATTCGACATAGACTCGGACCACCTTCCCGGCAAGATAAATTCCTACGGCGACATGCTGGAGAAGGGAAAAAAGGAGACCCTCAAGCTGCTGGACTTCCTCGTCAATGATTTCGGTTTCGATGAGAGCGCGGTACACGCAGTATTCTCGGGAGGTAGAGGATATCATTTTCATATCAGCGATCCTTCGGTGCTGTCGCTGGAGAGCCCGGAAAGACGTGAGATCGTTGATTACGTCAGCTCCAAGGGACTTGACCTTGAGCGCATATTCACTACAAGGGAAATAGCAGGGGATGCCGGGACCGAGTCTGCTAAAATGGCGATGTTCGTCTCGGAGGACGACGGCGGCTGGGGCAGCAGGATCAACAGGTACCTTATATCATACCTCTCCTCCCTGGTAAAGAGCGAGCATGCCATGGAGATACTCACAGGGTTCAAGGGCATAGGGGAGAAATCAGCTGCAAACCTGATTGAAGCATTCAAAGATGATGCCAAGGTCGCAGCGCTGAAAAAGGGCAACATGGACTCTCTCAGGGGAATTAAGAAAAATGTCCTCGAGACAATTGTAAAACATGGCATAAACCAGATGGCTGCATGTGTCGACGAGCCGGTCACCGCAGATATAAAGCGCCTCATACGCCTTCCGGGATCCCTGCATGGGAAATCCGGAATGAAGGTCACCGCCCTCAGGATAGACGAGCTTGAAAGTTTCGAGCCCCTGAACGATGCGGTAGTGTTCGGGGACAAATCGGTAAAGATAAAAGCAATCAAGCCTTTTGCTGTGCAGATGAAAGGAAAGGATCTCATGGTCGAGGAAGGCGTGCAGGAAGTGCCGGAGTATGCTGCCGTGTACCTGATATGCAGAGGTGTGGCTGAATATGGATCGCACTGAGCTTACCGACACACTGAGAGAAGAAAGGAGTTCCTCCCTCAAGTCCATGAACGCGGACTTCTACCAGAAGGTGGAGGAATACATTAAAGAGCTGGAGGAAGAGATCTCCCGGCTGAAGAACCCGCGCTCAGTAGAAGCAAAGATACTGGAGGACGAGCTCCAGAACGCTATCACCTCCGTGGAACTCATTTTCATGCGCCGCATAAAGAAGATAATCGGCAGCGCCACAACCAATGCATTTTCCAGCAAGTCCACCATACAGGATATGGGAAAACTGCTTCCCCAGGAAAGGGAGGTCTATGAGGCTGTGCTCTCAGCTATTAACACGGCACGCAGGCAGATGCTTGAGCCTGTGATCAATCCCCACATATCCCCGGCAGAGGAGAAGGGAAAAGGACATATCCCATCAGGGAGTATGCTATCCGGGGAGAACAGGGTAGCACATACTTCTGCAGATGCAGGTACGAGAACGGAAGACCTTACCGGGAAAAGCGGCACTACTGCGGACACTGCTCCCGAGCTTCAGGAAAAGGATGAAAGAGAACAAATAGCCAAAAGTAATATAAATAAGGAATTCGTTGTTGTGCGAATACTGGAAAACGTGCCTACTTTCAAGGCTATGGACAATCGCAATTATACATTGTGTGCGGAAGACGTTGTTGTTCTGCCGGCCCTTAATGCTAAGGTGCTTGTAAAACGCAACGTGGCACAGATGATCACAGATAATTGACTCAGACTTATTCAAGGTGTAGATAATGAAGATCCCGAAGAGATTCAAAACATATTGCCCTTCATGCAAGAAACACACTGAAATAGTTGTGGAAAGAGTGAAGAAGGGAAAAGCATCGTCTTTGACACACATTGCAAGGCAGAAGAAGAGACAGACCGGAATAGGTAACACCGGTAAGTTCTCAAAGGTCCCCGGAGGAGACAAACCCACCAAGAGGATCTGGCTCAAGTACAAGTGCACTGAGTGCAACAAAGCACACCAGAGGCCAGCTTTCAGAGCAAAGAAATTCGAATTCGCGGAGTGATCTAAATGATGAACAAGCCCAAGAGCAGATTCCTGCGTGTGAAATGTAATGACTGCGAGAACGAGCAGGTCATCTTCGGCAGTGCAAGCCGCAAGGTAACATGCCTCGTCTGCGGAAGGACACTTGCAGAGCCCACCGGCGGCAAATCCACGATAACAACGCATATCCTTGAAGTCCTTGAATAAAGGGGTCCATAATGGAAAAGAACAATTGGCCAGAGATCGGGGAATTTGTTGTCTGTACCGTAAAGGATGTCACGGACTTCGGTGCATACACGACACTGGAAGAGTATGATGGGAAGGAAGGTTTTATCCACATCTCCGAGATCAAGGCCGGATGGGTCAAGTACGTCAGGGACCACGTGAGAGAAGGACAGAAGATAGTCTGTAAAGTACTCAATGTGGATCCTTCCCGCCGTCACATTGACCTTTCCCTCAAGGATGTCAATGAGCACCAGAAGCGTGCAAAGATCCAGGAATGGAAGAGCGAGCAGAAAGCTACCAAATGGCTCCAGTTCGTGGCAGAGGAAACAGGCACCAATGAGGAAGAGATGCAGAAGGTTGCCCAGAAGCTGGCAGAGCACTTCGGCAGCCTGTACTCGGCCTTTGAAGAAGCCGCGATGATCGGTGCCAACGCTTTCAACGATGTCAAGCTGAAGAAGAAACTGACAGCCAGCATAGTCCAGATCGCACAGAACAACATCAAGCTGCCTTACGTGGATATCGCAGGCTATGTCGACCTGACCTGCATCCTGCCTGAGGGGATAGAGGTCATAAAATCAGCCCTGATAGCAGCCAATGACATTCAGGAAGAGAATGTAAGAGTGGACATCACTTACACAGGTGCGCCCAGGTACCGCATAAAAGTGATAGCACCGGACTATAAGAAAGCTGAATCAGTGCTTAAGAAAGCTGCTACCACAGCTGTCACTACTATCGAGCAGCTTGGCGGGAAGGGAGAGTTCCACCGGCACAACGATACAGTAAAGGCGTGATGTTCTTTTGGGACTGAAGATCCACAGATGTCAGAACTGCAGCAGGTACACTTTCGAAGAGAAGTGCCCCTCATGCGGATCACTTGCCGTGGACCCCAGTCCTGCCAGATATTCCCCTAAGGACCCGTATGGTAAATATCGCCGCTTGGCAAGGAAGGAGGAACTATGCAGGAGATAAAAGTAATTCGGCTTAAGGATGAACTTCAGCTACGCGAACCGGTATTCCTTGTGGGTCTTCCTGGTGTGGGGCATGTAGGAAAACTTGTTGCGGAACACCTTATCGAAGAGCTTGATGCCGAGAAGGTCATCGAGATATACTCACATCATTTTCCTCCGCAGGTACTCGTTGATGAGAACAGCGAGATCCATATGGTCAACAACGAGATGTATGTCTGCAGTACTGACGAATGCGATATTCTCATCCTTGTAGGGGACCACCAGAGCAGTACTGCTGAAGGGCACTACCAGCTTTGCGACCTCTATCTTGACATCGCAGAAGAGTTCGGGATCAAAAAGATATATACGCTCGGGGGATTCCCTACAGGGCAGCTCACATATTCCGACGAGGTCCTGGGAGCCGTCAACAAACCGGAACTTAAGGAAGAGCTCTTGAATGCAGGAGTCGTTTTCAGGGAGAACGAGCCCGGAGGAGGGATCGTAGGCGCTTCAGGCCTTATACTGGGATTGAGCAAGTTCAGGAAAATGGACGCTGCATGCCTCATGGGACTTACTTCCGGATACCTTGTGGACCCCAAGAGCGCGCAATCACTGCTAAAGGTCATATCCAGGCTGTTCTCTATCGAGATCGATGAAGGTCCCCTCGAAGAGCGTGCAAAGGAAATGGAAAAGATCGTTGCCCGGCTCAAAGAGGTCGAACAGCAGCAACAGCAGATGGCTATGCCGGAAGCGAACATCAAGGACGAGGACCTGCGATACATCGGCTGAAGGTGTCTGATGATAATCAACGCAGACCTCCACCTGCACTCAAAATATTCAATGGCCTGTTCGGGGAGAATGGACCTTCCCACCATCGCACAGGAAGCTGCAAAAAAAGGCATAGACCTGGTCGCAACCGGAGACTGTATACATCCCCTGTGGATGAAAGAGATCAGGAAAGCCTCCCTTGACGACGAGAACATATCCATCGGGAGGACTTCTTTTACACTTACCACTGAAATAGAGGATGCTAATCGCGTGCATCATCTTCTGATACTGCCGTCCCTGTCGAAGGCAGAAGAGCTCGCAGAAACAATATCCCGCTATGGCAACCTGGAATCCGACGGACGCCCTACCGTGCGCCTTGACGGAGTGCAGATCGCCGAGATAGCAAGGGATGCTGGCGCCCTGATAGGTCCGTGTCATGCTTTTACTCCCTGGACTGCAATGTATGCCTACCATGATTCTCTTAAGAGCTGCTACGGCGACCTGACTGATTATGTTTCCTTCCTCGAGCTGGGCCTGAGTGCGGATAGCGATTATGCCGATCGCATAAGTGAACTGCACAGGCTGACCTTCCTTTCCAACTCCGATGCACATTCCCCGGTTTCCAATAAGCTCGCAAGGGAATTCAACAGGATGGAAGTGCCCGATATGTCCTTTGAGGGGCTGAAGAAAGCAATCCTCAGGGAGAACAACTATCGTGTGATCCTGAACGTCGGGTTCTATCCCCAGGAAGGAAAGTACAACGAATCCGCCTGCTTCACATGCTTCACCCACTACTCACTGGAAGAGAGCGTGTCAATAAAATGGAAATGCAGCGTCTGCGGAGGCCGCATCAAGAAGGGTGTATATGACAGGGTAAACGAGCTTGCAGACCTGCCGGAGCCTATCCATCCTGAACACAGGCCTCCCTATGTACACCTGATGCCCCTGTCAGAGATCATCATGATGGCCCTGGGGCATGCAAGCATCAATACCAAGGGAGTACAGGATGCCTGGAACGCGCTCCTTGACAGGTTCACAGATGAACTGCAGGTGCTCCTGCATGTCCCTGCCGAAAGCATGGACTTCGTGGACAGGAAGATAGTTGACGCGATCCTTGCCTTCAGGGAAGAGAGAGTGATCCTCCACCCCGGAGGGGGCGGGCAGTATGGCCGCATAGAACTCCCCACTTACACGGAGGCGGGCAGATCGGGAAAAGGGGAGAAGGGCAGGGACGATAAAAAAAGCCAAAGCTCACTGTTTGATTTCTGATCCGGGTATAATCTCGATACCTATATAATACATAAAAACCTTGGAACACTGCGTGCCGAGGTGGCAGAGCGGACTAATCCGAAGGCTTGACGGCCCAGGAGTCCAAACGCGACCGGCTCGAGACCGGTTTCTCCGGGAGGAGTGCTTGGGTTCAAATCCCAACCTCGGCGTTACTGATTCCTGCCCCTGTGTGGCTAAAATTATCCTATATTGCACTGACCCTGACAGACTGCTGACGGTAGTGTTCAAAAAGCTCCTTACCCCATTCCACCGCATCAGGGCTGCAGCAGACCAAGTGTTTGTGGTCGTACGTACCCTTGTCAGTGAGCAGTTTCATTTCAATACATGCATCGTTGACTTTGAATGAAAGGAAAGGCATACCCTCGGAACAGACATAAAGTTCAACTTTCCTGTTTTCCAAAAGCTTCTGCATATGTCCGTGCTGATCTCTTCTAACTTTATCAAAAAGACAGTTGTCAAAAATCAGGGACAGATTGATCCTTCTTTCCAGAATCTCAGAGAACAGTTCCGGAAAAGCAGGATGCAGGCAGGCAGCTGCCACACTGACAGAGCCTGATGACTTGGACATCTCATGAACTTCCCTGTTATAATCATATATATCCGGGAAGTTTGGTTTGATGATAGTGCAGGAATTCAACTTATGAAGCTGTTTAAGCAGAGGAGGAGGTATGAAGTCCAGATTACGACTTCTCCAGAATCCCTCAGCAGCATTCATCGTAGCTTCAATGCACAAGAGAGGTTTGAGTTTCTCGACAACCAGCTCCCCTATTCTAGTAAGTGAATAAATGCCATTTCTCCCGGTAATAAGATAACGTTCTTCCAATGGACCTGTTATGGAAGACAGTTCGTTTATACTCACTTCAAGAGATGATGCAAGTCCGCCAAAGTCTTTTGGACCTTCGTTCAAAATTAAAAGTGCATGCCTTATCTGTTCCGATGCTATTAGTTCTTGAATTGATGTCTTTTCCATTCAAGTATGCCCCACTGTATATCAAGTTGCTTTTCTCAAACATGGTACCGAAGAACCTCCCTCTCTGCCAGATGCTTAAAGAAGTGCTCCAATCCTCCTCAGAAATAAAAGTTGTTGTGTTATTTAAAGGTTGGTAAGCTACTATTAGTTTAATGATATAAATCATAATTTAAATCAGGCAGTGTGTTTAAAAAAGTAGCTTATAGGTGCCACATATATCAGAATTGGGCACGCCTGCAGGATTACCTAAATGTATCTGTATATCAAAGTACTTCAGCAGGTAAGAGGGATCATGCTCCCCCTCTTCCGCCAAAGGACTGGCTGCTTCCACCGGTACCGCCCTCTTCCATGGAGCGGCTCCCGAATGCCTGCTTGTTCTCTTCTGAAGGTTCTTTCTCCCCGAATGGCTGGTCACTCTGGCTTTCGGCATCTGCTTCTGAACTGCCTCTCATATCCTTGACCTTCTGGGATACTTTCTCCGCACCCTGCTTGACCCTGTCAGTCAGGGAACCCTCTTCAGCCTGCATGTCCCTCACTCTTTGGCCTACATTTCCTGCACCTTCCCTGACCATCTCTGTCACAGAGCTCTTACCTTCCTGTGAGCGTCTTTCCCTTCTCTCCCTCACCCTCCGATTCACATCCTCGGCCATATGGCTGCCAGCCTCCCTTACCCTTGATGCGGTCTGAGGAAGTCTGGCCGCCAGCTCAGGGATCACATCAATGATGCTATTGAAGCTGCTTCTGCCTGACAGCGTCAGTAAGCGAACATCTTCCTCGGAAATGACCACAAAGCCGATGGGCTCCATATTGACACCTGCATACCCGCCACCTGCATATCCATCCTTGCCGTTCCCCTGGTGGTTTTCACCGCCTGCACTTCCGAAACCCGCAGAGACTTTCATGATCGGCATTATGGTCTTCCCTTCCCAGGTAGTAGGTTCGCCCACCAAGGTCTTGGTGTTCACTATGCTCTCTGTTTCGTGAGTTATTTCCTTGATTATGTCATCTAACCCCATGTATTCTCCCCATTTCTTCAACGTGTGTTTTTGTAGTATAGTTTATTATGTCCCTTATAGTTTAAAAGTGAATCTGCAAAGCATACATTTTTTTATGCACAGTTGAAGATCCTGTATTAAGATCCAGTGCATCTGCAAATCAACCGGAAATAAAGTATTCTTTGCTCAATATATTTATAAATGCTGTTCATAGCCTCACAAAACTTAAGTAGTTCAAGAGTTAATAAATATATAAAATAAATAATTGATTTTAAATAACCATGATCCACAAAAATGCAGATCCGCATAAAAAAGGTTCGCAGAAAACACGCTCAAACGCATCCTTCAGTTCCAGGGTCCGGCAGCTTAGTGAAGAACTCTGTTTGCTGAATAAGGAACTGGCAGATACAAAAGAGTTCTATAATGAACGCCTGGAGAACCTTAATGATGTAGTCTTCTCTATTGATAACGACGGCATATTCACATACATAAACTCAGCTATCGAAAACATAACCGGGTATAAGGTTGAAGAGGTTATCGGGACACCTTATACAAGATACATACACCCCGAAGACCTTCCAGGGCTGATGGAGGATATCAGACTTACAATCGCGGGCGAGAGAAAGCCTTACATGTTCCGCATAATAAAGAAATCGGGAGACATCACTTATGTGCATACTACATCCCGTCCGATCATGCACCATGGAAAGATCACAGGCATTAACGGCCTGATGGTCGATATCGCCCTGCTTAAGAAAGCCGAGATGAATCTCAGGAAAGAAAGGGATAAAGCCCAGAAGTATCTTGACGTGGTAGCTGTCAGCATACTTGTCACCAGCAGGGAAGGAAAGATCTGCCTCATCAACAAGAAAGGATGTGAGATCCTTGGATATGAGGAACGCGAACTTATAGGAAAGGACTTCTTTGAGACCTTGCTGCCAGAGGATATCAGGAAAAAGGCAAGGGAGGAATACAGGAAGCTGATGGGAAAGGAAGTTACTCTCAAGACCTGTTTTGAATCACCCGTCCTTACCAAAAGCATGGAAACCAGAACATTCGAATGGAACAATATTATTCTTGAAGATGAGAGCGGAAAGACCCAGGGGCTTCTCACATCAGGCAGTGACATAACTGACAGGGAGAAAGCTATAAAAGCCCTTGTTATGGCAAAGGTCCTTTCAGATAGTGCTGCCCAGGTTAAAAAAGACTTCATTACAACCATGAGCCATGAGATAAGGACTCCGCTCAACCATGTCATCGGCTATTCTGACATCCTTCAGAAGGGCGATCTGGGCCCCCTCAATGAAGAACAGAGAAAATGCACAGACATCATTGTCAAAAGCGGAGAGCGGCTGATGATGATCGTCAATTCCATCATAGAGCACTCCCATATAGAGGAAGGAAGCATGAAAGTAGAAAAGAAGGAGTTCCAGCTACCTTCTTTGATCAAGGCTGTCGAAACATTCGCGATGCCCCTGGCCAGGAAGAAAAGGATTGAACTGAGCTTCCATCTGGAAACCAGTCTGAGAGAGATATACTCGGACGAAAACAAATTGAAAACAATCCTTTATGATCTCGTAAGCAACGCGATCAAGTTCACCCCCGAAAACGGAAGTGTCAGTGTAAAATTCACTTCTGCGGACGATACCACCCTGACAGCCATTATTGAAGATACCGGGATCGGCATCTCCGGAGAGGAACTGAGAAAGTTGTTCAAGCCTTTTTCCCAGCTTGATTCATCCCTTACAAGGAACTTTGAGGGAGTAGGACTTGGACTGTATATTGTAAAAGAGTTCGTGGAAATGCTCGAGGGGAGCATAGAAGTGGAAAGCGAGCCCGGGCAAGGCAGTATATTCAGCTTTACAATACCGGTTGAAAAAAGGCAGGACAAAACAAGTATCTCGCCGGTCCCGCCTTCCTGATCGTGTCAGTTCTTCTTGATCTTCACAGCCGTCCCGTAAGCAAGCAGTTCCGCAGCTCCTGCCATGGTCTGCGATGTGGTGAACCTCACATTTACAACTGCATCCGCACCCATTTTCCTGGCATCTTCCACCATGCGCTCATAGGATTCCCTTCTTGCCTGGGAGAGCATATCCGAATAACCTTTAAGCTCGCCTCCGACAATGTTCTTCAGGCCGGCTGCAATGTCACTTCCCAGATGTTTGGCGCGAACGGTATTTCCAAAGACCACGCCGAGTATTTCCAGCTCTTTACCTTCTATTCCATCTGTTGTTGTTACTAACATGTTTCACCTCTTATTTTGGACTTATATTAATTTAACAACGCCTGGCCAGCAGGACCTGATTTCCCGCCCTTAGCAGCGTAAAAATGAACCTGCTGCCTGTGCCTGGTTCACTCTCGGCCCTTATCGAACCATCCATGCCCTCGATAAGTCCTTTTGTTATCGCAAGCCCCAGTCCGCAGCCCCCGGCGGCACGGGTGGATGTGCTGTCGATCTGGTAGAACTTATCAAATACATGATCTATATGGGACAGGTCAATGCCTATGCCCGTATCCATGACCGTGACCTCGACCCTATCACCGGTCTCACGTGCACGGACGGTCACTTCCCCGCCGCGGGGGGTGAACTTGACAGCGTTGTTCAGGAGATTGACAAACACCTGGACTAGCTTATCCCTATCTGCAAAAACAGCCGGCAGTGACGGAGGCACGTCATTAACAAGACTGATCTCTTTGCTTTCCGAAAAGCGGTGGATGGTCTCAAGAGAGTGCTCCAGGACCTCCTGCAGGCTCACTGGCTCAATATTGAACTTCATCCTGTTGGACTCGATCCTGGAAATATCGAGAAGGTCATCCACAAGTCTCGCCTGCCGGTCAACGTTGCGTACTATGAGTGCAAGCATTTGTTTCCTGATCTTGGGATCACAGGTGTCCTCCAGCAGGAATTCGCTCGAGGTCTTCATCGCCGTGAGCGGGGTCTTGAGCTCATGGGAGACCATGGACAGGAACTCGTTCTTCAGCCTGTCAAGTTCCTTGAGCTTTACATTGGCAGATGTTAGCGATTCATTGGACTGCTGGAGTTCGGCGGTCTTTCTCTCCACCTCCCGCTCAAGGGTCTTGTTCCAGTTAAGGAGTATGAAATAGACCTGAGAGCTCACGAACAGAATGAACAGGACAGAGACCGCTGCCACCGTGAACAGTTTTACGTAGACCGAGACAATTATATCATCAACAGCATCACCTGGGCTTGTAAGGCCTACGGACCATTGCTGATTATGCCATTTTATTGGCGAATAGGAAACAAGCACATACTCACCGCCTTCAGGGGTTTCCAGCCAGTACTTGCCATTGCCAACCTGACCTCTCATCTGCTCTTCAATGATATGCAGACGTTCAGCATCGACCGAATACCCTTGATCTGTGTAACTTGTGCCCTTTTCAAAGATACCTGACTGGTCATACAGTATCATCCCGCTGTCATCTACAATATATACATAGTTCTTGCTGTCGGAACTGGTTTCGAACTGCTCAAGGATACCCTCATCCGATACAATGCCGAGGATAGAACCTCTGAACTGGCCGTTCTCGAAAACAGGAACCCACACATAGGCCCCGAAAATACCTTCCATCGTGGTCACAGGCTCTGATACGTAGACCTCCCCCGTGTCCCTGACATGCTCGAATGCCCAGGTCATATTATTGGAATAGAGGTTGTAGCCGTGAGGCACACGCTCAGCGGGATACCCGGATACCACAGTACCGCTGGAATCAATGAACTCCAGCACGTAGTAGATATCTGCCACTGCATATACTGTCTCGAACTCGGACATGAACAGGTCTTCCGGAACTCCCTGCCTCTTCTGCGCCACCACCTCCAGCAAGAGCACCCGCTCGTTCAGCAACTCTGCAATGGAAGAAGAAACATACTGGGTCAGGATGAGCTGCTGGGTTTGGTACTGTTCCTCCACGATGGACCTTACCTCAATATTTGCCTTCATCCAGAGGAAGAAGATGGAGCCAACCAGCAGCAACACTATCACTGCAAAAATTACAAGGTTCCATCTGTTCTTTTTTTCCCACATAAGGCCGGAATGAGGATTAAAAGATGAGAAAACTCAGACAGCGCCTCTTCGAAGCACCATCCTTATACGGGCTTTAAGCTCCTTGAGATTGAAGGGTTTTGTAACATAATCGTCTGCACCCAGTTCAAGCCCTTCCACCTTGTCATCGACCTCTCCCTTGGCTGTGAGCATTATAACGGGGATGTGACTGGAAACCGGGTCAGCCTTAAGGCGCCTGCATACCTCAAAACCATCCATGCCTGGCATCATGATGTCAAGGAGGATCACGTCAGGGGTCTCAGACTTTGCTTTGCGGATACCCTCGTATCCGTCAAGGGCCTCTATAACATTGTAACCTTCTGCCTCGAGCGCCACCTTAAGTGCGGTGGAAGCGTCGATCTCCTCGTCCACGATGAGGATCTTCTCACGGGTATCTGAAAGAAAGGCTATCCTTTGGCGAATCAGACTTTCATCCACTCCAAGTGACCTGGCTATTTCCGCCTCGCTTATGCCGGGCTTGCTCTCTATCAGCGCCAGGATCTCAGGATCAATGTTTTCAGTATTCATAGTGATACTACCCTAACTGTGAATAAGTATAGCAGGATGATGTTATTAAAACCTTTCCAAATATCAAAGGGTTGTGTCTTAATTAGCCCAGTAGTCCAAATTAAAGAAAGTATTATAACTCATCAATGAATATCTATGCTACGATACAATGGATGCACTGGAAGAGATATTTGGAAAGACAGCCCAGATGACCGTTCTTAAAAACCTTATACAGCACCGGAACGAATCGACCTATCTTTCCGGCATAGCAGAGGAGACCGGCCTGTCCCACTCCAGTGTCGCGAGGGTCATTGCACCCCTCATCAAAACGGGTATCGTCATAGAGAAGCCCCTTGGAAAGCAGATAAGGACTTTCCGTCTGAACCTTGATAACGAGAAAACCCACCTTATACTTGACTTTTATACCAGGCTCAATGAAAAGTGAGATGCTTCCCGGTTCAGCTTTCCTGGTCCGCAAACCCGTCTTTTTTAGATGATACGCCAAGCATCAGCACTGCAAATTTCCCTGCTGTTCCGGCAAGCAGATTTATTACATGAAGGGATAACATCCCCACCGGTAAGGCAGAGAAAAAAGCGATCAGGGAAAGCTCCGATGAGTAAGGATGGAAACCAGCCTGGTGGGGACCAGAGTCCAGGGCATACCCTATCAGGGGTGTCAGGAACAGTAGCACTGTCATTGTTATCATGAACAGGGATACACCCAGCGAGAATACTCCCAGAGGGAATTTCAGCAACAAGAACAGCAGGGCCTTCCATGATACAGGGTTTTTCAGCCTTGACACCCAGTTTTCAAGGACACTGTCCGGCTTAGTCACAGTGTGGGACATCGGTGGTATTTTCACATCCAGAAGCCATTCTGCAAGCTGCCGTTCAAAAGACGCCATTTCCCACCATGCAAGGAAAACAAGCAGCAGTATAGGAATACCCAGCCAGATGCCCAGCAGGTGGAATCCCAGCGACAGACCTGTTACCAGGAACACAAAATAAGCCGTTCCAAGAGGGAATGTGAACAGCAGGTAAAGGAAGTTAAGGTATGTCTGCTTCCTGAAAGCCACAGCTACGAAATCACGCAGGTGCCTTCTGAGAAGGCTGAAGGCTGTGTTGGCTCTCCCAAACATTTGTTCCGTCCTGATCGATATAATATTATGATAGCAAAGTCGTTCATTATGCCCAAAGGCTCATTTGGCTGGCCTTCGGAGAGAGGAGCAGCCTGAGGAAGCTTACAGGCTGCGTTCATCGTAATTCACTTAAGCGCCACTTCAGGCACCAAACTCCCGGATGCGCCCTGGCCTCCTGACAAGGAAGTATATCAGGGCACCAATCAGGTGAGTGAGGAGGATTATCAATATCCATATCAGCTTGTCGTTGCCTGTTGATGGTTCCTTTGTTGCGCAGTCTATGAGCATCCATATCCAGAAAAGGGTCCCTATTATGCCTGCCCCGAAAAATAGGAAGAAGAGCAAAAAGGGAATTCCTATGAACAATGCATCGAACATTTTACCTCCTTAAAGTCATAATCGTATTCATTCATGCCTCAGGGCATCCACAGGATTCATCTTTGCAGCTTTGTTCGCCGGATATACACCTGCCACCAGCCCGACAATGATCGAGACAAAGACACCGATAAAGATCATGTTCAGCGGGAACACGTGAGGCATTCCCATGGCACTCACAACTGCATAAGCTCCAAGTACTCCTAGTGCCGTACCGAAGATGCCACCAATAAGGCCCACTACCATGGATTCCACGATAAACATCGTGAGAACTTCCTTGTTCTTATATCCAAGCGACTTCATGATGCCTATCTCGCTGGTCCTCTCAGTAACTGTTACCAGCATGATGTTCATGATACCTATCGAGCCCACAATGAGTGATATCAGTGCGACTGCCGTCAGCAAGGAACTGAGGGCTGCAGACATCTGGTCGACCTGCTCCAGTATTTCCTCCTGGTTCAGAAGGGAATAGGGCTTTGCGTCCTCGTTGTCGATATCGCGTGCCGGGACACCGAGATTCCTGGCAAGCCTGCTGTCGACCTCATCGGTTACATCGGAAATGGATTCCATGTTCTCTGCAGCAGCGAAGAAACCCCAGTAATAATCCTCCCCCATGATCTCGTTCATAGTGGAGATCGGGATGAATATACGGACATCGGACTCTATGCCGCTCTGGACAAAGGATGTCTCGGGGCTGGCAATTATGCCCTTGACCTTGAAATTCTGGGTCACTGTCTCGCCGTTTGCCTTTACAAAGGTCATCTGGACCGTGTTCTTCTCCGAGATTGTCCTGCCGAACTTCTCGTATGCCACATCGTGACCCAGCACAGCCACATACTTGTCCTTATCAGTGAGGAAACTGCCCGATTCCATCCGGATATTGGCCACTTCCTCATAGTCCTCGTTCACACCCTGCACCGATATCTGCCGGGTAGTTGAAAGGTATTTCACCTCAGCCACCTGCTGGCTTACGGGAGACACGCCCGTTATCCCGGGGGTGCTCTTCACAAGCTCGAGTTCGTTATCATGAAGCAGATTAGAGGTCTTGCTCTGGATGATGATGAAGTTGTTACCGACAGAACCTATCT
Source organism: Methanolobus sp. (assembly GCA_030154025.1). Taxonomy (GTDB): domain Archaea; phylum Halobacteriota; class Methanosarcinia; order Methanosarcinales; family Methanosarcinaceae; genus Methanolobus. Next base: position 30,094 of record JASKKT010000002.1, read on the forward strand.
CCTCGGTAAAGTACTGGCTGAAACTTGCTCCCAGCGATACATTGGCTATGACCGCGGCAATGCCTATAATGATCCCCAGGGTCGTGAGCGCCGAGCGCATTTTTGCGCTTCCGATGCTTCCAAGGGCTATCCTTATTGAGTGCTTCAGGCTCAGCATAGGGTAAACTCCTTCGCTCACTTGTTACTCTGCTTCTTACGCCTGTAGAGAGCAACAGCAGGAAGACCGACCAGCAACGCCAGGCCGATGAATGTCAGTGCAAGAGTACTGGTATTGCCTGAATCGCTCTGAACCGTGTTTACATTACGTACGCCTACCTGGTCGCTATGGCTGTTCACACCGTTCTTGTAATCGACCTCGATCGTTACCGCTGAAGATGATCCATTGCCGGAGTCCCTGGCCTTTATCTGGATGGTGAACAGCTCATCGGCATTCATGGAGCCGATATAGTATTCCTCCGGGGAGAATGCGATATCATCAGATACCAGTCTCACACTGACCGAATTGAGGGTATTAGGATGACTGTTGGCCACATCGAACTCGAAAACACCCTCACCGTCGGTAAGTATCAGGGGTTTGGAAGGGATCACCTTTACAGCTGAGGAATCGATCCTGACCGGTATCCTCCAGTTGTTATTGTAGGCGTGGGAGTTGCCTACCATGTAAAAGTCCAGGTAGTAGGTGCCATCCTCTGTGTTATTATCAATCCTGATATTATAGTTGAGAGTAATGGAATCTCCCGGACCAATGATGCCTGAGCCTGTATAGATGTCACTGGTGACCGATATCCCGTCAATCCCCCTGAGGGATGCGGACTGGACCCTTGCATTGGTGTCGTAATCCTTGCCATCGATGGTAACTGTGCTGGTGGTGGCGGTATTTTTGAGAGTGAAGCTCACAGTACCCCTGTCACCTGGCATGAAGACAGAAGGGTCGCTGGATATCTCGCTGAGCTGGATAGTACCCTTGCTGTCAAAAGTGTCGGAGCCTACCCTGAGGGAAACAGTTTTCTTGAACCAGGCGTCCCCGTCATCAGCCTTATAGTAGATGTCGATGTTGCCGGTCCCGACCTTTGCGTTCCCGTCCACGAAGAGGCGGTACTCGTGCACCACTGCTTTCTCTGGTGCCAGTATGCCTATAGACTTCACAGCATTGCTTTCTGAATCCAGTGAGAACGGATATTCCGGCTCAATTTTCAGTGAAACAGCATCCGCGCGGCCGTACCCGGTGTTCTCAACTTTGACCCGGACATCCACATATTTGCCTATCTCGGCAGGATATGGGTCGTAATCCAGTACATCCACTCTCAGATTCGCACCGGAACTTGCAGATACCGGTGTGAATAATGCAAGTATCATTCCAAGGCAGACTAAAGAGCCTATGATCTTTCGTATAATATCGCTTGCCCCAGTCATTAGAATCACTTCAGTTATTTTTTATGTACCCGTCTTTTATGTGCACTACCCGGTCCACATATTTTTCCATCTCAGGGTCGTGGGTGATCATCACTATTGTGCATCCGTTGCGATGCAATTCCGAGAATATGCCCAGTATCTCCTCACTGGTCTTTGAATCAAGGTTCCCGGTAGGTTCGTCGGCAAGGATTAGGGAAGGCTCATTTATCAGGGATCTGGCTATAGCGACCCTCTGGCGCTGCCCTCCGGAGAGCTCGGTAGGCCTGTGGTCCATGCGGTCATCAAGACCGACCAGCTTTAACAGGTCTTTAGCCCTTTGCGGAGAATTGTGCCCTTTCCTTGAATTGGAGTAGGTCGGAAGCAGCACGTTCTCGTATGCACTTAAGCGTGGTATCAGGTTGAAGCTCTGGAAAACGAAACCAATCTCAAAACCCCGGAGCTCGGCGAGCTCGTTATCGGAGATGGCAAGTGTATCCTTGCCCATGAGCACGACCTTACCGCTTGTGGGCCTGTCCAGGCAGCCTATCATGTTCATCAGGGTGCTCTTTCCCGAGCCTGAGGGCCCCATTATTGCAACGAATTCACCCTTTTTAACGCAGAGATCGATCCCGTGAAGGATAGGTACTTCTATATCCCCGAGGCGATAGCTCTTCCTGAGATCACAAATATCGATTACAATATCATTGCCTTCTGCAACTGAACGATCCAAGTCCTTGCCAACCATGCATATACCTCTAGTATCCAGTCGGAAAACTCGTCTATTTTTCGACAAGTCAGACTATTCGATATAAGTACTTAAAGCTTTCTATAAATCGACGGGTTGGTCCAATAAATAAAAGAAATGCATAATATCACTCGTGCCTGAGAGCTTCCACCGGATCCAGGCTGGCAGCCCTGCTGGCCGGATAGACACCTGCAATAAGCCCGACAATTACCGATATGATAAAGCCCAGGAAGATCAGATACACCGGGAAGACGCGGGGGATATCAAGATAAGTCTCGACCGCAAAGGACCCTGCCATTCCGAGCAGGGTTCCCAGAATACCTCCGATGACGCCCACAACAATGGATTCAAGCATGAAGAGCGTCAGGATATCGGACCTTGTGTAGCCCAGGGATTTCAGCAGGCCAATCTCCTTCGTTCTTTCGGTCACGGTCACCAGCATGATGTTCATAATGCCGATGGAACCCACAAGCAGGGCCACCAGGGCTATGATAGTTATCAGTATGGTTAGGGAATTGGAGAGCATATCGAGTTGCTCAAGGATGTCCGCCTGATTGAAGATGCGGTACGGTTTCGCATCCTCATTGTCAATATCACGTGCCGGAACACCAAGATTCCTTGCGAGGCGCCTGTTCACCTCTTCTGAGACCGGCCTTACGGACTCCGCACTGGCGGTCTTTGCCGAAAAGCCGCTATAATCTTCCACCCCGAGGATCTCGTTCATGGTCCGGATAGGGATATAGATAGCCACGTCCCTGTCAGGTCCGCCCTGGACAAAGGTGTTATCCTCACCTTCCAGTACTCCCTTGACCCTGAACTTCTGGGTCACAGTGGTGCCATCGTTCCTGCGGAAAGTTATATCGATATAGTTCTTGACAGGGACATCCCTCCCGAATTTTTCCTCGGCCACCTCCTTCCCCAGGACTGCCACATACCGGTCCTTGTCTGTGAGGAAACTTCCGGATGCAACAGGCAGGTTGGATATCTCCTGGGCATCCGCACTTACCCCCTGCACATCTATCTGCCGGGTAGCTGACATGTAAGTGACGGCAGCAGTCTGCTGGTTGAAGGCTGAGGCGCCCACCACCCCAGGCGTGTTCCTGATCACTTCAAGCTGGGCATCGTAGAATATATTCACATCCTGGCTGTAGATGATAATGAAATTAGAGCCAAGAGAGCCAAGCTCATCAGTGAAGTACTGGTTAAAGCTTGTACCCAAGGAAACATTGGCAACCACTGCAGCCACTCCTATGATTATCCCAAGCATGGTAAGGGCCGAACGCAGCTTTGCGCTCCTGATGCTGCCAAGTGCTATGACCAGTGCCTGCCTGATATCCATCATCCTACTCCTTCCTCAGCGCTTCAACGGGATCCATCCTTGCAGCCTTGTTGGCAGGGTAGACCCCTGCAACAAGGCCCACGCCTACAGCCATCACAAAACCTATTGCTATCTGTCCTGCAGGGAAAATATTGGGCAGCTCAAGATAACTGTTTACCAGGAGAGCGGCAGCAACTCCCAGAGTTACTCCAAGTATCCCACCTATCAGTCCCACTATCATCGACTCTATGATGAATAATGTCAGAATATCCTTCTTTGTGAAACCCAGTGCCTTCATCAGGCCGATCTCCCTTGTCCTTTCAGCAACAGTGACCAGCATGATATTCATTATCCCGATAGAGCCTACAATGAGAGAGATAAGGGCAACTGAGGTCAGAAGGGCTGTTAAGGCTGCTGATAACTGGCCTGTCTGTTCCAGTATCTCAAGCTGGTCAAAGAGCACATAGGGTTTTGCATCATCGTTCTCAAGGTCCCTGTTGGGTACTCCAAGGCTGCGGGCCAGACGCCTGTCTATCTCATCCCCGGTTGTTCCAACAAGCTCCAGGCTCTCAGCCTTGATGAAGAAACCTCCGTAATAATCAATGCCCAGTATTTCGTTCATGGTCTCAATGGGTATGAAAATCCGGATCTCAGGTTCAACACCGGTCTGTGCAAAAGTCGTGTTGGGATCCTGTATCACACCTTTGACTATGAACTTCTGGGTGACGACACCCCCGTCCTCACGCCGGAATGTGATCTCTATGGGGTTCTTTACTGATATCTTCTTATCGAACTTCTCATTGGCAACTTCCGCACCCAGCACGGCAACATACCTGTCATTATCGGTCAGGAACTCACCTGACTCCATCCTGATGTTCGCTACCTCGTCATAGTCCTCGTTCACCCCCTGAATATCGATCTGCCTCGACGTGGAAAGATATGTCACCCTCGCCATCTGCTGGTTTATAGGAGATGCACCGGCAACACCGGGGGTATTCCTTATGAGATCAAGCTGGTTATCATAGAAGATATTGGTGTTCTGACTGTAGATAACAATGAAATTGGAGCCTACAGCACCTATCTCGTCAGTGAAGTACTGGTTGAAGCTGGCACCCAGAGTAACATTGGCGATCACAGCTGCAACACCTATAACGATGCCTAGGGTCGTGAGGGCCGACCTGAGCTTGGAACTGCCTATGCTTCCCAGGGATATACCCAAAGACTGCTTGAGGCTCAGCATTGGTCAGGCACCTATTCTTTATTCTTCCTGCGCCTGTACATCATATAGCCTACGACAGCGAGTGCCGCAAGCAGTATCACGGCCAGCGCAATACCAGGACCGTTGTCATCCCGTACTTCAACACTGCGCAGCTGCCGGGTGTCTACCACAGAGGAGTGCTGATTGACACCGTTCCTGTAATTGGCGATAATGGTCATATCTCTCGGGGAGAATGATTCATTGTCAGCAGAAGCCGCTTCGAACTGGATGGTAAAGAGCTCGTCAGGATCCATGGAACCTATGAAATATTCTGATGGAGAGAACTCTATGCCTTCGGCCTGGAGGCGCACGCTCACGGAGGAGAGCCTGTTGGGATGGATGTTGGCGACATCGAACTCAAGAGTGCCTGCACCGTTCTCGAGGACCAGAGGGCTTGAAGGTATGACCCTGACAGAGGACGAGTCGATCCTTACAGGAATCCTCCAGTTGTTGCTTAAAGCATGGGAGTTGCCCTCAACAGCAAGGTAAAGATAATATGTCCCGTCCTCAACTTCATCGCCCACCCGGATATTGTATGTGAGGTTAACAGACTCCCCCGGCCCGATAATGCCGCTGCCGTAATATGTGCCTGTTGTGACCTCTATGCCATCGGTACTCTCAAGGGAGGCAGACTGTATCCTGGCATTGGTGTCAAACTCTTCTCCTCCCATCACCACTGTCGGCGAGGTGGCTGCGTTCACCAGAGTGAGCCTGATAATACCCCTGTCACCGGGCATGAATACATCGGGTTCCATTACAGGACTTCCCTGAAGCTGTACGCTGCCCCTGCTGTTAAAGGTGCTTAACCCGACCCTTATATCGAATTCATCTTTGTACCAGATGCCTTCATTGCCTACCCTGTACCACACTTCTATAGTTTCAACGCCGTCCCTTGCATTCTCATCCACAAACAGGCGGTATTCATGGACTGCCGCTCTCTCGGGGTTCAGTACTCCTGTAGTCTTGTTGGCATTCGCAGGTGCATCCAGGCTGAAAGGATATTCCGGCACCAATCGTACTGCCACATTTTCCGCTCTTGAGAAACCGATGTTCTCTATCTTGACCCATACGGTCACGTATTCCCCTATCTCTGCAGGGACAGGCTGGTACTGCAATATGCTTACCTTCAGGTCCGCCCCATTTGCGGCCGCTGCAGGCGTGCAGATCAAAGCAGATACTAAGACGAGCCCGATTACCCAGGCAGACATCGTGTACATTTTCCGGTAACTGAATGACACTGACATATTTTCTCCTCAGGTTGCACCTATCACCCCATCCTTAAGATGGACAAACCGGTCCGCATATTCCGCAAGACCGGGATCGTGGGTGATCATTATGATCGTTCTTCCCTTGTTATGGAGATCCGTGAAAATACCCATTATCTCCTTACCACTCTTTGAATCGAGGTTCCCGGTAGGTTCGTCGGCCAGTATAAGAGAAGGATCGTTGATCAGGGCCCTGGCAATGGCCACACGCTGCTGCTGGCCGCCTGAGAGCGCCGTTGGCTTGTAGTCCATGCGGTCCTGCAGACCGACCAGCCCAATGAGCTCCCTTGCCTTTTTCCTGCTGTCTACACCTTCCTTTTTGTTGGCATATGTAGGAAGTTCCACATTCTGGAGAGCACTCAGGCGGGGAACGAGATTGAAGTTCTGGAACACAAAACCGATCTCAAAACCCCTGAGCCTCGCAAGCTCAGTGTCCGTGAGCCGGCTGACATCCTTACCCATTATCAGGACACTACCACAGGTCGGCCTGTCCAGGCAGCCTATCATGTTCATCAGGGTGCTCTTTCCGGAACCGGATGGACCCATTATCGCAACGAACTCACCCTTCTTCACAGACAGGTCTATGCTCTTCAGGATTGGTACTTCCATATCCCCTACCTGATAGCTCTTGCACAGGCTGACAAGTTCAATAACGGATTCTCTTTTATCCGCACCAGTCTCGATCGATTCGCCCATTGTTATTCCCCGCGTATAACACTGAGTCCACCGTTTAATACGGCTTATCCCGGACACTTTTTAAAAATCAAATGGCATGGTGAATGACTGCAGATAAAAGAGAACTGTTCTGAAATATAAACTGTTGCTTTGGGCTGCACTTCAGACAGATTTGTGACAAAATATAAATATATCTTTCACGTAAAGAATTTGTCTATTAATCGTCGAGTCTGAATATAAAAATATTAAACCTGATTTCGCGGAGCTAGAAACATGCTGGAAGTATTAACCGATCCTAACGGGTTCTTCAAAAGGAAAAGTAATGAGCCAATAGAATTCAAAATGCCCATAGTAATTATTCTTATAATGGCGATAGTCGCGGCAGCCACTGCAGTTATAGTGACGCAGAACGTAATGGGAACACTTCCTGAGGAGGCAGCAGCCTTTGCAGGAATAGGCGCTGCGGTGGCAGCCATATTTGCAGTTATCGGGACATTTATAGCATGGGCTATCTACGGTGTGATATTCTATGTAATATCGATGCTTTTCCACGGAGAAGGTAGTTTCAAAAGGGTAATGGAATTCGTATCGTATGGATTTATACCCTCTATCATAAGTTCCATAGTCAGTGCATTCTACACTTCCAGAGTTTATTCTAACATCGACTTCTCTAACCCCGAGCTTATACAGGATGCACTGCTGGCCGACCCGACCCTCAGGATCGCCGGGATAATAGGGATCATATTCACACTCTGGAGCGCTAACATATGGATATTCGCACTTGCCCATTCCAGGAACCTGTCCGTAAAGAATGCAGCTATCGTTGTGGGAGTACCCATCCTGCTCAGCATACTTTACTCAATATACCAACTCGGGATCTTTGGTGCATGAAAGTGAGATCGTGCCTGAGAATATTCCTTGCAGCCATCCTTATCGTGGCCGCGTTTTCCCCCTCTGCACTTGGGGCCACCAGCAACAGGGAAGTGCGCCCGACTGTCAGCCTGACCTATGATATAGAACCCTCGGTCTTCATGCCAGGAGACACGGGCATCATTACTGTCACCCTTCAGAATATGGCTACCGGCAGAGTGTACATCACAGAGGATGATGAGACGCTGAGCATGAACGCATATATCGCCAGCGCGACCCTTGGAGGGAACGGTAATTTCGAGGTGCTTGACAGCAGCCACACCAATGTCGGCCTGCTTGGGCCCCAGGACACCATCAAGCTCTCCTTCAATGTCAGGGCAAAGAACACAGCTTCTGCAGGAACGCATTTCCTGAATCTGCAACTTGTGGGCGGGAGCAACATGTACAATCTTAATTACAGGATCCCTGTCAAGGTAGATGACCGCGACCTGCAGATCATCCTCCCTAACATGCCTTCCACGCTCATGAACGAGGTTTCCACCATCAGTGTGGAGGTCGTCAACAGAAGGCCGAATGGAGTTACAAGTGTCATTGTGACTCCTGAAGCTGAAGGGATGACGTTCACACCCTCCGAATACTTCATCGGGTCCATCCCTGCAGGAAACAAATCAACAGCGACATTCACTCTGAACACTATGCACAGCAGCCCGGAGAAGCGGGATGTATCGTTCGTTGTCTCTTACTTCAACGGGGATAACCTGCGCCAGACCGGTAAGCTCACAAGGCAGGTGGAGGTAATAGGCCAGCACTCCCTGATATTCACATCCCTGGAGGTATACAGGGCAGGGAACAGGTATACGGTCTCAGGGGACCTGAACAATTTCGGCATCACTGATGCAAAGAATGTGATGATATCAGTGGCAGAGTCTGACAAGGTATTAGCTGTTCAGCCCTATGCGCGGTATTACATCGGGACCCTTGAGACCGATGACTTCAGCAGTTTCGAACTGTCTGCGCAGGCAGTGTCAGGCAATGTCGCAAGCATACCAGTGATCATCGAGTTCAGGGACCCAAACAATGCCTACATGTCCATCCGGGAGAATATCTCTGTCAGCACCAACAGTATCGCTTCTGCTTCTGCAACCTCAGGAGACGAGAAGGACAGTCCCTTCATGCTCTGGGCAGTTGCAGGAATCCTTTCAGTGGGAATAGCTGCACTGATATATAATTCATGGAAGAAGCGCAGAGAAGATGAAGGCGACAGGGGTCAGCAAGAGCAGGAAGATGAAGACGAGGATGAAGACGAAGATCTCCCTGACAACTGAATGGTGCGGATATGCCAGAGACCATTGTAGAAATAAAGAAAGTGACAAAGATCTATACCCTCGGAGCGAACAAGATCTATGCGCTCAATAAGGTCAGTGCAAAGATAGAGAAGGGGGATTTTGTCACTATAATGGGTTCCTCGGGCTCCGGGAAGAGCACCCTGCTTAACATGCTCGGCTGCCTTGACCTGCCCACCAGCGGCAAGGTGCTGATCAATAATACGGACCTCTCCAACCTTGATGATGACGGGCTCACTTCCCTGAGAAGGAACAATATAGGTTTTATCTTCCAGCAGTTCAACCTGATCCAGACACTGACGGCCGTTGAGAATGTGGAGATACCCATGATATTCAATGGCGCATCCCCGCAAAAGCGCAGAAAGAGAGCACTTAAGCTGCTACAGAAAGCCCAGCTTCCCCCGGAGTATGCTCACCACAAGCCCAATGAGCTCTCAGGAGGCCAGCAGCAGCGTGTGGCCATTGCCAGGGCTCTTGCGAACAACCCGCCCATACTTCTTGCCGATGAGCCCACAGGTAACCTGGATACAAAGACAGGCCATGGGGTAATGGAACTCCTGAGAGAGCTGAACCAAGCCGGCACCACTGTAATTGTGGTCACACACGACCCCAGGATGGAAGAGTATTCCCGCACCACAATAAGACTGCAGGACGGAGAGATAGTTAATGAAGATACCTGATCCCCTGAAAAATAACATGTACGCCGAGCTTGCCAGGAGGAACCTGAAGAGGCAGGCAGTCCGCACGATGCTTGCAGCCATCGGGATCATCATAGGGGTCATAGCCATATCCTCCATGGGCATCCTCGGGAACAGCCTGAAGCTCTCGGTCACTGATTCCTTTTCCGATATAGGGGACAAGATAATAGTCTATCCGGCCCCGGGGGAAGACTACATCACTGATAAACAGGTAGACCAGATAAAAAAGGTCAGCAACATCGAAAGCGTGATACCTGTTAGATCAGGCGGAGAGGTGGTCGAGTATAAAAAAGGCGGGACCACTTTCCAGTACTACGTTTCGGTCTATGACCTGAAAAAGGAGGATCTTGACAAGCTTGCAGACCTCGAGCAGGGACGCTATTTCAAACCGGGGTCAACTGAGTGCGTTGTAGGTTCCGGTATTGCCAAGAACCTGGACCTGAGTCTCGGGCAGAAGATAGAGATAGACGGCACGAATTTACGGGTTGTCGGCATACTCAGGGAGAGGGGCCTTGGATTTGACATCAGCACCGACAGCGGGGTATTCACATCCTCGGAAATGTATGAGAAGCTGTATCCTGATGCTGATGACGGCTACGGCACGGTCATAGTTGTAGTGAAGGATATCAATAAAATAGATCCCGTCATGGAGGGCATTGAGGAGCGTCTCAACAAAAAGGAAGACACCGTCACGGTCTTTGCCACGAATTCAATAACCGAGAGCCTTGACAGTGTGTTCAGGTCAGTTTCCCTCTTCCTGATGGGCATAGGCTCGATATCACTGCTTGTTGCAGGCGTGAGCATACTTAACGTAATGCTCATGTCAACCATGGAAAGGACAAAAGAGATAGGCATAATGAAAGCCGTGGGAGCTTCAAGAAAAGACATACTGAAGATGTTCCTGCTTGAAGCATTGTTCCTGGGACTCATAGCCAGCACCGCAGGGGCAATACTGACCCTCGGAGGCAGTTATCTCATAATGGCACTGCTTGTCAAGAACACATCTTACCTGCTGACATTCTCAAGCATGTTCTATGTGCTGGAAGGCTTCCTTTTCGGCATAGCCACAAGCCTTCTTGGGGGCATGTACCCTGCATGGAAAGCCTCGATGATGAAGCCGCTGGATGCGCTCAGATACGAATGAGAGTGACATGAAAGAACAAATGATGAGTCCCTAAGCCTGCTTTCCTCGCAGCCGTCCTTTTCCTGAGAATGAGGAACAGGTAGATACAGGTGTCCTGAATGAGGTATGAACTCTTCATAGCACTTCGGCATATAAAGGCACGAAAGCGGCAGACCATCCTCTCGGTTGCAGCCATCGGGATAGCAGTTATGATCCTTATGGTCTCCCAGGCTTTTATGGCAGGGTTCACACAGGAGATATATCAGACCACAGTTGCCAACCTGCCACATGTTGTTGTATCACCCCAGGAAGGCGAAGACTACATACACCTCTATGGGAACATCGTCAGGGAAGTCAACAGCATAGAGGGCGTGGTGGCTTCCTCCCCATACCTTATAGGTGAGGCTTCTTTCCGGTACAGGGACAAGACCGCGAATGCAGCACTAAAGGGAGTCGTACCCCCGGAGGAGGAAGCAGTAGCACATGTGAGCAAGGACGTGATAGAAGGTGATTTTGAAGAGCTTGCATACTCAAGAAGGGGGATCGTGATAGGCGATGATCTCGCCCGCAGGCTTGGACTGCAGATGGGAGACAGTGTGGAAGTATCTTTCCCCAATGCGAACACACTATCCCTGAGGGTTATAGCTATTTACGATACTGGCACGCCTGCAGATGAAAGCCTGATATATACATCCCTTGGGACGGCACAGGATTTCTACGGCACTGCAGACGTCATCAACGGCATTTCACTGAGGCTGGCGGACTTCAATCAAGACAGGGAAGTAGCTTCCATCATAAGGGAAGAAGGTTACAGGGCAGATGGCTGGACCCAGAACAATCCGGAGATACTGCAGACCCTGGCAATAGAGAGATCCTCCAACCAGGTCACCCTGGGATTCATACTCCTTATTGCATCTTTCGGGGTCGTGAGCACCCTGAACATGGTGGTCATGAGCAAGCTGAAAGAGACAGGCATCCTGATGGCAATGGGAATGAGCAGGTCCGGGATAAGGCTTGTCTTCCTGCTTGAGAGCGGGATACTGGGACTTGCAGGTGCTGTACTGGGAGCCCTTGCAGGAACTGTCATAGCACTTTCGGTAGGCAGCTATCCTCTGCCTGAAGGAGTGTACGGTATCAGCTCGATACCTGTAATTGTACGTCCGACGGATGTTTTCCTGATCATAACCGTTGTCTTCCTGTTGAACCTCATAGCAGGCATCTACCCGGCACAGCGCGCAGCAAGCCTGGACCCTGTAAAGGCCATATCAACAAGGTGACTGGCCACTCATTGAGCGTTCCGAAAGGAAACTTAAGAACTTATTGACCACGCATGCCGGTCTCATAAAGTTCAATGCCCTCGAACCTGCACATGCATAAACCTTTCCGGAAGAAGAGATAAACAACCGATTTGAACAGCGCATAGAGCCGGAAATAAAAAGAGAAAAAGGTCTTTGAGAAAAAGCCTTCCAGGTAGATTATATGCTTGTCGTCCCGGAGGGAATCGTCAACGAACCTTACAATACCGTCAAAGCAGGATCTTTCCATGGTATCCCCCTGCCTCATGACAGGGCCAATGATAATGACATCGATCTCCATTCCGTCCTCACTGACGCTGTCATCAATAAAGCCGTAATTGAATAGCGTGGGTATGGGAGAGATGAACTCTTTAATGAACTGTGAGCCTTCCTTGCGGTATTTTGAAAAGCTGTATTTTGGGGTCTCTACCACGATCCGCATGGCATCCTATCTGTGCGCATTGTAGAAAAAACTAACATAGGAGACGAACGGGAACCAAAAAGAATTTAATGCACAGGTTGGTGGCACTTTTGTTGTGGAGAGGTACTGGATACCCGTTCGTGTATTCACAAACGACTGTGGGAAATATATACTTTTCGTATACATACGAACTGACTTTCCAGCATCAGGCCGGACAAATGAGAGAATTGTTGAAGGAAGCCTTAAGCTCATTCACTTTCAATGGCTTCCACCGGGTCCAGCCGTGATGCCCTCCTTGCAGGATACACACCTGCAACCACATTTATCACAAACGAGAACACGATGGCGTAGAAAAAGTTAGACGCCTCCAGCTTCAGTGGGAGGGTTGTCAGCCCGAAGTACATCTCACTGGGCAGGTCGATCTGGTAGCTGGAAAGCAGTACGGTTCCAAGGTATCCCAGAACGCAGCCCACCAGGACACCTATTGTGCCCAGGATCATTGATTCCAGCAGGAAGATGTTAGTTATATGCCTCCTCGAGGTGCCCATGGCCATCAGCATGCCTATTTCCCTGCGCTTTTCCATGACCACCGTGATAAGGGTATTCGCAACGCCAAAACCGGCTATCAGGTAGATGAGCCCGTAGTAAAGCCAGACCAGTATTGCCTGGGTGTTTAGCAGTTCCAGTATCTGCCTGTTTGCCTCTATCCAGCTTACCGCATCAAGGCCTGTGGAGGATTCTATCGAAAGGGATATTTCTTCCGCCCGATAGGTGTCATTGGTGCGCACTTTGATGCTGCTTGCCACACCACTCTCCCCAAAGAGATCCTGGACAGAATCGAAGCGTGCATAGGCAAGGGTTTCATCCGCGGGGGTGCCTGTATGGAATATCCCCACAACCTTATATGAAGCAGGACCTGATGTGGGTATCACTGCAGATACCGTGTCGCCAACAACTACTCCAAGATCCTGAGCCAGCCTGTCACCAAGAACTATGCCATTGTTGCTTCTCGAAAGTACGGAGAAGTTCCCGGAAACGATATTCTCGTCAATTTGCATGACAGCGTCCTCTGCAACGGGATCAATACCGTACAGCTCGACACCCTGTGCCTTATCCCTGTATTGCAGTGCGACCTGTCCTGTAAATACAGGCGACACTGCTGAAACGCCTTCAATGCCGAGTATCTGTTCAGAATAGTGCCTGTAGAAATGTACGTAGTCTGTTGTATCGTCCACGGGGCTTACAACAATATGGGCTGAGTTCTCTATGGTCATGGACATCAGCTCGTCCGTGAAACCTGACATCAGAGACATAAGCACAACGATCACGCCTATGGCAAGGGCTACCGCGAACACGGCAAAGAACGTAAGCCTTTTGCGTGCACTTATATGTCGGAGTGCTATGTCCAGTTCGTAAATATATCCCTCATTTTTATACCCGGTACTGGTACTTGGACCCCTGGATATAATTATATTTGCATCACGGAATTCCATAGCGACCAGAGCGCGGATAATAAGGCCATCCCGGTTCACTTATGCGAGAACGCAAGTTCAAGACCTATGAGTGCAAAGATGGCGGCTTTTGTGCGGTTCACATACCTGCCAATACCGGGTGTGTTCAAGAGCTTCAGGCCAATATGACCGGCGAACACGGAAACAAGGAAGAATATGAGCAGCGCCTGCACAAGGAATATGAAGCCCAGGAAAATCATCTGCAAAGGGACATTGCCTGCTCCGGTGTTCACGAACTGGGGCAGGAAGGCAAGGAAGAAAAGGGATACCTTGGGATTCAGCAGGTTCATGAAAATGCCTCGCTTGTAGAGAACTGAAGTGCCGTACTCTTTTGCAGACATGGAGGATATGAAGCTGTCACCTTCACGGATGGCCTGGAATGCAAGGTACAGGAGGTACACGGCACCTGCATACTTGACGAGCGTGAATGCCAGGGCAGACTTATAGATAATGGCGGAGACCCCCAGTGCGGCAGCCGTTGTATGGAACATCAGGCCCGTGCACAGGCCGCATGCTGTGGCAATGCCGGCCCCTTTGCCTGAAGAGATGCTTTGCGTCAGCACAAATATAATATCAGGACCGGGCAACAGTGTCAGGGCCGCCGAGGCTGCAATGAAGTATAGTAGCTGTGCCGGTTCTGTCAAGGTTCACACTTCCATATTACATGACAAGGATCCGCTGCCGGTCCTGCCCGGATATATGAAGACGAAATGCTATAAATAAAGATTCCCATTATGGCTCTTAGACAAAGAGATATCAAGGAGGAGTTTTTATCAAAGTACAGATACCTTACGGAAAAGAGTACGTCGACCTTGATGTAGGAATCCCCCACGAGGTCATTGCACCCAATCAGGTGAGGGCAGGGGATGAGTCAGAGATCATCGATGCGGCTTTGAGGAATCCTGTGGGAACGGGATCCCTTGAGGATTTCGTGAAGAGCAGCCACAGGATCCTGATACTGGTGAACGACGCTACAAGGCCGACACCCACCGCAAAGGTGCTCCTCAGGATGCGTGACCTGCTTAAAAGCCATAAAGATGTGCGATTCCTTGTTGCAACAGGTGCCCACAGGGGTCCGACGGAGGATGAGTTCCTGTATATCTTCGGGGAAATGTACAACGAGTTCAGGGACAGGATATTCGTGCACGACGCACGCAGGGACGAGGACATGGAATATCTTGGAGTTTCCAGTAATGGCACCGAGATGTACCTCAACAGGATGGTCAGTGAGAGCAGGAACATCATAGTTATCGGAAGTGTGGAGCCCCATTATTTTGCCGGCTATACGGGAGGAAGAAAGGCTTTCCTGCCAGGCGTGGCGTCATACCAGACCATCGAGATGAACCATAAACACGCACTCTCCGATGCTGCACAACCCCTGGCCATCAGGGGGAACCCGGTTGCAGAGGACATGGACGATGCTATGGAAGTGCTCAAGGAGCTTAACATATTCTCCATACAGACCGTCCTTACGGCAGACCATGGACTTTATGCCATGGTTGCAGGCGATCTTTTCAGGTCCTTCGATATTGCAGTGGAGAAGGCGAACGAAGTATTCTGTGCAAAATGCAGCAGGAAGGGAAGCATTGTGCTCACAGCAGCACCCTATCCTATGGATATTGACCTCTACCAGTCCCAGAAGGCACTGGAGAACGGCAAGCTGGCACTTGAGGATGGAGGGATTATCATCCTGGTATCAAAATGCAGGCAGGGAGTGGGTGATGATGCGTTCCTGAACCTGCTGTGTTCTGCAAACACATGCGAGGAAGTCATGTGTAAGATAGATGAAGGTTACAAGCTCGGGTACCATAAAGCTGCCAAGATGGCGCAGATCGGAGTGTATGCCGAGATGTGGGCAGTGTCCGAGCTTGACGATGGAACCGTCAGGAAGGCAAAACTGCAGCCTTGCATGGATATCCAGGGAACCTTTGACAGGGCGGTTGCGAAAATAAGGGAACAGGGGAAACAGCCATACGCAGTTATCCTGCCCCAGGGCAGCCTGACCGTTCCGCTCCTGAGATAAAAGGGAAAAATAAAAAAATAGATTTAAAAGGGTTCAGAGCTGCATGTAACGTGCAGCTTCACCCAGATCTTCTTCTATGCGCAGGAGCTGGTTGTACTTTGCAGTCCTGTCGCTTCTTGCGGGCGCTCCTGTCTTGATAAGATCTGCAGTGAGGGCAACTGCGATGTCTGCAATCGTTGCGTCCTCGGTCTCTGCGGAGCGGTGGCTCACAACTACGCTGTAACCATTGCGCACTGCCATGTTAGCCGCATCAAGGGCCTCGGATATCGTGCCTATCTGGTTGACCTTGAGCAGCAGGGCATTGCCTGCGCACATCTCTATACCCTTTGCAAGACGTGACACATTGGTCACGAAGAGGTCATCGCCCACTATTATTGTCTCCCATGCCTCTGTCGTGAGGGTTGCGAAGTCCTCGAAGGATTCCTCGTGGAAGGGGTCCTCGATGAGTATAATGGGATAAGTCTCGATGAGCTCCAGATAGTAGTCTATCATCTCTCCGGGCGTGAGCAACTTGCCGTCGATAGAATAGTTCTGCCCGTCAAAGAATTCCGATGCCGCTGCATCAAGGCCGAGAGTTATCTCCGATTCTGTGTAGCCGGCCTCCTCGATGGCATGCACGAGGGCATCAAGGGCATCAGCGGTCATCTCAAGCGGAGGGGCATAGCCGCCCTCGTACCCGACATTGAGTGCAGATGCGCCGTATTTGGATTTGAGCACCTTGCCAAGTGCGTGATATGTCTCGACACCCATACGCAGGGCCTCGGAGTAAGTGTCGGCACCCTTTGGCTGGATCATGAACTCCTGGATGGAAAGGTCATTACCGGCATGCTTTCCACCATTGATGACATTCATTGTGGGGACAGGAAGGGTATAGGCATTCACACCGCCAAGATACCTGTAAAGCGGCATGTTCAGGGAGTCAGCAGCGGCCTTTGCAACGGCCATGGAAACACCCAGGATCGCATTGGCGCCAAGCTCCATCTTGTTGTCGGTACCGTCAAGGGCGAGCATCAGCCCGTCAATCTCCCGCTGGTTCCTGACATCCATTCCCAGTAACTCGCTCTCGATGGTGGTTGCCACGTTGTCCACTGCATCAAGGACACCTTTGCCACCATAGCGGTCTTCCTTGTCGCGCAGCTCCAGAGCTTCATTGGTACCGGTAGAAGCACCGGATGGCACACTGGCCCTGCCGAAACCGCATGAAGTGCGAACATCCACTTCCACAGTCGGATTGCCTCTTGAATCCAGGATCTCACGTGCACGGATCTTCTCAATTCTATATTTATTATCCTCGCTAATATACGCCATCCTATTCCACCTTTGGATTATACATCTACTTCGCAATTACCGTATATATTGTTACCGTTCATTAGCAAGTTTTAGCATTCTTTGAGACTATCTTAAAACAATTATATCCAGGTAAATTATATAAACATATAAGTATTATAGTCAATAAATGAAATCTGATGATACTAGTAGTCTTTTAGAAGGAAAAGGTCACGAGATCATAGAGTTACTGCAGGGCCTGGATGTCCCCAGGACTGAAGCCATATGCATAGCATGCCTTGTCTGCGGTGAAGAACTCACATCCCAGAACATAGAGCAGGCTTCCGGCCTCAGGCAGCCTGAGGTCAGCATTGCCATGCGCCCCTTAAGGGAAAGGAAATGGATAGAGGAGCGCAATGAGAAGAAGAACAGCGACAAGGGCAGGCCGGTAAAATACTATAAGCTGGTGGTGCCTTTTGAGCAGATCGTCGAGACCTTTGAGAATAACATCCTGAGAAAGAACAAGGAAATCGCGGAAGCTCTTGAGCAGCTCAAGGAACTCAGCGCAAACAGCTGAACCGGACTAACTCCGGCTATTTCCTGAAAGCTACGGGTGCAAAACCCCTGTCAGCATCAAAAACCCTTTCTGCGCTGATTCCTGCAAGTTCAAGGATGAATACTTCTGAGACCATGAATATCTCACTTTTGCCCCTCAGACAGCCTACCTTGGATTCCGTTCCCCTGCCTGCCGCTGCGTGAAGATGTATCTTAGGATTTCCGCCTTCTGAAAAGATGTTCCCTACACCAAGCACCTCATGGGCGTCCTGGAAACCTTCCCACTGCACCTCAGGAGGGACTTTGTTCTCCCTGGGTCCGACAACAAGGCTTGCCTCCCTGACCGCACCTAGCAGCAGGAACATAGCTGACATAATATCCTCATCCCTTGCAAGACCTTCCAGTTCACGCAGAAGGTCGTCACCGTGATCCAGCCGGACCGTGAAAACCCTGCCTATTGATCCTTTTACATATTCCATGGGACCCTGAATGGAATTTAATCCTCGTATATCTTTCCGTCAACGAGCCGTATTATGCGGTCCGTCTTCTTTGCCATCTTCTCATCATGGGTAACCAGGATGAATGTCTGCCCCTTGTCCTGATTCAGCTTCCTCAGCAGGTCATATATCATGTCACTTGACTTCGTATCCAGATTGCCGGTAGGCTCATCTCCTATGACTATGCCCGGATTGTTTGCAAGCGCCCTTGCAACCGAGACTCTCTGGGCCTGCCCTCCCGACAGCTGGCTTGGCAGATGATCCATCCTTTCGGCCAGTCCCACGTCCTCCAGGAGACCTGCAGCTATATCTCTCGCAGCTTTCTTACCGGTGCCTGCAATCAGCAAAGGCATCATTACGTTTTCAAGGGCAGTAAAATCGGGCAGGAGGTGATGATACTGGAAAACAAAACCCAGTACTTCATTACGAGCTTTAGAACGCTCCTTTTCAGACATCTCAGTGACAACACGGCCATCTATTGTGATGGTTCCAGAACTGGGTGTGTCGAGTATGCCTATCATATGGAGAAGAGTGCTTTTCCCCGAACCGGAAGGACCTATTATGGAAAGGAACTCACCTCTTTTGATATCAAGGTCTATGCCGTCAAGGGCTCGCACTTCCACACCTCCCGGATAGACCTTCGAGAGGTTCCTTATCTCAATGATGATGGGTTCGTCATTCATAAGCAGTCAGGAATTTAAGCTTACATTTGAATTAAGAGTATTTGAAAGTATTTGACAATGGAACTGCGGAAAACAGAAATGAGAGAACAGGAATAAAAGAAAAAGTAGGAAGCCGCTACTCCTGCTGCTATTAAGGCACTTGGGAGACCCGTTCAATAGGACGGGTCCATGCCATTTATCTGTGAGAAGGCCCTGTCAACTTCCTTCATACTGTCGACCCTCTCTTTCTTCTGGCGCTCGTAGTTGATAGCCTCAACAGCTATGGCATACAGGTTCTCGAGTTCTACCGCCGACTCCAGGGTCAGCACGGTGAGCGCCTGAGGCAGCTCGTCGTTGCGCACAATGATCCCTTTGAATACCTGACCTACGCAGCTTGAAAGCTGTTCCACTTCAGATGAGACCTCATCGATGCTCATGTATTTCCTGTCACCTTTGAGAATTATCATCGACCTGCTTGCTTCCTGGTAGGCGTCTGTCGAGAAGAGCATACCTTCCGGCGAAAGAGCATTCTTTATAACGGACTTGATAGGCATTTCAGCTTCGGCTTCATAGAAGCCAATCGTTGCGAGCCCGGCACCGCCGCTCATTACGGTCTTGAAATCACCAAGGTCGGTGACCATCATCATTTCGCTGTCAAGGGCATCCATCAGGAACAGAAGCCTTTTGGCTATCATATCGTTAATGCCATTGTAGGCCGACTCCACATTCCCGCCCATCTGCTTGAGGAACTGGTTATCAGCAAGGATGATACCATCAGCGCCACTCTCACGCAGATCCTTCAGGCAGAAGGCCGCATTCTGCAGGTAAAGTGTCCCTTCTTCCCTGAAAGGCAGGACAACGAGCGCATAGATCGGATAGTTGCATTTCTCCTTGAGCTCCCTTATCAGCAGGGGGGTAAAGGAAGATCCAGTGCCTCCTGAAGCTGAGGTTATGACAAAGGCAACATCAAAGTCCCCTCTGTCCTGAATGTTCTTCATGATAAGGGTCTTATTGTCCTCAAAGACGTGTTTACCTACGTTCCGGTTTGCACCTACACCATGTAAGTGAGGCGTGTGTATCCTGTCCTTTGCCTTGGTGAACTTCATTTCCTTAAGATCGTTCACCGCAGTGTTGATCGCAATCGTCTGCACGTTGCTTTTGTATTTCTGCTGGGACAGGTATTTGGCAAAGCGTCCCTTGGTGCCAAAAGCTTCCCTGTTGATAGCGTCAAGGATACGGTTTCCGCATTGTCCGTTTCCGATTACTAATATGTTGAGCAAGAGAGTCCTCCTATAATAAATATAATATTGATATAATAAATGTTGTGCTTAAAGTCTTCTATTATAACCTGTGTTAGAACTTGTACTGCCTGTGCTTGTAGAAGAACCAGCCTGCAAGGATACCGATCAAGAGTAAGGGAACCAGATAGACGTAGACAGGTTGCTCAAGCAGGTAATCGTATTTCCCTTCCTTAACGTATATTGCATTGGTCATGGAAGTCGAGCTGGCACTTTGGAGGTTAGGGTTCACTCCATCATTGAAACTGTAATAGTTTTGGGTAGAGACAGTATAAGTACCTTCATCCACGGCCTTCAGACGAAATGCAATCTCTTTTTCTTGTTGCATGCCAAATGATTCCATATAAATAGTAGGTACACCGGAGATTATTTCTATACTGGAATCACCATCTACGTATTTTAATCCAGCTGGCACTAACAGACTGATTTTTACACCGCTTGCTGAAGACTCGCCAATGTTCTTCATCCTGATAGTTCCCTGAAGGTTGCCCCTGCGGTCCACAGTGTACTTATCCAGAGATACCGTAACATCCAGATTGGCTTTCCTGCTACTGTCCTCAACCACTACGGTCGGACTATTGGAAGATGCCTGAGGGAGTTCATCGCCTACGTTGTTGGAATAAATAGCAGTAGTAGGGTTAAGAACGAATGTCCCGGCTTCAGTTGCTTTAAGAGTATATACATAAACCAGTCGTGTTTCTCCTTTTGTAATTATTGTCTGTCCGGTAGGAGCTATCAGAGTTTGCTGTAAAACGAACTTAGCCGGAGTGGGATCGGAAAAAATAATCTTTTCTGCGTCACCGTCCCCTTTGTTTGTTACTGATACTTTTATAGTTACTTCATCCCCTACCCCCATCGTAGCCGGTTCGACGGTTTTTGTTATATCAAGAACTGGTGTTTTAGGGAACACAGCATTAGTATGACCACCATCAACTTTACCTAGCGTTTTAGTATTGATAAAACTCGAATCAGTGACAGTTATCGATAATTTGGCAGGACCTTTGAGACCTGAATATACAGACACTAAATTCACTTTTACATCCTCACCCTCAACTTTAAATGTGAAGGAATCCCCTACGGATAAGAACTTATCATATTTTGGAGTTTTACTTTCACCTTCATACACATAGATAGTTGCAACTTCACTACTATAGATTACATCGGCCACTTCGATGAAGTAGTTATTTATCTGGTATCCGCTACCCACGTCAATTGTGTCATTGAATAGTATCTTCCCGGAGGCACCGCCTGCCGAGATTAGCATTAAGAATACAGCCAGTGACATGAAAGTAAGTGTTTTTCCAAAATGATTCATGTTCCCTCAAACCATAAGCCATTATCAAATCTAGTTACGTATAACTTGATAAGTATGCTGTGTTTAATATAAAGGTTGTGTTATCTAATCGTAGGATGTAGGAAGTAATATCTATTAAATCTTGCTCTTTTGGTCGGAAAATTCAAGGCTGACATCTATCCAGCGGGCCTGGTGTATAAGCGAACCCATGGAAATTACATCAACACCTGTCCTGGCATAGGCATCAAGATCATCGGGGCCGATACCTCCGGATACTTCAAGCACTATGTGTCCGGCAATTCCGGCCTTCCTGAGACTGGCCATCGTTTGAGCGACCTGAGAGGGGGTCATGTTATCCAGCATTATGATGTCAGCTCCCAGGGACGCAGCCTTTAACGCATCCTCTGCCGACTCGACCTCGATCTCTATCTTCTGGGTAAAGCTTGCCTTCTGCCTTGCAGATCTCAGGGCAGCCTCAACACCCATCATATTGACATGGTTGTCCTTGATCATGACAGTATCCGAGAGGTTGAACCTGTGCGGGTCGCCACCTCCTGCAACGACTGCCAGCTTCTCATACTTGCGCAGGCCGGGAGTTGTTTTCCTGGTACAGGCGATCCTGACACCTGGTACAGACGCAACTGTGTCCACACACCTGCGCGTCAGTGTCGCAATGCCACACAAGTGGCCCAGGAAATTGAGAACCAGGCGCTCTGCCCTGAGTATGGATACCGAGCTGCCGGAGAGAGTGAATATAATAGTTCCTTTTGCAAGCCTGTCACCATCCGAGAGGGTGGTAACGGCATGTATTCCGAGATAGTCAAAGAAGGACCTTGCAACATCCAGCCCGGCCAGGACACAATCCTCTTTTGTGAAAATGACAGCTTCTACCTCCCTGTCAGGAACAAGTGTACAGGATATGTCATTAGATCCAAGGTCTTCCTCCAGAAAACGTTCTATTTCAGTTATGAGCATCCTTTCTTCACCCTGGGATAATTATCTTCAAGAGATTTATATGCTTTCAGTTTGCAAGGAAAACCTACTTAAATAATCAATGTAAGCAGTGGAGTAAAAATAGCGTTCATTGTACGCAATTCCATGGTGTGAAGGATGCTCAGGATAGGAGTCGTAGGCTGCGGGACCATAGGCAAAGGGATATGCAGGGCCATAGATGAAGGAGTCGTGAAAGCCGAACTTGTAGCGGTCTACGACAGGAATGCCTGCGATGCCGAGAAGCTCAGGGGACAGTTCAGCAGGTTCAGTCCTGAATTCATGGAAATTGCCGAAATGGTCAAGCACATCGACCTTCTTGTGGAATGTGCCTCACAGGAAGCGGTCCATGATGTTGTACCTCTTGCCCTGACTTCCCACTGCGACGTACTGATACTGAGCGTCGGGGCGCTTGCAGACGAAGGGCTGCGCAACAGGATAGAGGAGCTTGCATCAGAGAATAACTGCAAGGTGTACCTCCCTTCCGGTGCCATTGCAGGCCTCGACGGCCTGAAGTCCGCATCAATCGGGGAGATCCACTCGGTCATTATCACAACACGGAAGCCACCGCGCGGGCTTGCAGGATCACCTTTTATTGTCATGAACAACATTGACCTGGATCGCATAAGCGACGCCACCGTGCTTTTCGAGGGACCGGCAAAGGATGCTGTGAAAGCATTCCCTGCAAATGTCAATGTCGCAGCCACCTTAAGCGTTGCAGGAATAGGGTTTGAAAGAACCCTGGTGAGAGTGATCGCCGACCCTTCTGTCACGCGCAACATACACGAGATCACAGTCAAGGGTGCTTTCGGGGAATTCAGCTCAAGGGTGGAGAATGTCCCCTCCCCAGTTAACCCGAAGACCAGCTACCTAGCACAGCTGTCTGCAATCGCGACCTTGAAAAAGATATCAAGCCCCCTGCAGGTAGGAACCTGAAGGGTCCCATTCATACATAAGCGGTCATCTGCCAGTGAATCCCATGCAGGACATGAAAAAGACAATAGAAAGGATCAATGAACTGAAAGGGCTGCGTAATGCAGTCATTCTCGCCCACAACTACGAGAGAGGCGAGATCCAGGATATAGCTGATTTCACAGGCGATTCCCTTGGACTCAGCCAGCAGGCCATGCAACTGGAAGCAGATATGATAGTATTCTGCGGCGTTCATTTCATGGCAGAGAGCGCTGCTATCCTGAGCCCTCATAAGACCGTACTGCTTCCGGAACTTTATGCAGGCTGCCCCATGGCTTCCATGGTCACGGCCTCAGCCCTGCGCGAAGAGAAGAAGAAACATCCCCAGGCTGCGGTCGTATGTTATGTGAACTCGACTGCGGAGGTCAAGGCAGAAAGTGACATATGCTGCACCTCGGCAAATGCCATTGAGGTCGTCAACTCCCTTGAGGAGGAAGAGGTGCTCTTCGTACCCGACAGGAACCTTGCGGATTACGTAGCCCGTAACACGACCAAAAGAATAATTCCTTGGAGTGGCTACTGTCCCACGCACAACCAGATACTTGTGAGCGACATCATAAGGGCAAAAGAGGAGCATCCGGATGCAGAGGTGCTTGCCCACCCGGAGTGCCGCAGGGAGGTTCTTGAACTCTCCGACAGGATATTCAGTACCACCGGCATGCTTGATCACGTCAGCAGGTCGCCGGACGAGGAATTCATCATTGCAACTGAAAAGGGCATCCTGCATAAGCTTAAGCAGGACAGTCCCGGCAAAAGATTCTATTTTGTATCAGAATTTGCCGTTTGCCCGGAAATGAAAGCCATCGACCTTGAAGCTCTTTTTCTCAGTCTTGAGAGGATGCAGCATGTCATATCGGTCCCTGAGGACATAAGGGTCAGGGCGAGGCGCGCGCTTGACCGAATGCTTGCTGTCAAAAGGAACAGATAGGTACAGGAGCCTGAAAATGAAAGCATACCTGGAACTGATGCGCTATGGCAATTGCATCATGGCTGCAATAGCAGCCACCATTGGAGTGTTCATTGCATACAATATACTGGCAACTAATGCCCCGGATACTGTGCTCTTTCCCTTCTACGGGTCTGCCCTGGTCTTCCTCACCGTTTTCCTGGTGACAGGAGCCGGGAATGCCATTAATGACTATTACGATGTTGAGATAGACCAGATCAACAAGCCAAACAGGCCAATCCCTTCCGGAAGGATCAGCATCCCGGCAGCCTTATATTTCTCGCTTGCACTGTTTGCGGCGGGAACTGCATGTGCCTTTCTTATCAACATCCCCTGCGGACTCATAGCACTCTTCAACTCCCTGCTATTGATATACTATGCAAGCACGCTCAAACGCACAGCACTCCTCGGGAACCTTACAGTGGGTTATCTCACCGGATCGACATTCCTGTTCGGAGGTGCAGTCTTCTTTGAGAGAGGAGGGCTTGAAAGCGTGTTCGTGCTTTTCCTGCTCGCCACTCTTGCAACGGTTGCCAGGGAGATAGTCAAGGATATCGAGGACATGGACGGGGATAGGAAAGACGGCGCACGCACCCTGCCCATAGTTATCGGGGCCAGGAGGTCGGCATACCTTGCAGCTTCCATAGGCCTTGTGGCTGTACTGGCCAGTCCGCTGCCCTACCTGCAGTCCCTCATGAGTGTGAGGTACCTATTCCTGGTAGCTGTGGCCGACCTGCTGTTTGCGGTCGCTGTCTACAGGATACTGGGAAAAAGCGATCCTGCCGGGTCTTCCCGCATGTTCAAGATGGCAATGGCCTTTGCACTGATATCGTTCCTTGCCGGGGCCTGAGGCAGGCCTAATAGAGCGATATCATTCCCCTCGCAAGCTCCATGGTGAACTGCTGGATATTCTCCAGTTCGGTATCAATTACCTCCGTGACCTCTTCCCTCACAGATTCCACAGTACCTTTTTTCATTACCAGCTGCGCTGCCGCGACCTTTGGCTGATCGATTGGAACACCTATGTCGCTCAGAAGCCAGACGAAGGCCTCTTCCACATCCGGCACGTTGGTGTATATCCTGTCGGCTATCCGGTGAGAGAGTATATTGTATATCTTGCCCACATGGCTTACAGGATTCTTGCCGGCTGCTGCCTCACTGCTTGCCGGGCGGGTGAGAGAGATGATACCATTGACACGGTTGCCGCGACCAACCTGACCGCAGTCTGCGTCCTCGGCCGAAGTACCTGTGACACTGGTATAGATGCCCTCCAGGCCGCGTCCGGGAACATCGAGGTTGTTCAGTTTGAGGGAGGTGTTCACTGAAACCTCCTTTTCCTCCAGGTAGTCGGCCATGTGGACCTGTATTGCGTCCAGCAGGTCATCCTTCATCCGGAAGTAGTGTTCCTCGGACTCAACAAAAGTGTCTATAAGAGGCATTGCCACGGTTATGTCGAAGTTCTTGCCCCTCCTGACACCCATCACCTTGATATCTTCACCCGATTCGGGATACTTTTCCTTGAAATCCGCAGAGTTGAGATACTTCTCAGTATCCAGCACCATCCTCTCCGTAAAGGACAGGGGTGCATAACCCACAGCTGCAGAAGTATCATTTGCCCCCAGGAGTTCACCTCCCCTCCTGAAAATGTCTGTCAGTTCCGAGGAGCCGGGCTTGAGCTCCACCTGGTAGTCAACATGCTCTGGCTTGACAAAACGCAGGTTCTCGTCAAACCAGCCAGCAGCCGTATCGATGGCTATACCGCATACGTCTATCTCCTCTCCCTCCACCTCGAAGGTAGCACGGTCACCGATAACCAGCAGCATGGGGTTTACCACCATACCACCGCCAAAGATACCTGCCGTCTCCCCGGCAACGAGCAGGCACTTGTCCGTGTTATGGTGAAGTATGGTGCCAAAACGCTGCAGATACTCCCCGGACAGGTTCACAGAGATCCTGTCCATTACGGCATCGCATATGCTGTCAGGATGTCCTTTTCCTTTCCTTTCCACAATTTCAAGGTTCTGCGCAGCAGCACAGGATGCCCTGAACTCCTCTATTGAAATATTCCTCATTTATTAACCCCCATGTACCCCTACATGTGCTCCTGTCATTTAGATATGGTCCCCATGGCTGATAGCCGTGCCAGGATGCCTTATAGTTGATCAGATATCCGATTCCCTGTCCAGGGGAAGAGTGGCTAAAGGTGCATGTTCCAGGTACTCCTGCAATATCATGGGAAATGTGCTTGCAGGAACGAACCTTACCCCAAGCTCCTCGGCCCATTTCTGTATACCGAAATCACTCGCGACAACCGCTGCCTCGAGCTCCCTGGCAAGGATAAGCACGTCAATATCAGGAGCGCTGTCAAGAATGCCGTAACGCAGGGCGCTGCGGTACTTGTTCCTGAACTTGCCGATATGGACACCGATGACGCCACGCTCTATCTCGGCCTCAATATCCTTCTTGTTATCTACTTTGGTCTGGATGAGCAGGCAGTCCGTGGACGATTCCCATATTGTCTCCTCAGCAATTACCATTCCCTTGTTTATGCGTTCTCTCATGTGAGAGACATACTCATGGAACACCTTGGACGGGATCTGCACATTATACCTGTCAGGAGCCTTTTTCACAAGCCACGTGTCTATCTTTGCTATCACATCGGCATCGCAGCCGTTGTTCTGTGCGAACTCACGCAGCTCGTTATACACTGAAGGAAAAGGTACATAGCAACTGATGCCAAGCTGCAGGCGTGCAGAAGCTATCAGTTCCAGCACTTTCCTCATTCCGTCACACATGCCTGCAACATCCAGCTTCTCGCGGGCCTGCAGGTCGGTGAGTGCAGTAGTATCCAGAACAAAACGCTGCCTTAACATATTACTCTCCGGATTAAGCACAGGCTTCCTCTAAGAGGAGCCTTACAAGTAATAAAGGGAGCCGTAAGGTTAAGTATTTTTGCTAGTCCCGGAAACTGCGGAGATACAAATTGAAGTACATCAAAATAAATATATATACCCTCTAATTTAAACAGTATATCATAGTTCAGGATAATATGACCAGAATACTTGTTGTAGAAGACAATCCCATGAATATGGAACTTGTCACCTTCATTCTTACAGCTGGGGGCTTCGAGGTCACGCAAGCTTTTGACGGACCGGAAGCACTTGACAAAATAAGGGACAGCTGTTTCGACATCATACTGCTGGATATCCAGTTGCCGGGGATGGACGGCATCGAAGTGATAAGACACATAGACAGCAACATTCTCTTCAAGACCCCGATAATCGCCTTGACAGCTCATGCAATGCAGGGAGACGAACAGAGGTTCATCAATGCTGGCTGTTCCGGATATATATCAAAGCCAATTGATGTTACTACCTTTACAGGCAGGGTTCTTTCATACGTGACAGATGGAGGAAAATAACCTGAAGATACGCAACAGAACTCTCATACTCCTCACTGTGACCTTCATCTGCCTGTTCGTCCTGCTTACGGTAATTACAGGATCTATAATGCATGACAGCTTTTCTCAGCTTGAGAAAAGAGAGGTCACAACAAACGTTTTGAGAGCCACTGGAGCTGTTGACTCCCAGACCA
The DNA here is from genome assembly GCA_030154025.1 of Methanolobus sp. Classification (GTDB taxonomy): domain Archaea; phylum Halobacteriota; class Methanosarcinia; order Methanosarcinales; family Methanosarcinaceae; genus Methanolobus. Next base: position 58,105 of record JASKKT010000002.1, read on the forward strand.
ATCGCCTTGCAGCCACTGCAAAGGATTGGGGACAGTGGAGTGATACTGTTTATTTTATGCAGGGAGACAATGCCTATATCGAGAATAACCTTGACGTGGAATCTATATCTAACCTGCAGATAGACATGATGATGTTCTTTGATGCCTCCGGCGAGCTGTACTATATTGCAGGAGTGGATCATTACACTTACGAAGAAAGGGAAATAACAGATGCTTTCAGGGATTATATAATCAAGGAAGAAATGCTATATTCAGACCCTTCCCTTGACAAATATGTAGAGGGCATCATCAGCACTCCTGAAGGTCCCATGATGGTCGGGACAAGCCCTATAACACCAAATACCAGAGACTCGACGATTGCAGGTACCATCGTAATTGGAAAGTTCCTTGACCCCAGGTTTATCGAGGAAATGGAGGAAACGACCCAGCTGTCCATCAGCATCAGCTATCCGGAACCTGAAGCAACGGCTGCACTTCAAAGTTCAGCTCAGGTCCAGGACAGTGACTCCATAAGAATAGAGTATATGGACGAAAACACTGTCATCGGCACTGGAGTATTGAACGACATCAACGGTGTTCCTTCACTGGCCCTGGATGTGGAAATGCCAAGGGATGTGTACCAGCAGGGACAGTCTGCGACACATTACGTGTTATATTCAATAATCGCCATAGGAGTTATCTATGGGGCAGTTCTCATCTTACTGATCGAAAGGTCCGTGCTGTCACGCCTGACTCTCCTGAGCAGTAACCTTAGCGCTATCACAGAGAGCGGATCACTCTCGTCCCGTGTGAAGATGGATGGGGACGACGAACTGTACATGCTTGCAGATAATATCAATTACATGCTGCAATCGCTGGAGCATAATGAGGAGAAGATACATGCTGTAAAGCTTGAAAGCCAGCAGAAGATGGAAGCAGTGCTCAAAAACATACTCAGCGGGGCCATGATACTGGATGCCCATACACATGAGATAGTTGATGTGAACCCTGCTGCCGAAGAGATCATAGGACTTCCAAAAAAGGAATTAGTAGGACGTGTGTGCCATGATTTTGTATGTCCTTCGGAAAAAGGAAAATGCCCTATCAGTGACCTTGGAATGAGAGTGAACAAGTCCGAATGCACGATCATCAATGCCCAGGGCCAAAAAGTGTGGGTTCTCAAATCAGTAGTGCCCGTAACCCTTCAGGGCAGGGACTATTTCGTAGAGAGTTTTGTTGACCTTACAAAAATGAAGGAAGCAGAGGAGAAACTCATTATGGCAAGAATCACAGCAGAAGCTGCAAACCGTGCCAAGAGTGATTTCCTTGCAACCATGAGCCACGAACTGAGGACGCCGCTCAACTCTATAATCGGTTTCTCTGACCTCATTGTAAGCGGCGGCACCGGGGAGATATCCGACACTCAGAAACGGTTCATTACGAACATAGCTACAAGCGGGAAGCATCTGCTGTCAATCATTAACAACGTGCTTGATATCTCAAAGATAGAAGCCAACAAGATGGAACTCAATTATCAGGTATTCCCTGTCACAGAAGTGTTCACTGAGGTGAAACAGCTCATCTCGCCCATGGCTATGAAAAAGGAACTGAAAGTAGAGTTCCTTAAGGATGAGGAACTTACAACAATCCATGCTGACAAGACCAGGTTCAAACAGATACTCTTTAATCTCATCAGCAATGCTATCAAGTTCACACCAAAAGGCGGGAGTATAAGCGTACGTGCAAGCCGGAATGAAGAGATGGCAGTGTTCACTGTCAAGGATACTGGAATAGGGATATCCGAAGAAGGCATAGCTAAGCTCTTCCAGCCATTCACCCAGCTGGACTCCGCGATCAATCGCCAGTACGAGGGTACGGGGCTTGGCTTATCACTAGTAAAGAAGTTCCTTGAGGTTCAGAACGGAAGTATAAAAGTAGAGAGTAAACTGGGAGAAGGTACAACCTTCACCTTTGAACTGCCTCTTACAAGGAACACAGATGAGAAAACAGTTCCTGAAGAAGCAAGTAAAGCCGATGATACACCCGATGCATACCTACCCGTGACAAACAGTCCGGTACCCACAGATGGCTCTCAACCACTGGTGCTTGTGGTGGAGGATGACGACAATTCGAGAGAGCTGCTCCAGACCACTCTTGAGAGAGAAGGTTACTGTGTGACATCAACTTGCTGCGGAAAGGAAGCACTCCTGCTTGCAGAGAAGCTAAAACCCTTTGCTATCACCCTGGACATCATGATGCCCGGCATGGACGGATGGGAAGTTCTCAAGCACCTGAAAGAGGAAGATCAGACAAAGGACATACCGGTGATCATCACATCAATGCTGGACGAGAAGGAAATGAGTAAAGTGTGGGGAACAGTTGATTACTTCATCAAGCCTGTCCCCAAGGAAGCCCTTGTTGCCACACTTGAAAGGATTAAGGATAATACTCCCAGTAAGCGGAACTCAGAGAATGGGGAAGCCAGTGACAACTGAGCTGCTTGCAAGAACACACGCTCACAAGGGACACACCTTCACGCAGAGCCCGCATCGCAGACCGCCCAGCTCCCCGAACATGTAATCGGCACATTTATGCCTGTCAATGGCACCATCCTCTGAGATGGCACCTGCAGGACATACCGCTATGCATTTCCGACAAGTGCTGCAGGCCCTGTTGACCAGCGGCAAAGGGTCCTCTTTTTCAGTATTCAGTTCTGCGTCTGTCAGTATAGCTGTCATACGGACCCTCGGACCGAACTCTTTGGTAGTGAGAAGATGATTGATGCCAAAGTTACCCAGTCCTGCACGATAGGCTGCATACTTGATTGACATGTTGGCCTTGAGCGTTTCCCGATCTGCATACCAGTATCCAAACTCACTGCCCTCTGTAGGTACTATCGTTGCCCTGTAACCGTTCTTCTCAATGAGCCTGGCCAGCTGGAACGCGATCAACCTGAGGGTTGCAGTGGCTGCCATGAGCGTGTTGGTGTATTCGGCCCTTCCTGCAGGAAGTGACTCGAAAGCCCCGCGGGGCACGGCTACCCCGAGAATGATGACTGACCTCACATCCTTCATCATATCCTGAGGCCTGTTCCCGGTATACGCAGGGTCCAGAAAACAGGATGCGTCTGCAATACCAAAGAGATCTGCATTCATTTGAGAAGCTGTATCCTGAAGTACCTTCGTGAGAGAGCTGTCTGTCATACCATATCACCTGCAACGGAGTGCAAACATTACTTAGACAAGATCTTGTAGCCAGCCATAGTATATTATGAGATTACATCATACCCTTGAACCTTACTGGCATCAACATTTGGCTTTGTTCAGGTGACCGGCAAGCTTGTCCAGCGATTCTCTCCAGCCCTGTTCCATGTTATCGCGATTCACAGCACTGATATTACTGATACCGGAAGATATTATAGTGAGTCTGGTCTTACCATCCTTCTCGTCAAATATCAGCGCAGCCAGCGTTTCAAGCGGCCAGCCCTCATCCATGCCCTTTGTTCTCATGCTGTTCGTTGCTTTACTTTCATCCATAACCATTCCGCCTTAATAGGAAAAATCCCTGTGATGCTCACTGAGTGAAACTCCTTTTTGCTTGCAGCGATAATATTCAGATCGCTAGAACAGACATAAAATCAAAAATTGGAAATACTGAACGCTTATTTAAGCGAGATAGCTTCAACAGGACAGATATCCACGCAATCCCCACAGTCAACACATGTATCCGGATCAACAAATGCGAGGTCTTCATCGGTCATTGAGATAGCTTCTACGGGGCAGGAATCCACACATACCCCACATCCTGTACACAGTTCTTTATCAACAATAGCTGGCATTTATATTCACTCCAAGATCACCTTTTTACAAAGGTACTATTATCCTAGTCTGGAACTCTCTGATAAATACCTGTCGAGTTTTACCTTTGAATACAATTTTTGAAGCGTGAAAGAAAGAGAAGCAGGTTTTACCAAAGCCCAATAGACTTCAGAGAGATGCTCCTTTTTTGTGTACGGACCTGAAAGGAGAGATTTATTCTTGTACAAAGATATATAAAGCCTTCATTTAAAATTCCTTCATGAAAATGGATTTCACAGATATATATACATTTCTCTTCAGATACCACAAAGCAGTACGAATACACCTTAGGAAAAAGAACACAATAGGAAGATATATATCCAAAGGTGTAAATTCCCTAATTGATCTACAGTGAAAATATATAAATTACTTAAGAGGTCACTATGAATTTTAAAAGAATGACAATCAACAGCAAACTTATCCTTTATATTGTGGTCAGTGTTACCATATTGATGTCTATCAGTACATACATGATCGTTGATAAGGTAACAAACCAGAATATCGAGCAGGCTTACGAGCAGGCTGAAAGTGTTTCCACAGGTTACGCATACAAATATGACAGCGATATGCGCGCTAACCAGCTTATAGGCCAGACAATAGCACACACCCTGGAGAACTATGGAAGTGCTGACAGGGATGAGGCCAATGATATTCTCAGGAGCATTCTTATTGAGAATCCTGGCCTCCTGGCTACCTATGCCGGATACGAAGCAAACGCCTTTGATAATAATGATGCAGCTTTTGCAAATACCCCGGGACATGATGCAACCGGCAGGTTCATTCCCACCTGGAGTGCAACAGGCAGTGGTGCTTCCCTTGCCCCGCTTGCAGACTACGACACATCCGATTATTACCTGCTGCCAAAATCCCTCAAAAAGGACATCATACTTGAGCCATATATCTACGATGGCATTATGATCGTCAGCTATGTCTCACCAATTATGAAAGACGGGAAATTCATAGGCATAGCAGGCGTGGATGTTTCCCTGGATTATATCGATGAAGAGGTTTCCCAGGTAAGCATGTTTGACACCGGTTACGCTTTCATGGTAAGCAATTCAGGCATGTTCATGTCACATCCTGTTGAGAAATCCTGGATAGGCACAAGGTACCTTTCAGACTTCAATGATCCTGAAATGAACAGGATGGCAGCAGACATAAAGAAAGGGGCAGGCGGGCACATACAGGTCGTCGATCCGGCAACCGGCAAGAGCGTTGCCATGATCTACCAGCCACTGGATACGGCAGATTTCGCATTCGTGCTGACAATCCCCGAAGAAGAGATGTTTGCAGGCGCAATGGAGCTGCGCAACCAGCTAATAGTCATATCGGTAGTGGCCATCCTTGCCATGGCAGGCATTGCATATCTCATAGCCCGTTCCATCACCCGTCCGATCAAGGATATTGTCAGTGATTTCGAACAGATCTCCACCGACGCACTTGAAGGGAAGCTTGACCGAAGAGCAAACACTGCGGTAGGTGTCGATTTTGAGGCAATACCAAGAGGATTGAACGAAATACTGAGATCCCTTACAGACATAATAGTGAATATCAGCAAGAACGCCAATATCGTTGCAAGCACCTCGGAGGAAATGTCTGCATCCATCGAGGAGATAACAGCAGCATCAAGCCAGGTATCACATACTATAAACAGCATTGCCAAGGGTGCTCTGGACCAGTCGTCCAAAGCCCAGGAGATCTCACGTGCCATGGACGACATGAGTTCAAGCGTGCAGGAGATAGCCGTCAATGCCCAGAGGTCTGCCGAGATATCCACGGACTCCAGTAAGAAGACCATGGCAGTCGGGAACAAGTCAGAGAATCTGATGACCCAGATGGAAGAGATCAAGAGAGCATCACTGGAATCCGCAGCCGCAATCAAGGAACTCGACAATAAGTCCAAACAGATAGGAGAGATAGTCAGCCTTATCACAAATATCGCAGACCAGACCAACCTGCTTGCCCTGAATGCAGCCATCGAGGCAGCAAGGGCAGGAGAGCACGGGCGCGGGTTTGCCGTGGTAGCAGACGAGGTGCGCAAGCTTGCAGAAGAGTCAGGGGACGCGGCAAAGGAAATATCCGGCCTTATCAAGCAGATACAGCACGATACGGGAGTGGTGGTGGAATCTGTTGAAAATGGCAATGTAACTGTAGCCAGCGGTGTTGAGGCTTTGAACGAGACTGTCAGGGCTATGAAGGAGATCGTAGAGGGAGCAATGAAGACCGCCGAGATGGTCCAGGACATTGCCGCTGCAGCCCAGGAGCAATCCGCATCCATAGAAGAGATCACTGCATCCGTGGAGGAAGTGACCTCTATCTCAGAAGGAGCAGCCGCAGGAACCGAACAGACATCCGCCGCCGTAGAACAACAGAGTGCATCCCTGCAGGAGATCGCACACAGCTCACAGGAGCTATCCGCCATGGCTGTTGCAATGCAGGAAATGGTAAACAGGTTTGTCCTCGCCAGGGAAGAGCTTGCTGAACAGGCCGACGCGCCTCATGTGATGAAGAACAGGAAGGGACTGAAGTAAGTCCCTTTTTCTCTTTTATCCATCTTTTTTATAGTGCTACTGGTACCCGGTCTCCCCGCCAAGGTCCTGAACCGTTTCCTCCTCGTTGGCTGAATATCTTGCAAACGCTTCGGAAGCCTGCTCATACAGGCTCATGGCAGCGCGGGAAGTAGTGGGCTTGACGCGGCGTATGGCCTTCACAAAATGAACGGATGTTATCTTAATTCCCATCACCCTGGCCCTGGCCTCGTCCCTGCTTATGCCCGGTGTGACGACCTCACGCAGGGCCAGCATGGAAGCTTCCCGACAGATGGCTTCGATATCGGAACCTACATAGCCTTCGGTCATGTGTGCCAGTTCGTGGACACTCACGTCATCTGCGAGGGGCTTGCCCTGAAGATGGATGCCGAAGATCTTTTGCCGTCCTCCCATATCAGGAGGGCGCACATATATGAGCCGGTCAAAGCGTCCCGGCCGCAAGAGGGCAGGATCAACTATATCCGGCCTGTTGGTTGCAGCGATTATCACCACGTCCCTCAGTTCCTCAACCCCGTCTATCTCCGTGAGTATCTGGCTCACCACGCGCTCACTTGCATGGGCATCTATACTAGAGCCACGCTCCGATGCCATGGAGTCGATCTCATCAAAGAATATCACTGTAGGCGCAGCCTGCCTGGCCTTGCGGAAGGTCTCTCGTACAGCACGCTCGGACTCCCCAACGTAGCGACTCAGCAGCTCAGGGCCCTTGATGCTGATGAAGTTTGCCTCGCTTTCGGTGGCCACGGCCTTTGCCAGCATTGTCTTTCCAGTACCCGGGGGGCCGAAGAGCATGATACCGCGGGGAGGCCTTGTATTGACAGCCTCGAAGAGTTCCGGATATTTCAGCGGCCACTCCACAGCTTCGGAGAGCTCCTGCTTGGCAGCATCCAGGCCTCCGATGTCATCCCATCTCACTGAGGGCACTTCCACGAATACCTCGCGCATGGCCGAGGGTTCGATGTTCCTGAGGGCGTCGTCAAAATCCTTCCTGGTCACCTGCAGGCTTTCCATGAACTCGGGAGGTATCTCATTCTCCACATCGTCAATCCTCATGTCAGGAAGCATGCGCCTGAGAGCATGCATAGCCGCCTCCTTGCACAGGGAAGAGAGGTCAGCACCCACGAAACCGTGGGTAACGGCAGCAATCTCCTCAAGGTTAAGTCCTTCTTCCAGCGGCATGCCCCTTGTATGGACGAACAGTATCTGGAGACGACCGGCACTGTCAGGTATCCCCACCTCGATCTCGCGGTCGAACCTGCCTCCCCTGCGCAGGGCCTCGTCAATGGAATTGGGGCGATTGGTTGCGGCTATGACTATGACCTTGCCCCTTGAGGCCAGACCATCCATCAGGGAGAGCAGTTGAGCGACTATCCTGCGCTCCATCTCACCCCACACCTCATCGCGTTTGGGAGCAATGGAATCGATCTCGTCTATGAATATTATCGTAGGGGCATTCTTCTCGGCATCCTCGAATATCTGGCGCAGCTTGTGTTCGCTCTCACCGTAGTATTTAGAAACCACCTCAGGTCCGCTCACAGATATGAAATTTGCATCAGTTTCACTTGCCACTGCTCTTGCTATGAGTGTCTTTCCAGTGCCAGGAGGCCCATAAAGAAGGACACCCTTGGGAGGGTCCACTGCAAGTTTCTGGAAGAGCTCAGGATGCTTCAGGGGCAGTTCTATCATTTCCCTCACGAGTCCCAGTTCCCGCTTGAGACCTCCTATGTCTTCGTAAGTTATCTGTCCGGAAACTCCCTCCTGCGCCACAGCACTCTCCCTGATATGTATCTGGGTGTTCCTGGTAACTACTACAGGACCAGCGGGGCTTGTTGAGAGCACGACAAAAGAAACAGGATTGCTGACCGCCTCCACGCGGATGGACTGACCCTTTATTACAGGGCGGCCTTCAAGTATTCTCAGAATGAAGCGCGGACCTCCCACAAGCCGGGTCTCCCTTGTGGGAGCAAGGCTTATCTTCTCCGCCTCGCTGACAGTGACCTTCCTGATCGTCACCTTGTCATCAATACTGACCTTTGCATTGTTCCTGAGGTTACCGTCTATACGTATTATCTCCTTGCCCGCATCGTCCGGATATCCCGGCCAGGCAATTGCATAGCATTTCTCCTTGCTCTTTATCTCAACGATATCACCGCTGACAACCCCGATAGATTCCATAAGGACCTTGTCAAGCCTTGCAATTCCCCGGCCTGCATCCCTGGGATACGCCTGCCCCACACTGACGGTAATTTCCTCAGCCAATTATGATCACCATGATTTCATACAGCATCTGCTAGCTATGTAATTGGTCAAATGCAATTTAAAAAGATTCCCGACAGCAGATAAAATACCTGAAGAGAGATCACATCTCGCTCTTCAGTCTGGAGACCAGTTCTTCCCTTATAACGGATGTACGGTCGCCACCACATACCATTCCACGCACGCCGATGATGTCTGGCCTGATGCGCCTGAGCATGGGAAGGTCCCCGAACTTGAGAGTGCCGGCAAGCGCGGACTCAAGACCCTGGTCCCTGATAGCGTCTGTGAAAACTGTCAGCTCCCCCTCATCCATAAACTCGAAAGTGGAGCGCCCGTCCTTGATACCGGTATCGACCATCACCACATCCACACCTGCCCGGGCGCCGATGGCAGGAAGCAGGTGAGGGGATATTGAGTTGATCCTCTTGTAATCGGAATAGCCCGAGGCAACGACCTTCTTGGAAGGGTCAAGATCCTTGACAGAGCGTGTTATATTGGTCAGCATGTCCAGGGCCTGCTCCTCCGTATGGACATCATACAGGCCCACCTTGATATAGTGAGCACCCGCAACTGCAGCACCCAGAGCGGCAAGGGACGCAGTACCCGGCTTGTAATTGAAGTCCCCGATGGTCGCACTTATGGGCTTCTGTGAGCCGATGGCCTCTTTAACAGACCTTATGACCCAGGGAAAATTAGCGCCAAGGGAACCTTCCTTGGGATTCTTCACATCGATTATGTCAGCACCACCTTTGTGTGCTGCTATTGCCTCCTCAGGGCTAATGGGACTGACGAGTAACTTCATAGCATAACCTCTTTTTTATAGCATGACAGATGTATGAATTAAATATGTTTCGTATCCTTTTTGTTCTTGACGTTTTCAACCGGACAGTGGTCCATGCACAGGGAGGAGACAGGAAAGAGTACAAGCCTATCCATTTCTCCAGCAGGATCTGCGAAAGTTCGGACGCCACCAGGATAGTCGATACGGTAAAACCCAGGGAAGTATACATTGCCGACCTTAACCTGCTTCAGGGAATAGGTAAGAGGGAAAAGAACTTCGAGCTCATCCAGGGAGTGGCAGAAAGAGCTAAGACAATGGTAGATGCCGGAATTAAGTCTCTTTCAGATACTGAGGATATTTTTGAGATCGTTCCAACTGTCGTGCTTGGCACGGAAACTGCCTCCCTTGATACGATAGAGCAGGTTGCAGCTGCCTATCCGGGGCGTGCGGTAGTGAGCATCGACAAGAAGTATGGCAAAATACTCTCCAGTGACCCCTCCATGCCTGACGACCCACTGGATATAGTGAAGAAGCTTAATGATTTCGAGCTGCAGGATATAATAGTCCTCGACCTTGACAGGGTGGGCACGGCAAGCGGCGTGGATTCACAATTCTTAAGTAAAATAGCATCAATCTCAGAGCATAATGTGCTTCTTGGCGGAGGAGTCCGCAACCTTGAGGACATCGAAACACTCGAGGAAACAGGCCTTGCAGGTGCCCTTGTGGCAACAGCTTTGCATAACGGCTCGATCCCCCTTGAAAAGGTACAGTGACAATAATAATAAGCATTTCATCAGTTCATGGTGTAAGTATGGCAGAGAATGAGGAATTAATTGAAGTTGGCGAAGGATACGCCGAGATCAAGATGGGAGCAGGCTGGTTCCTGACGATCACCCTTGCCTCCAGTGAGAGATACGAGAACGAATATGTAGAGATCGCAAAAGAGAGAGGTGGCCAGAAAAAGGGACGCTTCAACCTGAATCCTAAATATACACGCACCCTTGGTGAAGCACTTATCAAATTCGCAGACGCTAACGAACTCTAGGGTTGTCCGGGTTGCAGGCAGCTTTGCTGAACGTGACCCAGAAAACACTACCTTTACCCTCGGGATTATCCTCGACCCCGTACCCTCCACCGTGCAGTTCCATAATCCGCTTTACTATCGCAAGGCCAAGACCTGTCCCTTTGACACCTTTCTTGTTGAGTCTCTTGAAACGGTTGAAGACCGAGACCTTGTTCTCATCAGGTATGCCATCCCCACGGTCAGTGACCATGACCCTGAAGCAATCGCCCAGGTCCTGGAAAGAGATGGCTATGCTTTCGTTCTCCGGGCTGTACTTTATGGCATTTGAAAGGAGATTTGCAAACACCTCGCTCACCATGGGATTCACATCCGAATAGCATGGACCTTCCGATGACAATTCCAGCCTTATGTCCCTCTCCTCTGCGTAGGAGGAAAACTCCAGCAGAGTGCTCCTGAGGATGCTCACAAGGTCAGTACAGTAGTAGTCGATCTCCTCAATGCTGTTCAGTTTCTCATATTTGGAAGCACTCTCTATGAGGTCTATAAGTCTCTTTGTGCTGTCCTCTATCACCCTGAGCATGGTCAGCTTGTCTGAATCGGTTTCCACTTCCTTGAGGAGTTCAACATAGCCCTTGATGGTACCAGCGGGTGTGAGCAGGTCATGCCTGATAATGTCTGAAAAGAGATCCTTTAATGCATTCAACTGCTCCAGTTCTGCAGTGTGTCTCTCAAGTTCCTGCTGGTATCTTTTTTTGTCGGAAATGTCCATGACGATTCCCTCAAAACGATAAGGTCGGCCCTGGTGATCTTTCTGGAGCAGGGAAAGCTCACTGACCCAGAGCGATTCACCCGACTTTTTCAATAGCCGGTACTCATGGGAAAAACATTCCTCGCCTTCCCAGAAGAGCCGGGCCACATCCTTGGTAAGCCTGTCCCGATCCTCCGGATGGACAAGGTCGATATAGAGCTTGTTCCCTGACTGAAGCTCCTCCCTGCTATAGCCAAGCAAAGAGATGTTCTCCGAGACAAAGCGAACAGGCCACCCTTCTTCCGATGACCACAGGAAAACGATCACCGGGACTTCCCAGTATATTGACTCAAGCCTGCTGATGCTTGAAAGCTTTTCAAGCAAACCCTTTTCCCTGAGGCAATAATCACTCACCTCCTGAAAATAGCAGGCCATTCCATCATAATTGCCGCTCCCGTCAAATAAAGGCACGAAGGATATGGACTGGTAGCTGAGACCCTGCATAGGGATGAGTATAGGCACCTCCCCATGGAAAGATCTCTGAAGCGATCTCTTTGCATCCAGGAAAAACTGCCTGAAGCCTGCTTTTCCATCAAGGATGTAGTCAGGAAATGATTCAAAAACATTCTTTCCGATCACATCCCCGGATAACAGGCCAGAAATGGATCCCATCTTCTCATTGGAGAAAACAAAATTATCATCCTTATCGAAAACACATATTCCTATAGGAGCAC